>JANMHH010000103.1:0-98341 GCA_031375065.1 Rubrivivax sp. | reverse complement strand
GGCAACAAGCTGCTGGGCGACGATGGTTGCGCCCGCCAAGGCTTCAACGACTTCGACAAGATCAGCTTCTGGCGCACGCCTGTCACGCAGTGCAAGAGCCAGAACAACGCCTGCGTGCCGTATCACAAGTGGGCGTCTGACTACATCGCGGTGCTGGGCGGGCGGTGAGCGCAGCGGTCAGCCTCGACCGCGTCTCCTGCATCTTTGGCACCGGCCCGCAGGCGGTGCGTGCGGTCGACGGCGTCGACTTGGAGATCGCTGCCGGTGAGTTTTTCACCTTGCTGGGACCTTCGGGCTCTGGCAAGACCACCGTGCTGCGCATGATCGGCGGCTTCACGCTGCCCACGGCCGGGCGCATCCTGATCGATGGGCAGGACGTGTCCTTGCTGCCGCCCTATGCACGACCGGTGAACACCGTGTTCCAGGACTACGCGCTCTTTCCGCACCTGAGCGTGCGCGACAACGTGGCCTACCCGCTGATGGTGCAAAAGACGGTGCGCAAGATGCCACGCGCCCAGCGTGAAGCCAAGGCCGACGAACTGCTGGCCCTGGTGCAGTTGCCGGGCGTGGGTGAGCGCCGGCCGGCACAACTCTCGGGCGGCCAGCGCCAGCGCGTGGCCCTGGCCCGGGCGCTGATCAGCCAGCCGAAATTGCTGTTGCTGGACGAACCGCTGGGCGCGCTGGACCTGAAGCTGCGCGAGCAGATGCAAAGCGAGCTGAAGGCGCTGCAGCGGCGACTGGGCATCACCTTCATCTTCATCACGCACGACCAGCACGAAGCGCTGTCGATGAGCGACCGCATCGGTGTCTTCAACCAGGGCCGGCTGGAGCAGGTGGCCACACCGCAGCAGATCTACGACACCCCTGCAACACGCTTCGTGGCGCAATTCGTGGGCGCGGCCAATGTGTTGGAAGGCGCAGTGGCACAGCGCCTGACGGGTCAGGCCGCCGCCATGCTGCGGCCCGAGCGCATCACGCTGGGCAGCCCAGCCCAGGCGCGTGCGCAGGGCAGCGTGGCCGAGGTGCAGTACTTCGGCAGCTTCACCCGGTTGCGCGTGGACCTGGGTGACACCCAACTGCAGGCCGACTTGCCCGCCGGCTGCGTTGCACCTGACATGGGCCACCAGGTCCATCTGCACTGGGACGATGGCGCCTTGCATGCGCTGCGCAGCCCATGAAAACGCTCGCCCGCCGCCAAGACTTTGACCGCCCTGCGATGCGCCCGACGAGGAACCTGGGGTGAACACGCTGGCCCTGCCCGCACCGCAACCCAGCTGGCAACGGCGAGTTTCCGACCTGCTGTACCGCCGCCGCGGCTTGTTGCTGCTGGCCCTGCTGGGGCCGGTGCTGCTGTGGTTTGGCGTCATCTACCTGGGCAGCCTGTTTGCGCTGCTGGCCAATGCCTTCTTTCGGCTGGACGACTTCACCGGCCAGATCGTGCGCGAAGTGGGCATCAGCAACTTCGTGGCCCTGCTGGAGCCCGCCAACCTGGACTCGGCCTGGCGCACCATCGTGATGGCCGTGGCCGTCACCTTGACCTGCACGCTGCTGGCTTTTCCGCTGGCCTACTACATGGCGCGCCACGCCCGCGGCGCGCAGAAGGCCATGCTCTACATCGCCGTGATGCTGCCGCTGTGGAGCAGCTACCTGGTGCGCCTGTATGCGTGGAAGCTGCTGCTGGCCAAGGAAGGTGCGATCTCGTGGCTGGCCAACCAGTTGCACGCGCAGTGGCTGCTCGACGCGCTGTTGGCCACCCCCGCAGTGGGCGGCCCGTCGCTGAGCTTTTCCACCATAGGCACCTTCATCGTGTTTGTCTACATGTGGCTGCCCTTCATGGTGCTGCCCATCATGGCGTCGATCGAACGCATCCCGTCCAGCACGCTGGAAGCCAGCGCCGACCTGGGCGCGCACCCGGCCACCACCTTCCGCACCGTGATCCTGCCGCTGGCCATGCCGGGCGTGGCGGCGGGCTCCATCTTCACCTTCAGCTTGACGCTGGGCGACTACATCATTCCGCAGGTCATTGGCGACAGCACGCTGTTCATCGGCCAGATCGTCTACCGCCAGCAGGGTGTGGCGGGCAACCTGCCGTTTGCAGCGGCGTTTTCACTGGTGCCCATCGTGGTGATTGGTGTTTATCTGTGGTTTGCCAAACGGCGCGGGGCGTTTGATGCGCTCTAGCTCCATGCGATCCGGCCTGCTGCGCGGCAAGGCCCTGCCCATCGCTGCCTGGGCGGTGGTGCTGTTCTTGCACATCCCGTTGGCGCTGATCATCCTGTACGCCTTCAGCGCCGAGGACAAGAGCTACGTCTTTCCACCGCCGGCACTCACGTTGAGCTGGTTTGCCGTGGCGTGGCAGCGCGAAGATGTGTGGGCCGCCATCACGCTGTCGTTCAAGGTGGCCACCCTGAGCACGGCCATCGCGCTGGTGCTGGGCACGCTGGCCGCCGCAGCGCTGGCGCGCGCGCGCTTCTTTGGCCGCGACGTGATCTCGCTGCTGCTGGTGTTGCCCATTGCGCTACCCGGCATCTTGACCGGCATTGCGCTGCGCTCGGCGTACCACACGCTGGAGATTCCCTTCAGCTTCTGGACCATCGTCATCGGCCACGCCACCTTTTGTGTGGTGGTGGTGTTCAACAACGCCGTGGCGCGCCTGCGCCGGCTCAACCCCAACCTGATCGAAGCCAGCATGGACCTGGGCGCCGACGGCTTTCAGACACTGCGCTACATCATCCTGCCGCAGCTGGGCAGCGCGCTGTTGGCCGGTGCCTTGCTGGCCTTTGCACTGAGCTTCGACGAGGTCATCGTCACCACCTTCACCGCCGGCCAACAGACGACGCTGCCGATCTGGATGCTGCAAGAGCTGATCCGCCCGCGCCAACGCCCGGTCACCAACGTGGTGGCGGTGGTGATCATCGCCTTGACCTTTGTGCCCATCCTGATCGCCTATTCCCTGACCCGTGCCGACGAGCCGGGACACCGCTGACCTGCTGACTTCCCTGATCCGTGGCCTGGCCCGGCCCACGGAAGACTTCCACCAAAGGAGCCCACCATGACCACCCCTGCATTGCCAACGCTGCCCACGCACTTGTTCATCGACGGGGCCTTTGTACCCGGCGAAGGCGAAGCCGAACGTGTGCTCAACCCGTCCACCGGTGAGTTGCTAATCGCGCTGCCTGAAGCCAGCCCCGAGCAGGTGCACAAAGCCGTCTCCGCCGCCCACCGCGCCTTTGAGGCCTGGAGCGAAACCACGCCCGTGGAGCGCAGCCGCCTGCTGCTGAAACTGGCCGACGCCATCGAAGCGCGCGCCGAAGAATTTGCCCGCCTGGAAAGCCTGAACTGCGGCAAGCCCTTTGCGCGCGCCTTGGGCGACGAGATCCCCGCCGCGGCCGACTGCTTTCGCTACTTTGCCGGCGCCGTGCGCTGCATGGGCGGGCCGCTGGCGGGCGAGTACCTGGCCGGCCACACCAGCATGATCCGGCGCGACGCGGTGGGCGTGGTGGCGTCGATTGCGCCTTGGAACTACCCGCTGATGATGGCGGCCTGGAAGATTGCACCGGCCTTGGCGGCGGGCAACACAGTGGTCATCAAGCCCAGCGAACAAACACCGCTGAGCACCTTGCTGCTGGCGCAGGTGGCCGCAGAGCTGTTGCCCAAGGGCGTGCTCAACGTCATCAGCGGGCGCGGCGCCACGGTGGGCCAGCCGCTGGTGGAGCACCCCAAGGTGGCCATGGTCAGCTTGACCGGTGACGTGTCCACCGGCCGCAAGATCTTGCAGGCTGCCAGCGGCACCCTCAAGCGCACGCACCTGGAATTGGGTGGCAAGGCGCCGGTTCTGGTGTTCGACGATGCCGACCTGGGCCAAGTGGTGGAAGGCCTGCGCACCTTTGGCTACTACAACGCCGGCCAGGACTGCACGGCCGCTTGCCGCGTTTACGCGGGGGCCAAGATCTACGACAAGCTGGTGGCCGACCTGAGCAGCGCCGTCAAGGGCATCAAGGTGGGCCTGCAGGACGAAGCCGACGCCGAGATCGGGCCGCTGATCAGCGACCGCCAACGCAACCGCGTGGCCAGCTTTGTCGAACGCGCGCAGATGGTCGGCCACATGGAGATCACGGCCGGTGGCAAGGCGGTGGTAGGCCCGAAATTTGGCGGCGGCTTCTTTTATGAGCCCACGGTGGTGGCCGGCGCGCTGCAAGAAGATGAAATCGTCAAGCGCGAGGTCTTCGGCCCGGTGGTCAGCGTGACCCGCTTCACCGAAACCGAACAAGCCATCACCTGGGCCAACGACAGCGACTACGGCCTGGCCAGCAGCGTCTGGACACAGGACGTGAGCCGCGCCATGCGGGTGGCCAAAAAACTGCGCTACGGCTGCACCTGGATCAACACCCACTTCATGCTGGTCAACGAGATGCCGCACGGCGGCCTGAAAAGCAGCGGCTACGGCAAGGACCTGAGCATGTACGCGCTGGAGGACTACACCGTGCCGCGGCATGTGATGGTGAAGCTGTAGATCGTTGGTGCGCTGTCTATAGGCAGTGCGAAGACTCGGCCTCGATATCTTTCAGTCCTTGGCCGTTAGATTTCTCCTGCTGAAGGTTGTGGCGGCAAAGGGCTGTCTGGCCGGGGTGCGGCGCGCGACTGAAGCGGTCGGTGCTGCGCACCGACTGCCCTGCGGTACTCGGGTCCAGGGCCCAGGCGCAGAACTCGCTGCGTTCGCTTCGCTCTCTGCGCTCAAACAGCCTGCGCCAAAAGTGTTGACGAGGCGCGCTGCGCGCGCGGGCCCTGAACCCTGCGTTCCTCGGCGCTTCACACGCGCGCCGCACCCCAGCCAGACAGCCCTTTGCAGCGAGCAGCTGTGGCGACTCTGCGAACGCCACCTCTGGTTGTTGAGCGGCAGGCGGTGCTCGGTGGGAGCGCTGTCTGTGGCGCCGAGCAGCGCAGACTGCAGGGTGGCGCGCGCAGCGTGCTTCGTCAGCTGACTTGCCGCAACCTGTTTGAGCGCAGTGAGCGAAGCGAACGAAGCGAGTTTTGCGGCACACCCTGCTGGCGAGCAGCGCAGGGTAGCCGGTGCGCAGCGCAGGGTAGCCGGTGCGCAGCGCCGGCCGCCACAGCCTGCGCTCCCACCGGGTACCGCTTGCCGCGACGCGCGAACCGTTGATGAGCGTTCAGCTTTCACACACTCCGCTAGATGCCGTCTGAAGCCTCTCGGGCCACGCGCGCCCTTTCAAGCACGCCGCGCATGTGAACTCTCCCGGGCCTGTTCGATGAACTCCCGGGCTGCCGGCTTCAAGCCGCTGCCCCGTCGCCAAACCAGCCCCACGTCCACCGTCGGCAGCACGTCGCGCAGCGGTCTGACTTCCACGTGTTCTGCGTCCAGCGTCCACGGCCGGTACAGAAAATCGGGCAGCACGGCGATGCCCGCGCCGGCACCCACCAAGGAGCGCACAGCTTCCAAAGAGGCGGTGCGCAAAATGGTTTGTGGCTTGAGCTGGTGGCGCGCCCACACCGCCCGCATCAATTCGTCCACGCGGTCGGCCTCCAGCACGATCTGGTCGCAGGCCGCGCACTCGGCCAACGTCAGCTCGTCGCGCGCGCACAGCGCGTGGTTGGACGGCAGCCACACCCGGTTGGGGCTGCGCGTCAGTGTCTCTGCCACCAAGGCCTGGGGTTCGCTCAACGAGTTGCTGAGCATGATGGCCACGTCGAGCTCGCCGTTGATCAGCAGGTGCTCCAGAAAACGGGGCGCGTCTTCGGTGACGTAGACCGCCACGCGCGGGCAGCTGCGCCGGTAGCGGCTGAACAGGGCGCTCAGGTAGTAGCCCGCCACCAGGCTGGTGACGCCCACTGCCAAGGTTCCACCCAGGCCTGCACTGGCGTCGTCGTCGCTGCCGCGCTCCCGGGTGGCCTGGGCCACCGCGGCCAGCACCTGGTGTGCGCTGGCCAGAAAGCGATGGCCCTGCGGTGTCAGCTGCATGCCGCGGGAACTGCGGGCGAAGAGCGTGCGGCCCAGGTCGTCTTCCAGCTCCTGCATGCTCTTGGTGACCGCGCTTTGCGCGATGTTGAGCATGCGCGAGGCCGCCGCCACGCTGCCACTTTCAGCCACGGCGATGAAGTAGCGGAACTGGCGCAGCGTGATGTGTGACGACATGGCGTTGATGCTTTTACCTGTGCTTGTCCTTGTGCCCGTGCCTGCGCCTGCCCCCGTCATCGTGGCGCGAGCTGCGCCTCGACGAAGACCCGCAGACGCCTTGAGGCCAACGGTCGGCGACTGCCAGCAACGGCTGCTCAGGCCTCGCCAGCGCCCAGCTTGTCCAACAAACCGTTGAGCTCTTCCAGCGAGCCAAAGGCAATCGCAATTTCGCCGGCTTCGCCGCGCTTGGTGCGCCGTTTGACGCGGATTTCAACCGCGGCCGTCAGCAGGTCGGCCAGGCGTTCTTCCAGCCGCGTCAGGTCGCGCGACTTGGCTTTGGGCTTGGGCTTGCTGGTGCGGTCCTGGGTGGCCCGGATCACAAGCCGCTCGGCTTCACGCACGCTGAGCTTCTTGGCGGTGATTTCCTGCGCCGCCATCACCTGCTGGGCCGCGGGCAAAGCCAGCAACGCGCGGGCGTGGCCCATGTCGATGTCACCGGCCAGCAGCATCTGCTGTACGGGTTCTGCCAGGTTCAGCAGGCGCAGCAGGTTGCTGGCTGCGCTGCGGCTGCGGCCCACCGCCTGCGCGGCCTGTTCGTGGGTGAGTTTGAACTCGGTCACCAGGCGCTGCAGGCCCTGGGCTTCTTCCAACGGGTTGAGGTCCTCGCGCTGGATGTTTTCGATCAAGGCCATCACGGCGGCGGCTTCGTCGGCCACCACCTTCACCAACACCGGCACACTGTCCAGCCCGGCCAGCTTGGCAGCGCGGAAACGCCGCTCACCAGCAATGATTTCGAAACCCTTGTCTGGCGTGGCGCCCAGCGGGCGCACCAGGATCGGCTGCATCACGCCTTGGCTCTTGATGCTCTCGGCCAGCTCGTACAGCGAGCCTTCGTCCATGCGCGTGCGCGGCTGGTATCTGCCAGCACGCAGCGCGCTCAAGGGCAGCGTGGTGGGGGTGCCGGGCTCTGCGGGCGGCGCGTCACTGACCCGAGGGCCGAGCAGCGCTTCCAGGCCCATGCCCAGGCCTTTGGGTTTCTTGGTGACCATGGTCGGATTGTCACCGACGGCGCTGTGGCGATGACCACGGCAGCGCCGGGTGCCGCCGTCTTGCGCGTCTCTCAGCGAACGATCAAGCCCGCCGGCGGCGTTCGGCCGCCGGGTGCAGCACATCGCGCTCCAGGTAGCGGCGCAACTTTTGCACGCGCGGGTCCTTGCGCTCGGGCATGTGACCCAGATAGTCGATGACCGCGTCCACCCGCAACATCAACACACCTTTGGCATCGCGCCGCCACATGCCCGTCAGGCGCGCGGCCAACACATCATCGGCTTCTCGCCGCCCCAAGGCCCGCAACAGGCCCTGGCCGTCCATCCAGACATGGCGGCCATCGTCGTCCACGCGCAGACCGACGCCATTGAAGGCGTGGTAACTGCCCTCTTGGCGGGACCAGAAGCGCTCGCGCAGCCAGGCCCGCAGATCGGAACTGCGCTGCAGCGCCAACCACGCTGCGCTGGCCAGCAGCACGGCCAGGCCGATGCCAACAAAGAGAACCCAGAACACGCGCGAACCCAACACCTGGGTCCAGCCCAGCACCACCACGGCCAAGAGGCCAACCAGGATCGAGCGGCCCAGGCGGCTGTTCATTGCTTCAGGCTCTTGGGCTGGCCAGCTGCCGGGCTGGCTGAGTTTGCTTCGTCTTTTTCAGCTGCTTGGGCTGCTTGTTCTGCTTGTTCCGCTGAGTCTGCTCGATCGGCTTGGCCTGCTTGAATGGCCCGGCCGGGCTGGCTTTTCGGGTTCGCCTGCAGCTGTTGCACGAGTTCAAGGCCAGCGGGCCAGTCGCCCAACCCCGTGTCGGCGTTGATGTGTCCGGCGGCGCCCAAACCGATCGCCTGCGAACCCCAATCCCGCGCCATCGCCAAGGCCCGTGTCGACGCGCAAAAGGGGTCGTTGCTGCTGTACAGCATGCACGAAGCAAAGGGCAGGGCTTGCCGGCTGATGACACGCCAGCTGGCCAGCTGCGGCGGGGTTTCAGGGTGCGCCGTGTCAGGTGGGGCCACCAGCAAGGCGCTGGTCACGACCGCCGTGTTCCTGGAGTGCGCGGCCCATGAGGCCACCAGCTGGCAGCCCAGGCTGTGCGCCACCAGAACCACCGGGCGCGGATCGTCCAGCAGAGCTTGCTCGAGCTGCATCATCCAGTCGCCGCGCAGCGGCAAATCCCAGTCGGCCTGCTGCACACGTTCGAATCCGTGCAGGCGCTCCCAACGGCTTTGCCAGTGTTCAGGGCCCGAGTTTTGCCAGCCCGGCAAGATCAAGACACGTTTTGCTTCGTGCACGGCGTCAGCCATTGCCTTTATCCTTGCTGCATTGCAGCGGCATTGTGGGCCAGGGTCCAGCACCGCACCACTGCCACACCACCGCCACCGCACCGCCGCGCTGCCGTTGGACCCACCCGGGCCAGCTGCCCGCGTCATGGCCCAGCCGCCAAAGAGGATCAGATGACATTCACCGTTTTTGTCGACGGCCAGGAAGGCACCACCGGCCTGCGGATCCACGAATACCTGGCTGCGCGTTCCGACGTGAAGGTTCTGCGCATCGACCCCGACCGCCGCAAAGACAGCGCCGAGCGCGCCCGCCTGCTGAATGCTTCGGACGTGGCCTTTTTGTGCCTGCCCGACGTGGCCTCGCGTGAAGCGGCGTCTTGGGTCACCAACCCGCGCACCTGCCTGATCGACGCCAGCACCGCGCACCGCACCGCGCCGGGTTGGGTTTTTGGTTTGCCCGAACTGGCCGCGGGCCAGCGCGCCGCCTTGCGCGCAGCCAAGCGCATCGCCAACCCAGGCTGCCATGCCAGCGCCTTCATCCTGCTGATGCGGCCCCTGGTCGACGCCGCGCTGGTGCCGGCGGGCTTGGCGTTGAGCGCAACGTCGATCTCCGGTTACTCGGGTGGCGGCAAGAAGATGATTGAACAGTATCAGGCGGCACAAGCGTCAGGCGCAGAGCCTGCGCTCACTTCACCGCGCCCCTATGCCTTGACGTTGACCCACAAGCACCTGCCCGAAATGATGGCGCACACCGGTCTGACGACGGCGCCGATCTTCATGCCGGTGGTGGCCAACTTCTACAAAGGCCTGGCGGTGACCGTGCCCTTGCACCTGAAGGATCTGGGCACCACGGCCGAGGCCCTGCATGCGGCCTTGGCCGCGCGTTACGCGGATGAGCGCTTCATGCGGGTCTTGCCGCTGCGTGACCCCGCCACGTTGGAGAGCGGCTTTCTGGACGTGCAGGCCTGCAACGACACCAACCGGGTCGACATCCTGGTGTTTGCCAACGACAGCCAGGTCATCCTGGCCGCGCGCCTGGACAATCTGGGCAAAGGCGCCAGCGGGGCGGCAGTGCAGGCGATGAACGTTCACTTGGGTGTGGACGAAGGCTTGGGCCTGTAAGCGCGCGGTTGCCACCGAGCCCAAGTTGGATGGCTGCTGAGCTTGTGCTGCCGCCCAACCCTCGCCCTCAATCCTGTGTTTGACGCTCGCGATAGTGGTAGCGGTAGGCGTCCGCAAAGCCCAGCCGACGGTAGACCTTGAGCGCGGGCTCATTTTCAGCGTCCACCTGCAAGTAGGCTAACTTGCCGCCTTGGCTGGCTGAAACCGCAAGCATGCGCTCACACAGCAGGCTGGACAGGCCTTGGCCGCGCACCGATTCATGGGTGAACACGTCGTACAAGCCCACCATCTGCCCTTCTTGCGCCAATTGCCCGCAGGCCAGAATCGCGCCGTCGGTTTCCCGGCGCAGCGCAAAACCTTGGTAAGGCACGGGGGAGTGCGCCAGCCGCAAGGCGTGGCTGCTGATGTGATCGCTGGGTGAACCCCGCAGGGCACCCACGGCCTGCGCAAAAGGCTGACCGTCGAGCGCAGCCCAGGTCAACCCTGCAGGCAGCCTTGGGGCGCCTGAAGCCACGGGCAGCTGGGGGCAGATCATCACCCGCGTGTGATCCACCACGCCATAGCCCATGGCCGCCAGCTCGTTGTCCAACCCTGGCGGTTGCGTAAAGGCCGTCAAGCGAAAGATCACCGGCACGCCGGCGGCTTCGTACACCGGTGCTGCCAATGCCAACTTTTCTGCCAGAGGCAGCCGCCCGGGCGCCAAGGCATTGATGCAGCGGGCACGCCGCGCCTTGCCGGGCAGGGTGCGCACCAGCCAACCGTCCAGCCAGCGCTGTTGCGGCGGGGCGCTGGCGTTCAGGCCGGCGTCTTCCACCCGGGACATCAAGGTGTCGTCAAAGCGGTTCATGCGGATTCAGCCGACAGCGCTGTTTAGGTTGAGGGGCCGACAGCCCTCAACCCAGTCGCGCCGACATCTCTTTGGCGAATTCGACAAACGCTTGAGCACCCTTTGAAGCCGGGTCAAAGGTGACGCCGGGCTGGCCGTAGCTGGGTGCTTCGGCCAGGCGCACGTTGCGCGGGATCACCGTGTTGAACACCTTGTCGCCAAAGTGCGCCTTGAGTTGGTCGCTGACCTGCTGCTGCAGCGTGATGCGCGGGTCGAACATCACGCGCAGCAGGCCGATGATTTCCAGTTCGGCGTTGAGGTTGGCATGAACCTGCTTGATGGTGTTGACCAGGTCCGACAGGCCCTCCAGCGCAAAGTACTCGCACTGCATCGGCACGATGACGCCGTGGGCCGAACACAGGCCATTGAGCGTCAGCATGCTCAGGGACGGCGGGCAGTCGATGAGCACGAAGTCGTAATCATCTTTGACCGCCTAAAGGGCCAGCTTCAGGCGTTTTTCGCGTCGCTCCAGTTGCACCAGTTCCACCTCGGCGCCGGCCAGGTCGCGGTTGGCGCCCAGCACGTCGTAACCGCCGTGGGGGCTGGGCAGGCGCGCGTCACGGATGGCGGTGGTTTCGAGCAACACGTCATACACGCTGGGGTCGAGCTTGCGCTTGTCGATGCCTGAACCCATGGTGGCGTTGCCCTGGGGGTCCAGGTCCACCAGCAACACACGTCGCCCGACCTGGGCCAGGCCAGCGGCCAGGTTGACGGTGGTGGTGGTCTTGCCGACGCCGCCCTTTTGGTTGGCAATGCAAAAGATGCGCATGGTGGGTGAGTGGGTGACGGTGGGTGCTTATTGAACCGTGAGCCGGATGCCAAAGCCAATCAGGAAGACACCGGCCAGCTTTTCCAGGCCCCGCGCCAGCGCCCTGTTGGCGCGCACCTTGGCGCTGATGGCGTCTGCAAAGGCGCACAGCAGCAGGCAGTACACCGCGGTGATGACGGCAATGGTGGCGGCCATGGCTGCAAACGTGACCGCGCCGCGGTGCTGGGCGGGGTCGATGAAGAGCGGGAAAAACGCCATGTAAAAGACGATGGCCTTGGGGTTGAGCAGGGTGATGAAAAAGGCTTGGCGTGCGTAGTGGTGGGGCTCGATGTGAACGGGTGAAGCCGACCCAGGTTTGGCAAAAATCAACTTGAGTCCGATCCAGGCCAGATAGGCAGCACCCGCGTACTGCACCGCCTTGAAAACCATGGGCTGAGCCGCCAGCAAGGCCGCAACGCCCGCTACCGCCAACCAAAGCAGCACCTGGTCACCGACGATCACACCCAGGGTGGCGGCGGCACCGCCTTTGAAACCACCTTTGCCGGTGGACGTGAGCAGCGCAAAGGTTCCTGGCCCCGGCAGGGCCAGAAAGAGCAGGATCGAAGCACAAAAGGCGCCAAAGTCGGCAATGCCGAGCATGGTGGGAACTCCGCGGATGGCGGCGCCGGTTCAGCGTGGGGCTGACGGCGCTGCGGTGTGGGGATGGGCCTGCCAGCGGGAAAGGTCAAAGCCCTGCTGAACGAGGCGGGAGCGTATCTCAGTTTGATCGGCTGGCAGCAGCTGGGGCGTGCGCGACAACACCCAAAGGTACTTCCGCTGCGCTTCGCTGACCACGGCATAGCGGCCATCGTCAGCCAACTGAATCACCCAATAGGAGCCCCAGATGGGCAACCAGCGCAGCGCACGGGGCAGGAAGCTCACCTCCAGTTGGGCGGGTTGCAGCTGGTTGCCCGCCAAGGTGGAGCCGGCAGGTCGAGCGACTCCAGTCACGTCGTCCAGACGCCCGTCGGCAAGACGGCAGCGGTTGATCACCTCGACCTGACCGCCTTCCAACTGCCGGTAAGTGGCGGCGGTGTCCGAGGCACACTGGCTTTGAAATCGGTTGGGGAACCAGGCCACTTGGTACCAAGTCCCCATGTAGGCTGGCACGTCCAGGCCGGGCAACGCCGCCAACGGTGCGGGGGCGCCACTTTGGCTCCAAGACGGCGATCCGCTCAGAAGTGCGACGGCCATCAGCAGAAATCGGATCATGAAGGCTTTGCCGCTCCCTGGGCTAGGGGTCTCATCCAGACCAGGCATCGCTCGGCGTCCAAGGTGGGCACCTGCAGTTGTTCCACGTGAAACACCGCAACCCCAGGCGGCAGCTGAGCCACTTCCGCGTCCGGGCTCTTGCCCTTCATCGCCATCCAGACACCACCAGGCGCAAGCAGTGGCCGCGTCAGCGAAGTGAAGTCCGCGAGTGAGGCAAAGGCCCGTGAAGTGATCAGATCGAAAGGCTGCAAAGCCAGCGCTTCCACGCGGGCGTGGGCGGACTGAAGGTTGTCCAAGCCCAATGCCCCAGACACCTGTCGGACGAAGGCGGCTTTCTTGCCCACCGTGTCGACACATGTGACGTCCAGTGCCGGGCACATGATGGCCAACACCACCCCCGGCAAACCGCCACCGCTGCCCACATCCAATACGCGACCCTTGGGCAAGACGCGCGTCAGCGGCTCGACCACAGCCAGGCAGTCGGCCAGATGCTGGGTCAGCATGCCAGGGCGGTCACGCACGGCCGTCAGGTTGTAGGTGGCGTTCCAGCGCTGCAGCAAATCCAGGTACTGCAGCAACCGCTGCTCTTGCTGTGGCGCGGCTGCCAGACCCAAAGCTGTAAAAATCGGCGTCAGCTCGCTGGTCACTCAGGCGGCCTCGCCGGTTGGCAAGTCCCGCGCGGGGTCGACTGCAAAAGTGCGGACCTTCAGTTTTTTCAGGTGCACCAGCAGCAAAGAGATGGCGGCCGGGGTGACCCCCGACATCCGCGAAGCCTGGCCCAAGGTGGCAGGGCGCTGGCGCTGCAAGGTTTGACGGACCTCGAAAGACAGCGCTGTTACCTGGGTGTAGTCCAGCGACTCCGGCAACAGCAGGCTGTCCAGGGATGTCGCCCGCTCAACCTCGGCATTCTGTTTGTCGATGTAGCCGGCGTACCTGATGCCGATCTCAACCTGCTCGATCACGGCATCGGCTGCTTCGGCGCCAAACTCCGCGCGCAGTGTTTCACGTGAAACAGCGTCTTGATGACCCGCCACGCGCGCCGCCTCGCAGACCGCATCAAAGTCCACGCCCGGCCGGCGCAGCAAGTCGGCCAGCGCGTACTCGTGCTCCAGGGCCTTGCCCAACAAACGTTCTGCGTCAGAGGCCATCAACGTGGCCGGGCGCACCCAAGTGGCACGCAGCCGTTGCAACTCGCGCTCCAGGCGTTCACGCTTGAGGGAAAAGGCAGCCCAGCGCTTGTCGCCCACCAGTCCCAACTCACGGCCGACTTCGGTGAGGCGCAAGTCGGCGTTGTCTTCGCGCAGCTGCAAGCGGTATTCGGCGCGGCTGGTGAACATGCGGTAGGGCTCGTTCACGCCTTTGGTGACCAGATCGTCGACCAGCACACCCAGATAGGCTTGGTCTCGGCGTGGTGACCATGGCGCCTTGCCTTGCACCTGCAGCGCCGCATTGGCACCGGCATACAGACCTTGAGCGGCAGCCTCTTCATAGCCCGTGGTGCCGTTGATCTGCCCCGCAAAAAACAAACCACCGATGGCCCGGGTTTCGAAGTTGGGGCGCAAAGCGCGCGGGTCGAAGAAGTCGTACTCGATCGCATAACCCGGCCGCAAGATGTGCGCACGCTCCAAGCCGCGCATGGATCGCACCGCGGCCAGCTGCACATCAAAGGGCAGGGACGTGGAAATGCCGTTGGGATAAAGCTCGTGCGTCGTCAGGCCTTCCGGCTCCAGGAAGATCTGGTGCGAGTCCTTGTCGGCAAAGCGATTGACCTTGTCTTCGATGCTCGGGCAATAGCGAGGGCCCACGCCTTCAATGACGCCGGTGAACATCGGGCTGCGGTCAAACCCGCTTTTGATGATCTCGTGGGTGCGCGCGTTGGTGTGCGTGATCCAGCAAGGCACCTGCCGTGGATGCTGGGAAGCCAGCCCCAGGAAGCTGAACACCGGTACAGGATCCAGGTCACCCGGCTGCTCTTCCAGGCGAGAAAAGTCGATCGACCGCCCGTCCAGGCGCGGCGGCGTGCCGGTTTTCAGGCGGCCCTGCGCCAACTTCAGTTCCTTGAGCCGCACCGACAAACTCACCGCGGGTGGGTCACCGGCACGCCCCGCGCTGTAATTCTGCAGGCCCACGTGGATGCGCCCGTCCAAAAACGTCCCCGCCGTCAAGACCACCGTCCGCGACCTGAAGCGTACGCCCACTTGCGTGATAGCGCCCACCACACGGTCACCTTCCAGCATCAGGTCGTCAACCGCCTGCTGGAATAGCCAGAGATGGGGCTGGTTTTCCAGACGGTATCGAATGGCCGCCTTGTAGAGCACACGGTCGGCCTGCGCCCGGGTGGCGCGCACGGCCGGACCCTTGCTGCCGTTGAGGATGCGGAACTGAATGCCACTTTCATCGGTGGCCTCGGCCATCGCGCCACCCAGGGCGTCGACCTCCCTGACCAGATGACCTTTGCCGATGCCACCGATGCTGGGGTTGCAGCTCATCTGGCCCAGCGTCTCGATGTTGTGGCTGAGCAAGAGCGTGGCGCAGCCCATGCGGGCAGCGGCCAGCGCAGCTTCGGTGCCGGCATGACCGCCGCCGACCACAATCACATCAAAGGTTTCAGGGTGCAGCATGACTGACGCGATTCTACGGAGACACCCCAAGGCTGATGAAGCCGGCCTGCTGCAGGGCAGGGCTGCTCAAGCCCACCGCACCCACAACGCACGCCGTGCTGCTCGGGCCCAGGCGCACCGAATGCGGCACTAGCATTCAAGCATGGAATGCCGCCCACACTGTGGCGCTTGTTGCACCGCGCCCTCCATCACGTCGGCACTGCCCGGCATGCCCCATGGCAAACCGGCGGGCGTGCGTTGCCTGCAGCTCGACAACGCGCAACGGTGCCGTCTGTTTGGCCGCCCCGAGCGCCCTTTGGTTTGCCAGTCCTTGCAGCCATCCGCCGACATGTGCGGCCGTGATCGGGCTCAAGCCATGCTGTGGTTGAACCGGCTCGAGCGGCTCACGCAACCGAACCAGGCCGCGCCATGACGCCTGAGTTGACCGAGCGCATCACCACGCTCTATCCAGCGCTGCTGAGCCTTCCGTCGGCCGAACTGTCGGGCGGCTTGGGAACGGATGCGCAACTCTTTCATTTTCCGGCGAACCGCCTGATCTTTGACGAGGGCGCGCCGTGTCAAGGTTTCCCCATGGTTCTTTCCGGTGGCATTCGGGTGGCGCGCGGCGCGCCAAGCGGCAGGCGCCTGGAACTTTATCGCGTCACGGCCGGTGAGCTGTGTGTGGTGTCGACCTCCTGTCTGTTTGGCCAAACCCCGCTGAGCGCGCATGGGCAAACCACGGCAGCAACCGATCTGGTTCTGCTCAGCCCGCAGGGTTTCGAGCGCTGGTGCCAGCACCCTGCGTTTCGGCGCTATGTCTGGGGCGTGATGGCAGACCGCCTGGCCGACCTGGTCGAACTGGCCGAAGCCATTGCCTTTCAGCGGCTGGACCAGCGCCTGGCCCACGCCCTTTTGGGGCGTTCCAACCCCATCACGGCCACTCACCAGGAGTTGGCCGACCAATTGGGCACGGTGCGGGAAACCGTGTCGCGTCTGCTGCGGCGCTTTGAAAGCCTGGGCTGGGTTCGGGTGTCGCGCGAACGCACCGAGGTTATCGATGCGGTTGGTCTGCGTTCAGCCGCGCAGGGGCCCAAGGACACCTGAAGTGCGCCGCAGTCCAAAGGCCTGACCCGGGGACCGGGGCTTGACCCCCGTCAACCCGGTCGGTGACCCAGGTCACCGACGGCCAGCCATTCCAGCCACAAACTGCCCAGCAACGGCAACGTCGCCGTGGACTTTGCAGGAGTGGAACTCATGAAAACCAACGTTGGCAGCATCGACCGAATTCTTCGCATCGTGGTGGGTCTGGCGCTGATCGGCGCCACCCTGTCGGGCGCGATTGGCCTCTGGGGCTGGATCGGACTGGTGCCTTTGCTCACCGGTGCATTGAGCACTTGCCCTGTCTACACCTTGCTGGGCTTCAGCAGCTGCCCTGTCAAGGCGCAGTAGCTTCCTGTCGAGGCCGGGTGGCCCTGCCGCTGGAACCCGAACCCTTGGGCCCAGGGTGCCACGGGGCTTCGGTCAGCGCTCAGAAAAAGCCCGGCGAAGGCGCCATCCTCCGCTCAGGCCGCCAGCGCTGACGGGTTTACCCTGCGCTCGGCGCCAGCTGGCAGTCGCTGCCCCGGCCTTCGAGGCTGCTGCTCTTCAGCGGGGCGCAACGGTACAAAGCGCCCGGTGTAAATCTTGGCTGCAGCCTTGGGCTCGACCAGCTCAGCGGCTCCGCCCAGCAGCACCCTGGACACGATCGCTTGCCAAGGCACCGCATGGGCCACGCGGTTCAAGCCCACGATGACGGAGACCTCATCCAGTGCGGCGCCGTCGTTGTCGAACAAGCAGCCGTTGGTGATGAAACCATTGGGGTCGCGCACGGCCGGCAAGTGACCTTGCAGGGCCACCCATTCCCAGGCCACGCCCAGCACGCGGCCCGCATCCAGCCGAACGGCCCAGATGGTGTCGCCGACGATTTGGTTGCCTTCGTCACGATCGGGCCGCACATCCGTGCCCATGTGTTGAAATACAGGCCAGCGTTTGCTGTAAGCGGGTACTTGCCAGTGCACTTCTGGCCAAGACTTTAAAACCCAACTGCGCATCGCCATGATCGATCTCCGTTGTTCCCTGAAAGAGGCTACAGAGTGAATGCACCGCGCGGCTTTGACAACCTAGCAACCTGATCAGTGCTGTGACGGCGATCAGTTACCAAAACTATCTGGACGTGGCGAGCTCTCGCGACGTACCGACGTTCAAGCGGCGGCTGCAAGACTTTGCGGCGAAGCTGGACTTCCCCTTGTTCAACGCCACGCTGGTAGTGGAACAACCCGCGGCCAAGGCCGTGGTGGTTGCGGTCAACAACATTCCGCAAGCCTTCGAACAACTGACCCTGGACCCCATTTCGATTGCCAGGGATCCTTTCGCCCAGCGGCTCAAGGTGGCCAGCTCACCGATCGTCTACGACCAGACTTACTACGTGTCGCACACCGCCGGGGACTTGTGGGAAGAGCAAGCACCGCACGGTTATCAAAGTGGCATCTCGATGCCCTTGCACATGAGCGGCGGGCGACACTTTTTTTTGGGCGTTGACCGAAACGATCCACTGCCCGCCGATCCGGATGTTTTGGTGCGGCTGGTCGCTGACCTGCAATTGCTCGCCGTCTACGCGCAGGAAACGGCACTGCGGCTGCTGCTCCCCCAGGCAACCACCAGCCTCCCGGCGGCTGCGCTGTCCGCCAGAGAGGTGGAGATCCTCAAGTGGACGCTGGTCGGCAAGTCGAACAACGTCATCGGCCAACTGCTCAACATCAGCCTGAGCACCGTCAATTTCCACCTGCGCTCGGCGATGAAAAAACTCGGGGTGGCCAGCAAGCATCAAGCCGCCGCCAAAGCGCAAGCGCTGGGTTTGATCGGTTCTTGAGTCCAAAAAAGAAGGTGCCACTCCTGTGAAGGAGCAGCACCAAACGTCGTCATGCGCTGAGGGGCAGGCATCTCGACGCCGAAGTGCTTGAGCGGTATCACCAAACCGCTCAAGCCAGAAAGCTCAGCTCAAAAATCCCCGTCGCCTCGGGTCTCGCCGTGGCGAAAAACCCGGCGGGAATTGATGAGCGCTACGGCTGTCGCTCAGGCGTAGTCCGGCACGCGCGGTGAGCAGAGGCCAAAGAAGGAAAAGAAGAAGTCGATCATGATCTCTGCTCCAGTTACAGGGCCAACCGTGACCCTTTGCACGGATTGAATCAAGTCTTGGAGCAAAGCGCACCTGCACACCTGTGCAGGTGTAACTGGGCGGCCACAGGCCCGCCAACCGGCGCTACTTCAGCGCGGCACTGCGCAGCGTGCGCGCCACCCACCACACGCCCACGGCAGCCAGCAGCAGGCAGACGCCACTGGCTTGGGCCACGTCAGAAGGCGGCAAGACCTCGCCCTTGAGCACCTTGGCCATCAAGGTGGTCTGCGACAACGCCGGCACCCACAGATGCCAGGGCGCGGTGCCCTCCTGGTTGAACACCGTCACCAGCGGCAGCATCGACACCGCCAACAGCACCACCGTTGCATTGGCCTGCGCTTCCTTGAAGCTCTTGCAGCGGATGGCAATGGCCATCAACACCGCCGACAACGCGGCCGCCAAGGGCAGCAGCAGGCCCACAAACACGGCCGCTTCGCCCACCCCAAAACGGAACATCGCCGACAGCGCTTCACTGCGCAACAACCACTGCCCGGGCAAAAAACTCAAGCACGACAAGACCGCGATGAGCATGCCCACGCTGCACACGGCGGCCCACTTGCCCAGCACCAACGACAGGCGCGTGGCGGGGTTCATCAGCAAGGGCTCCAGCGAGCCGCGTTCACGCTCGCCAGCGGTGGTGTCCAGCGCCGCGTTCAGCGCGCCATACAGAACCGCCATCAAGACGAAAAACGGCACCATGGTGGCCAGCTGTGCGGCCCGCGTGGCCGGGTCGGCCAGGTCGCGCTCTTGCACCCGCACCGTCTCCAGGGCCGCCGGCGCCACGCCGCGCACGGCCAAACGCAGGCTGGCCTGTTCCTGGTTGAAGCCGCGCAGCAAGCGCAGCAGTGGCCCGGTGCCCGACTGCGCACGCTGGTTGCCCGCGCTGCTCACCACCTCCAGCACGGGCGCTTCACCGCGCGCCAGTTCGGCCTCAAACTGGGTCGGCACCACCAGCACCGGTTCGCCCAGCTTGCTGTCGCGCAGCGCCCGCTCAAAGTCCGCCGGGGCAGGGCGCACGGTGTAGGTTTGCCGAAGCAGGTAGTTGTGCAGCGTGGGCGCATGCGCCATGCCGAGCACCACCACTTCACGCGCTTCGGCGCGCTTCTCGATGCCGGCCACCAGGCTGCTGACCAGCATCAGCACCAAGGGCCCCATGGCCACCGAACTGATCAAGACCATCGCTAGGGTGCGCCGGTCACGCAGCGCGTCGACCAACTCCTTGAGGTAGACGGTCCAGGCGGCGGCCATCATGACCGGTCGCCCGCTCTGCCGGTCGAGCCCGATGTCTGTGAAGCAGCTGCGGCCGTCTGAGGCGGATGTTGAACCTGAAATTGAGGCGGAGACTCTGGCGGAAACGCCAGCCGAACAAAAGTGTCTTCAAAGTCGGTGCTGCCGGCCTGCGCCATCAGCGCCTGCACGGTGCCGCTGGCCACGGTGTGGCCCTGGGCCACCACCACCACCTGGTCGCACAAGCGCTCCACCTCCTGCATGATGTGGGTCGAAAAAATGATGCACTTGCCCTGGTCGTCGCGCAGCCGGCGCAGCGCTTCGCGCAGGGCGCGGGTGGCCAGCACGTCCAGGCCATTGGTGGGCTCGTCGAGCACGATGTTGGCGGGGTTGTGAACCAGCGCGCGGGCCAGGGCCGTTTTCATGCGCTCGCCTTGGCTGAAGCCCTCGGTGCGGCGGTCCAGCAAGGCCTTCATGTCCAACACCAGGGCCAGGCTGTCGGCGCGGGCTGAAGCAGCCTGCGTCGTCAAGCCATGCAGGCGACCGAAATACACGATGTTCTCGCGCGCCGTCAGCCGCGGGTAAAGGCCGCGCGCGTCACTGAGCATGCCCATACGGGCCAGCGCCAGGCGCGGCTGGCGCGCCACGTCGATGCCGTCGACCCGCACCGAGCCCGAGTCGGGTTCGATCAGCGCCGCGGCCATGCGCAGCGTGGTGGTCTTGCCGGCGCCGTTGGCGCCCAACAGACCGGTGATGGAACCGTTGGCCGCGGTGAATTGCACGCCGGCCACCGCCGGCACCACGCGCTGTTGACTCGCGCGGCCGCTGGTGAAGGACTTGAACAAGGCCTGAACTTCGATCACGGCGCGAGCTCCTGGCCCGGTGGCTGAAAGGCGCCGGGGCGCGGCATGGCCTGGGCACAGTTGGCGTCCACCTGGAGCGCCGCGTCATCGGTCTGGGCATCGACAAAGCGGAACAGCACGTCGCGCATGCAGGCCAACGCCATCACGCCGTGCCCGGCCTGCGGCACCACCACATGGCGGGCCTGGGCGCCCAGGGCCTGCGTCACCCGCTGGCCGTGGCGCGGTGGCGTCACCGGGTCGGCACCGCCCGACAGCACCAGCGTGGCCGCTGGCGCGGCGCCAACTTGGTAGAAAGCCGCTGGCACCACACCGCGTGGCCAGAAGGCGCACACCTGCTGGTAGTTGTTCGCCATGCTCTGGCCAAAGTCGGCACCCGGCGAGTCGACCGACAAAGCCCGGCGTGGCAGGTCCTCGGCGCAGACCACCGAAAAGTGCATGCCTTCACTCAAGCGCCCTGTTGTGCGGGTACCGAGTGATGCCGACAAGCCCACCAGCGCATCGAAGCGACCACGCGCACCCTCGTGAATGGCCAGCGGCAACGCCGAAGACAACACCGGTGCGTACAAAGGGCCACGGACCATCGCCAGCACGGCGTCGCGTGTCAGGGTCAGGTGCTCCACCGCACCGGTCAGCGGGTGCACCACCTGGGCCTGCCGCGGCAAGGACGCCAGCAGCGCACGCCAGTCGGCAGCCAATGCGGGCCAGCGTTGAGAACAAGCCACTTCCGCCTTGCAGGCAGCCAGCACGCCGTCCAGCGCCGCCTGGTTGTCGCTGGACATGGCCAAGGGCAGCACCATGTCGGGCGGCGCCACACCGTCCAGCACCGCCCGGCGCACCGCAGCCGGAAACTGCCGCATGTACTCCAATGCAGCGCGCGTGCCGTAAGACGCACCGACCAGGTTGACCTGGCCAACACCCAGCGCCACCCGCACCGCGTCGGCGTCTTGCACAGCCACGCTGGTGGTGTAGTGGCGCAAATCGCCATGCGGCAAGGTCTTCAGTTGGGCCAGGCAGGCCTGCGCGCGCGCCAGTTGGCGTCCAGGGTCGATGCTGTCGGCCAGCGGTGCCGCAACGGGCTGCTCTGCGCATTGCAGCGACGCGCTGCGGCCCGTGCCCCGCTGGTCAACCAGCACCACGTCGCGCCGGTAAGCCAGGCGCGCCAGCAGGCGCGAAACCGTACCGCCCAGTTCCATCGCACTCTGCCCAGGGCCACCGGCAAAGAACAGCACCGGGTCGGGTTTGCGGTTGCGTGCCAGCGCGGGCAACACGGCGTAGTGCACGTCGATCTGTGGGCCTTGCGGCTGACCGGGGTCCAAGGGCCGCTGGAGCACGCCGCACCAGGCGGCGTGCTCCAGCCCCTGCAGGCGGCAGGGTTTCAAGCCGGGTCGGGTCTCGGCCGCCTGGGTGGAGCCCACGCCCGCGGCCACCAAAAACGTGGCAGCAATCCAACCCATCAAGTGCATCCCATTCATGGCCGCCATTCTGTCGCCTGGCCACGGGCTTCTGCAGCGGCAGCGGGCCGGCGGTCTTGACGGCGGGATGAATGGCGGGTTGACGTGAGCCGTTGGCAACGCAGCGCAACCTCGCGCCGGCTCCAGGTCACGTCAGAACCGCCAGGCTGCATGGGCCGCGCCCGTCCATGAACCCCGGTGCGCTGGATGGGATCGTTGCTTTGGGCGCCGGCTCGGGGTCCGCCACGTTTTCAGCCCAGCAGCCGCTGCAATTCACCACTGTCGAGCAAACGTTGCAAGTCGGTGGCGCCGCCGATCAGGGTGCCCTTGACAAAGATCATCGGCAGCGTCGGCCAGCCGGTCCACATCTTCAGCGCGTTGCGCTTGCGCCAGTCGCCGAAGTAGCTGCCGTATTCCAGGTAGTGATGGGCTACTCCAGCCTGGGTCAAAGCCTTGCGGGCCTTGCGCGGGAACGGGTTGCCACGCATGCCCACCACCACCACAGCGTGTTGGGCGATGGCCTGTTGCACCTCGCGCACGGTGCTGCCATGGTGCGAGGCCACCAGCTCGCGCACAGCGCTGTGAATGTGGGCTTCATCAAGAATGGGACGTGACATGTCGAGGCTCCAGTGAGTCCCTCAGTATCAAGCACCACCGGCCCACCCCAGGCTGCAGAATCAACGGCGGGTTCGCCCTGCTTGTCCGGGTTGCGCACCCCATGCGCCCACTTGGTTCAACGCCGCTTTCGCCAAGCCCATTCGACTCCACCACGTTCAAGCCCTGACATGAGCTCCCTCGGACCCTCCCCCTTGGCCAGTGGCGACGAGCTGCCCGTGGCCGCCGCGCGTGCCGCCATCCAACAAGCGCTGCAGCCGCTGACGCAGACCGAGTGGCAGCCCCTGACGGCCGCCCTGTCCAGGGTCCTGGCGCACGATGTGGTGTCGCCCATCGCCGTGCCGGCACACGACAACTCGGCGATGGACGGCTACGCGCTGCGCGGCGCAGACTTGTCAGCCCACGGCCTCACGACCCTGCGCCCGGCAGCGCAGACCCTCTTTGCCGGCAGCAGCGCTGCCCACCGCGTGGAGCCGGGCCACTGCGTGCGCATCATGACCGGCGCCGTCATGCCCGCGGGCGCCGACACCGTGGTGCCCATCGAGCTGTGCCAGGTGCAGTCCGGGCAGGTCACCATCGCCGCCGGCGTGCTGCGCAGCGGCGACAACCGTCGCCTGCGTGGCGAAGACTTGGGCCTGGGCGGCGTGGCGCTGCGCGCCGGCCGGGTGCTGATGCCGGCCGACCTGGGACTGCTGGCGTCGCTGGGCTTGGACCGGGTGCAGCTGGTGCGCCGCCTGCGCGTGGCGCTGTTTTCAACCGGCGACGAGTTGTGCAGCCCCGGCCAGCCGCTGGGGCCGGGCCAGATCTACGACAGCAACCGCTACAGCCTGCTGGCGGCATTGAACCGCCTGAACGTGGAGGTGATCGATCTGGGCCTGGTGCCCGACGACCCCGAGCTGTTGCGCGCCACCATCGACACCGCCATCGAACAGGCCGACGCCGTCATCACCAGCGGCGGCGTCAGCATGGGTGACGCCGACCACACGCGCGACCTGCTGGCCGCCCGTGGCGAGGTGGCGTTCTGGAAAGTCGCCATGCGCCCGGGGCGGCCGTTTGCCTTTGGACCTTTGCGCGGCCAAGGTGGCAAGACCGCTTACTTGTTTGCACTGCCTGGCAACCCGGTCGCAGCGCTGGTGACTTTCTATGCGTTTGCGCGCGACGCCCTGTTGACACTGGCCGGCGCACAACGGACCGCCATGCCACGGCTGATGGCCAAAAGCGCGGTGGCCATTCGCAAGCGCCCTGGCCGCACCGAGTTTCAGCGCGCCGTGGTCAGCCCCAGCGCCGCCGGCGGCTGGGAAGTGCGCACCACCGGCGCGCAGGGTGCCGGCATCCTGCGCAGCATGACCGAGGCCAATGCGCTGCTGGTGCTGGGCCACGACCAAGGCTCGGTGGCGGCCGGTGAAGACGTTGAGGTCTGGTTGTTTGATGGGCTGGTCTAAGCCACGGGTGCCGCGCGAGCCTGCTCTGCGGCAACAGCTGCCAAGCCTGCCAACAACTGACCTCGCACAGTGACAGCGACAGCAGCCACACAGGGGCATCGGCCGAGGCCAGGCTCACCAGCAAACGCGCCTACTTGACCAACGCCGCCTTGAGTACCGCCCTCAAACGCTTGTCATCCGCGCTGCCCTCAAGCCGTGCCTTTTCGACAGCACCCACGTACGAAATCAGCGTCGACCGCTCTTTGGTTTTGTGACGCTGGCGCGCCACCAGGTCTTTGTCGAAGTCAACCGCCAACACCGTGAGCTCATAGCCCGGCTCGGCCTTTTTCTGCATCTGGTCCAGCAACACCTGCTGTGCTTTGCAAACGGTGCACCACGACGTTCGAAAGTGCACAGCCACCGGCCGGTTGGCCTTGACCGCTTCATCAAAGGCCTGGGCTGTATAGGGTTTGACCTGCAGCGCCTGCGCCAGCTGGGGCAAGCCCAACAGTGCCAGGGCAGCCAGTGCAGTGGCGATGCCCAAGGTGCGTCTTCGAACGCGTGGCCAGCTTGGTGGCGGCAGCAGCAGATCAGTCATGTCAAGTTGCTCCAGAGTGAAGATTCATCGTGCTTTAAGACAGCACACCAAGGCAGTGCGCTACGTCGGCGCGGTCAGCGTGCCGCGCAAACGCCGGTACAAGGTGTTGCGGCTGACACCCAAGCGGCGCGCGGCCTGCGAGATATTGCCGCCGCAAGCGTGCAAGGCCTGCTCCATCGCTCGACGCTCGGTTCGCTGCAAGGTTTCGGGCTGGGCACCCACCGAAAACGCGGACGCGTTGAGCCCTTCGCCGTCGCCCGGCGCTTCGACAGACACAGCGGCAGGCACCACAGCAAGCCCGGCGACCGCGTCAGCAGGAAGATGTCGGGGTTCGACCCTGTCGCCCGGTTCGGCCAACAACGCGGCGGTGCGCAACACCCGCTGCAGCTGCCGCAGGTTGCCCGGCCACCAGCCCGTGGCCAACTGGGCCAGCGTGGCCGGGGCCAATTGCATCAGACGGGGATGGGCCAGGCCGTCCAGCATGCGTTGCGCCAGGTCGCCCAAGTCGCTGCGTTGGCGCAGCGGCGGCAAGGTCACGGTCAGCCCTTGCAAGCGGTGAAAGAGATCCTCACGCAAAGCGCCCGGCCCGGCGCCGACGCGCAGCGCCTGGCCGCTGGCACTGATGAGCCCAAAGGCCGGCTCGTCCAGCCGGTGCAGCAGCTGTGCCTGCAGCGCAGGCGGCAGCTCGCCGACACCGTCCAGGTACAGCGTGCCGCCTTCGGCACGCTGCACCGCACCTTCCAGTTCGGCTGCCGACACCGCAGCGCAAGGCACGGCCACAAAGGGCGCCAAGGCGCGATGGCTGTCGCGGTGCAGCGCGCGGGCCAACAGGTCCTTGCCGGTGCCCGTCTCGCCGAGCAAGATCACGGGCACGCCGTGGTCCCGCACCCGTTGCAGCTCGTTCAAGACAGCCGTCATCTGGACATCACTGCTGATCAGCGCAGCCAGGCCGCTGGCCGGCGGCATGGCCTGGCCTGGCCCACGCGGTGCTTGCAACGTCTGCGGCAGCGGTGCTGACAGAGCCTGCGGCGGCGCTGATGGCACCGTGGTGGCGCCCATGCCCAGACCCCGGCTCCAGAGCGGCCCGCTGAACTGGGCCCGCACATGAAAGGCCTGGCCACGCTGGCTGCGCACCACCCAGGGCTGCACCGTGGGCGCGCGAAAGTGGTCGACCAAAGCGCCCACCGTGGTGCCAAACAACGACTGCAGCGTCTGCATGCGCAGGCCCACGCTCGGCAACCCCAGCTGTTCTTGCGCCCCGCGGTTGGCCCCCAGCACGCGACCGTCCGGCGACACCGCCAGGATGCCTTCCATCAGCGTGCCGATGAATTCGGGCCGCCGGTGAAAGTGCAGGCGCAGCGTGTGGCGGTGGTCGTCGCCGAGCCACTGGTTTTCAATCATGCGGGCCGACAGCGTGACCAGCGCCATCGTGTGGGCGTGGTAGCTGCGGTGGTCGCCCGACACGTCCAGCACCCCCAACACGTTGCCCCGCGGGTCGAAAATGGGCGCGGCCGAACAGGTCAGGAAGTGGTTGGCATGCAGGTAATGCTCGTCGGCATGCACCAGCGTCGGCAGCTCTTCGATCAGCGCCGTGCCCACCGCGTTGGTGCCTTTGGTCGGCTCGGACCAGTTCACGCCCGGCTGCAAGGCCACCTTGGCTGCGCGCGACAGGAAGTCGTCGTCACCGATCGAATGGATGATGGTGCCAGCCGAGTCACACAGCACCACCATGCTCTGGGTGCCTTCGATCTGGCCAAACAGCATTTCCATGACCGGCGCAGCGTGCGCGTGCAAACGCTGGTGGCGTTCACGCACCTGGCTCAAGTCGGCGCGGCCCAGCGGCGCGTGGTCGGGCTGCAGGGCGCGCGAAAGCCCCAGCGAGACACAACGCTCGTGTGACTGGCGAATGGCGCCCAAGTGCTGTTCTGGCAGCGCCAAGGACGTGCCCAGCGGGCGCAAGCGGTCGGCACTGCGGCGGCGCAAGGCGGTTGGAGCCCGCAGTGGGTTGGACGACGTGGTCATGGCTCAGCTCAGCAAGGCCCGCCTGCCGGGACAGGAACAGGACCCACTGCGTGGCCTGCGTAGCCTGCGCGGCCTGCGTGGCGGACGCGGGCCACGCGCCAGGGCCGCCAACCCCAACTGTTCCAAATTGGAGCAATCGGCCTTGTCAGCGTGTCAAGTTGTCGCATGCCGCGCTTGCCCCCCTGGTGTCCCATCACCCGGTCACGGCGCAGCCAGCTTCCACCACCGCCTGCGGCTGAACGGGCACGGGCTCGGGAACCCGAAAACCGTAGCGCACCGCAGTCAGCTCGGCCAGGATGCTGACCGCGATTTCGGGCGGCGTGCGCGCACCGTTTTTCAGCCCCACCGGCCCATGCAGGCGCGCCAGTTGTTCGTCGCTCAGGTCGAAGTGCTCCTTCAGCCGCTGTTTGCGCTTGCTCTGGTTCAGCCGCGAACCAATGGCGCCCACGTAAAAGGCCGGCGACTTCAATGCTTCCAGCAGCGCCATGTCGTCCAGCTTGGGGTCGTGCGTCAGCGCGATGATGGCGGTGTGGCCGTCGGGCAGCAGCGCGGTCACGGTGTCGTCGGGCATGGTGCGCAGCAGCGTGGCGCCGGGCACGTCAAAGCCGGTGGCGTATTCCTCGCGCGGGTCGCAGACCAGCACCTGGTAGCCCAGCGCTTGGGCCATCTGCGCCAGGTACTGGGTCATCTGGCCGGCGCCGATGAGCAGCAAGCGCCAGCTGGGGCCGTGGTGGGTGGTCAAGGTGGTGTCGGTCAGCTCCAGTTCGTCGGCCGTACCGGCGTCTTGCAGCTGGACCGCACCGGTTTTCAGGGTCAGCTGGCGACGTACCCGTTCGCCGCGGCTCAAGCGATCCAGCAGTTCGGGCAACTGGGTGACGGGCTGAACGGGCTCCATCACCAGTTCGATCAGACCGCCGCAGGGCAAGCCAAAACGGTGCGCCGCGTCGGCGTCGATGCCATAACGGACCACCTGCGGCACTCCGCTGGCCAGCGCGCCACTCTTGGCCTTGTCGACCAGGTCGTCTTCGATGCAGCCGCCCGACACCGAGCCGGCCACCAGGCCGTCGTCGCGAATCGCCACGCTGGACCCCGGCGGCCGCGGTGCCGAACCCCAGGTGCGGGTGATGGTGCCCAGCACCACGCGGTGGCCCTGGGCCTGCCAGGCCACCGCCTGGCGCATGACTTGAAGATCAACGTTGTCCATGGCAACAAAGGTAGCGCAAGCGCGCCAACCTTTCGACCAAGGGGTTTCCACTAGGGGTGGGCGGGTATGCGGCGGCGCGTCGGCTCCCCTATCCTTATCAGCTTACAGGGTCGGGCTGCAACGTCATCGGCTGTTCACAGCGATGCCCCAAGCTGAGCAAGACCTGCATCGGTCACACGCAAGGAGACAAACCCATGAGCATCCGCCTGACCCTGCACGTGAACGGCACCGCCGTCACGCGCGACTGCGAACCGCAGACCCTGCTGGCCGACTTCATCCGCGAAGACCTGCGGCTGACCGGCACCCACATCGGCTGCGACACCGCCCAGTGCGGTGCCTGCACCGTGCACCTCAACGGCCACGCGGTGAAGAGCTGCAACATGCTGGCGGTGCAGGCGCAGGGCGCCCAGGTCACCACCATCGAAGGCCTGGCCGCGGCCGACGGCACGCTGCACCCGATGCAAGCCGCCTTCAAGACCTGCCACGGCCTGCAGTGCGGTTTTTGCACCACTGGCATGGTAATGAGCGCGGTGGACCTGGTCCAGCACCACGGTTGTCACAGTGAAACCCAAGTGCGTGAAGGCCTGGAAGGCAACATCTGCCGCTGCACCGGGTATCACAACATCGTCAAAGCTGTCCAACATGGCGCTGCCGCCATGAAGGCCTGAACGGGAGCACCCACATGAACGCACGCCAAGGTTTCATCGGCCAGTCCGTCGAACGCCGTGAAGACGGCCGTTTCCTCACCGGCAAGGGCCAGTACACCGACGACATTTCGCTGCACGGGCAAACGCATGCCTATTTCCTGCGCAGCCCCTATGCCCACGCCCGCATCAAGAAGCTCGACACCGCCACCGCCGCAAAAGCCGCCGGCGTGCTGGGCATCTTCACCGGCGAACACTTCAAGGCTGTAGGGGGCCTGCCCTGCGGCTGGTTGATCAACAACCTGGACGGCACGCCGATGAAGGAGCCCAAGCACCCGGTGCTGGCCGACGGCAAGGTGCGCTACGTCGGTGACCGGGTGGCCATGGTGGTGGCCGAAACCCTGGAGCAGGCCAAGGCCGCGGCCCAGTTGATCGAGGTCGACTACGAAGAACTGACCCCGGTGGTTGACACCGCCAAGGCCTACAACGCCGCCAGCAAGGGCGAGCCCGTTCACGCCGAAGCCACCGACAACCGCTGCTACCTGTGGGGCATTGGCGACAAGGACGGCACCGACGCCGCGCTGAAGAGCGCCGCCCACGTCACCACGCTGTACTTCCGCAACAACCGCCTGGTGCCCAACGCGATGGAGCCGCGCTGCGCCAACGCCCAGTACGACCCCCACGCCGACAGCTACACGCTCTACGTCAGCAACCAGAACCCGCACGTCGAGCGGCTGTTGATGTGCGCCTTTGTGCTGGGCATCCCCGAGCACAAGCTGCGCGTCGTGGCGCCCGACGTGGGCGGCGGCTTTGGCAGCAAGATCTACCTGTACGGTGAAGAAACCGCGCTGGTCTTTGCCAGCAAGTCGATCAAGCGCCCCATCAAGTGGACCTGCGACCGCAGCGAAGCCTTCTTGTCCGACGCCCACGGCCGCGACCACGTCACCACCGCCCAACTGGCGCTGGACAAGGACGGCAAGTTCTTGGCCCTGCGCGCCGACACCACGGCCAACCTGGGCGCCTACCTGTCGACGTTTTCCACCTGCATCCCCACCATCTTGCACGCCACGCTGCTGGCCGGGCAGTACAAGACGCCCAAGATCTGGTGTGAGATCACGGCCGTGTTCACCAACACCGCGCCGGTGGACGCCTACCGCGGTGCCGGTCGGCCCGAGGCCACCTACCTGCTGGAGCGCATCGTCGAAACGGCGGCGCATGAAATGGGCATCGACCCGGCCGAGATCCGCCGCCGCAACTTCATCACCGAGTTCCCCTACGCCAGCCCGGTGGGCCTGACCTACGACATTGGTGACTACGACGCGACCATGAAGCGCGCCATCGAGTTGGCTGACGTGGCCGGCTTCGCGGCCCGTCGCAAGGCCTCGGAAGCCAAAGGCATGAAACGCGGCCTGGGCTACAGCGCCTACATCGAGGCCTGCGGCATTGCGCCTTCCAGCGTGGCGGGTGCGCTGGGCGCCCGCGCCGGCTTGTTCGAAGCTGGCGAAGTGCGGGTGCATCCCACCGGCAAGGTCACCATCTTCACCGGCAGCCACAGCCACGGCCAGGGCCACGAAACCACCTTTGCGCAGGTCGTGGCCGACAAGCTGGGCATTCCGCTGGACGACATCAGCATCGAGCACGGTGACACCGGCAAGATCCTGTTTGGCATGGGCACCTACGGCAGCCGCAGTCTGGCCGTGGGCGGCACCGCCATCGTCAAGGCGGTGGACAAGATCATCGCCAAGGGCAAGAAGATCGCCGCCCACCTGATGGAAGCCGCCGACACCGACATCATTTACGAAGGTGGCGAATTCAAGGTGGCGGGCACCGACAAAAAGGTGCCCTTCGCCAGCGTGTCGCTGACGGCGTACGTGCCGCACAACTTCCCGCACGACAAGCTCGAACCCGGCCTGAACGAAAACGCCTTCTACGACCCCAGCAACTTCACCTACCCCGCAGGCACCTACATCTGCGAAGTGGAGATCGACCCCGCCACCGGCAAGACGCGCATCGACCGCATGACCGCCTGCGACGACTTCGGCAACGTCGTCAACCCGATGATCGTCGAAGGCCAGGTGCACGGCGGCCTGGCACAGGGCATCGGCCAGGCGCTGATGGAACACGGTGTGTACGACACCGAGACCGGCCAGCTGCTGACCGGCAGCTTCATGGACTACACCATGCCGCGCGCCGACGACCTGCCCAGCTTCACCGTCGAAACCGCCAAGGGCACACCCTGCACGCACAACCCACTGGGTGTGAAGGGCTGCGGTGAGGCCGGCGCCATCGGCTCACCGCCGGCGGTGATCAACGCCATCTGCCACGCGCTGGGCGTGAAAGACATGCCGATGCCGGCCACGCCGTTTGCGGTGTGGACCGCCGCACGCTCGGCCTCGGCTTCACGCTAACCGCCTACTGGAGCACACACCATGCAAGCATTCAGCTACCAAAACCCCAGCGCCCTGGTCGCTGCGGCCCTGGCTTCCAAGACCGACGGCGTCAAACTGCTGGCCGGTGGCCAGTCGCTGTTGGCCGCCATGAAGATGGGGCTGTCGGCCCCTGACACCTTGGTCGATCTGGCCGGCGTGGCCGAGCTGCGCGGCATCACCGTTAGCGGCGGCACGGTAAAGATCGGCGCGATGACCACCCACGCCGAAGTCGCCGCCAACAAAGATGTTGCCAAGGCCATCCCGGCGCTGGCCGACCTGGCCAACAACATCGGCGACCGCCAGGTGCGCAACCGCGGCACCATTGGCGGCAGCCTGGCCAACAACGACCCTGCCGCCTGCTATCCCGCAGCCGTGCTGGGCCTGGGCGCCACCATCCACACCAACACCCGAACCATCGCGGCCGACAGCTTCTTCAAGGGGCTGTACGAGACCGCGCTGCAAGCCGGCGAGGTGATCACCGCGGTCAGCTTCCCGGTGCCCGAAAAAGCCGCGTGGCAAAAATTCAAGCAGCCGGCTTCGCGCTTTTCGCTGGTCGGCGTGTTTGTCAGCAAGGGCCCGCAGGGCGTGCGCGTGGCGGTCACCGGTGCGGGCGCCAGCGTGTTTCGCGCCAGTGGGCTGGAAGCCAAGTTGGCTGCGTCCTGGAGCGCCAGCGCCTTGAGCGGCGCCACCGTCAGCGCCGACGGCCTGAACACCGACCTGCACGGTTCGGCCGAGTACCGCGCGGCCTTGATCCCGGTGCTGGCCGGGCGCGCCGTCGCGGCCAGCTGATGACAGAGCCGGCTTTGGGTGCGGCGCTGCCCACCAGCATCGACGACACCCAAGCCCGGCTGCTGACGCTGGACTACGTGGCCGACCGGCCACTGGCCACCACCGTCTTCCTGGCCTTGCGGCTGCAGCGCCCGCTGTTCCTGGAAGGCGAACCCGGCACCGGCAAGACCGAAATCGCCAAGACGCTGGCGGCCATGCTGGGTCGCCCGCTGATCCGGCTGCAATGCCACGAAGGGCTGGACTTGGCGGGCGCGGCTTATGAGTGGAACTACGCGCGCCAGATGATGGAAATCCGCCTGGCCGAGGCGCGTGGCGCCACCCAGGGCGAGGCCGGCGCGGCGCTGGCCAAAGATCTGTTCAGTGAACGCTTCCTAACCCGCCGCGCGCTGCTGCGCGCCATCGACCCCGCCGAGCCGGTGCCACCGGTGCTGCTGATCGACGAGTTGGATCGCGCCGACGAGCCCTTTGAAGCTTTTTTGCTGGAAGTGCTGTCCGACTACCAGATCACGGTGCCCGAATTGGGCACCGTCAAGGCGCTGGTGCCGCCGGTGGTGGTGCTGACCAGCAACCGCACGCGCGAGATCCACGACGCCGTCAAACGGCGCTGCCTGTACCACTGGGTCGACTTCCCCGACGCCGCGCGCGAGCTGCAAATCCTGCAGCGCCGCGTGCCCGGCGCCAACGCCGCGCTGGCCGCGCAGATCGTGGCCTTTGTGCAGCGCCTGCGTTCGGTGGAACTGTACAAACAACCGGGCATCGCCGAGACCATCGAGTGGGCGCGTGCGCTGATGGAGTTGGACACCCTGGTGCTGGACCCGGTGGTGCTGCAAAACACCTTGGGCGTGCTGCTGAAGTACCAGGACGACATCGCCCGCATGCAGGGTGGCGAAGCGGCGCGGCTGCTGGAAGACCTCAAACGCCAAACCACCAGCCGTTGATGGGCCGATGCGCACATCCGCTGTTTCCTTGAATCGCTGATTCGCCGGTTCACAGCCCGCCCATGATCCCTGCGCGCCAGACCCCCGGCCGCCTGGCCGACAACGTCATGCACTTCGCCCGCGTGCTGCGCGACGCCGGTATGCCGGTGGGCACCGACCGGGTGGCGCTGTCGCTGCAGGCGCTGCAAATCGCCGGCCTGGAATCGAAGCAAGACCTGCACGCCACGCTGCGCGCCTGCATGCTCGACCGCATCGAACACGGCGAGCTGTTCGACCAGGCCTTCGAGCTCTTCTGGCGCGACCCCGACCTGATGGGCCGCATGCGTGCGATGCTGCTGCCCAAGGTGCAGCTCAAGCCCGGTGACGTGCCGCCACCGCCTGAAAACCGCCGCCTGGGCGAGGCTCTGTTTCCGCACCAACCCGACGCACCACCGCCACCAGCGCCTGAAGAAACCGAAATCAACGCCGAGCTGACCTGGAACGACCGCGAGGTGCTGCAAAAGGCCGACTTCGACACCATGAGCAGCGACGAATGGCGTCAGGCCCGCCAGGCGCTGGCACGCATGCAACTGCTGTTCGAAGCGCTGCCCACGCGCCGCAGCCAGGCCAGCCCACACGGCGGCCGAGCCGACTGGCGCGCCACGCTGGCCGCCATGGGCCGCCAAGGCGGTGCGCTGTGGCAGATGCGCTGGCGACGGCCGCGCACGCAAAGCGCGCCCGTGGTGGTGCTGGCCGACATCTCGGGCTCGATGAGCCGCTATTCGCGCATGCTGCTGCACTTTGCCCACACGTTGGCAAACGGCCACGACGGCGCCGCCACACGCGTGGAAAGTTTTGTCTTTGGCACCCGCCTGACCCGCACCACAAGGCTGCTGAAAAACCGCGACCCTGACGTGGCCGTGGCGCAGGTGGTGCGCGCGGTGCAGGACTGGTCGGGTGGCACGCGCATCTCGCAGTGTCTGCACGACTTCAACCAGCACTGGGCGCGCCGCGTGCTGTCCAGCAAGAGCACCGTGCTGCTGATCAGCGACGGGCTGGAGCACGGCCAGACCGACAGCCTGTCTTTCGAGATGGAGCGCCTGCACAAGAGCTGCCGTCGCCTGCTGTGGCTGAACCCCTTGCTGCGCTTTGATGCTTTTGAGCCGCGGGCCGCCGGCATCCTGGCCATGCTGCCGCACACCGACGCCTTCTTGCCGGCCCACAATCTGCAAAGCCTGGGCGAACTGGCGGATGTGCTGGCCCAGCCCCCGCAACCCTCGCACACCCTGCTGCGTCAGCAACACGCACGCCCCAAGCCGGCGGCCGGCGCCGAGCCCGCCGCACCGACCAGCGTCGACTGAACCCGACTCCGTTTGCCACACCCCACCATGCAACTCACCAGCCAACAAACACTGCCGGTCGGCCAGGCCCAAGCCTGGGAAGCCCTCAACGACATCACCTTGCTGCAACAGGCCATTCCCGGCTGCGAAGGCATCAACCCGACTGGCGAAAACCAATACGAGGTGGTCGTGATGGCGGCCATCGGCCCGGTCAGGGCCAAGTTCAAGGGCAAGCTGCAGCTGGAAAACCTGCAGCCCCCCACCAGCTACACGCTGCGCTTTGAAGGCCAAGGTGGCGCGGCCGGCCACGGCAAAGGCCATGCCAACATTCGGCTGGAAAGCACCGGCGCGCAAACCACCGTGCTGCACTACAACGCCCAGGCCAGCGTGGGCGGCAAGATTGCGCAGATCGGCTCCCGGCTGGTCGACATGGCGGCGCAGAAGATGGCCACCGAGTTCTTCGAGGCCTTCAACAAGGCCTTGCAAGAACGCTATGGCGTGGCGGCGGTGCCCGAGGCCGGCCCTGCAGAAACCGGCGCCAACGAGCTGGGTCTGCTGGGCCGTCTGATGGCCTGGTTGCGGCGCTTGTTCAAGAGCTGAAAATGGTCGGCAGCGATCGGCCTGGGGCAGATGGCAACACTCCGCACGGCCAGCTGCCTGACCCTTCGCCACGCCCGAACTCCTCAACCGCTGACGCACGCGCGCCCTCATGAACGACGAGCAACTGCTGCGCTACTCGCGCCACCTGCTGCTGGACGAGATCGGCATCGATGGCCAACAGCGCCTGCTGGACGCGCACGCCTTGGTCATCGGCGCCGGCGGGCTGGGCTCACCGGTAGCGCTCTACCTGGGCACCGCCGGCGTGGGCCGCATCACGCTGGTCGACCACGACACGGTGGAGCTGACCAACCTGCAGCGCCAGATCGCCCACAACCTGTCCCGCGTGGGTCTGCCCAAAGCCGAGTCGGCGCGCCAGAGCATCGCCGCCATCAACCCCGACGTGCAGGTGCGCGCGCTGGCCCGGCGTGCCGACACCGCCTTGCTGAACGAGCTGGTGCCGCAGGCCCAGGTGGTGCTGGACTGCAGTGACAACTTCGCCACCCGGCACGCCGTCAATGCGGCCTGCGTGCGCCATGGGGTGCCGTTGGTTTCAGGCGCGGCGATCGGCTTTGACGGCCAGGTGTCGGTTTACGACACGCGGCAGAAGTTGGGCTCTGATGTCGGGCCCGGTACAGGCACCCATGTCGGTCCTGATGTCCGCCCCGGGGTCGGCCCCGAACCAGGCCCCTGCTACGCCTGCATCTTCCCGCCCGACGCGGCCTTTGAAGAGGTGGCCTGCGCCACCATGGGCGTGTTTGCACCGTTGGTCGGCATCATCGGCAGCGTGCAGGCGGCTGAGGCGCTGAAGCTGCTGGCTGGGGTCGGCACATCGCTGTCGGGCAGGCTCTTGATGCTGGACGCCCGCAGCATGCAGTGGGACGAATTGCGCCTGGCGCGCCAGTCGACGTGCGCGGTGTGCGGTCAAGTCGCAACAGACCCCCGTTGAAGTCCATCGCTCGTTGGGTTCAAAGCCCTTGAAACGGGCTGCCACCCGCCAGGACTATCGTGTCTGTCCGAACAACGGATCTGGAGAACCCCCATGACCAAGCTTTACTACAGCCCGGGCGCCTGCTCGCTCAGCCCCCACATCGCGCTGCGCGAGGCCGGCCTGCCCTTTGATCTGGTGCTGGCCAGCACCAAGACCCACCAGTTGGCCGATGGCACCGATTTCTACACCATCAACCCCAAAGGCAGCGTGCCAGTGCTCGAACTGGCCGACGGCCAGCGCCTGACCGAAGGCCCGGCCATCGTGCAGTACATCGCCGACCAGGCCCAGGCCAGCCAGCTGGCACCGGCCGCTGGCACCATGGCGCGCTACCGGTTGATGGAGTGGCTGAACTTCATCACCAGCGAACTGCACAAAGGCTTTTCGCCCTTGTTCAACCCGAGCACCCCCGAAGACTACAAAGCCGTGGCGAACGCCAATGTCACCAAACGCCTGAAGTGGGTGGACGAACAGCTTGAAGGCAAAACCTTCCTGTTGGGGGACACCTTCACCGTGGCCGACGGTTATTTGTTCACCGTGGCCAGCTGGGGCAAGTACGTGGGCGTGGACATCGCGCCCTTGAAAAACCTGTCAGCCTATGTGGGCCGCGTGGCCGCCCGCCCGGCCGTGCAGGCGGCACTGAAGGCCGAAGGTCTGCTGAAGTAGGCGGCAAGCCACGGTTCCAGCACGGCATCGCAGCGACCACCAAGCCACCGCCGCGGATCCGGCTCTGCCGGTCCGCTGGAGGGCGGCCCCCTTGGGGGTAGCGAGCGAGAGCGAGCTTGGGGGCTAGAGATGCGCTGCAGCGAGCAGCTCGCGCGTGTAAGTCTGCTGGGGCGCCGCAAACAGCGCCTCGGACTCACCGGCTTCCACCACGTCGCCGTTCTTCATCACCATCACGTGGTGCGACATCGCGCGCACCACGGCCAGGTCGTGGCTGATGAAGACATAGCTCATGCCGTAGCGTTTTTGCAGGTCGGCCAGCAAACGCAGCACCTGCTGCTGCACCGACACGTCCAGCGCGGATGTGGGTTCGTCCAACACCAGCACCTCGGGCCGCAGCACCACGGCGCGCGCAATCGCGATGCGCTGGCGCTGCCCGCCGCTGAATTCATGCGGGTAGCGCTGAAAGACACCGGCCACGCCATGACGTTCTGACAGGCCCACTTCGTCCAGCATGTCCAGCACCCGCTGGTCACGCGCGGCCTTGTCCAGTTCGGGTTGGTGCAAGGCCAGCCCTTCGCCCACGATCTGGCCGATGGTCATGCGTGGCGACAGCGACGCAAACGGGTCCTGGAACACCACCTGCATGCGCTTGCGCATGGCGCGCAGGTGCGTGCGGTCGGCGTTGTCGATGCGCTCGCCGCCCATCGTCACCGAGCCTGAGGACAGACCCTGCAGCGCCAGCAGCGCCATGCCCAGCGTGGTCTTGCCTGAACCGGATTCGCCCACGATGCCCAGCGTTTCGCCGCGCTTGAGTTGCAGCGTCGCGCCTTTGACGGCCTGAAACTGCCGCTTGCCGAACCAGCCCTCTGAAAACGTGAAGCTCACGCCCACGGCGTCACCCTGCAAGAGCAAGGGCGCATCCGCGGCCACCGCTTGCACCACCCGTTCGGGGCGGCTGGCCAAGAGCTTCTGGGTGTAGGCGTGCTGCGGGTTGGAAAAGACCTCGGCCGTCTCGCCCAACTCCACCAGCTTGCCGCGCTCCATCACGCCCACGCGGTGCGTGAAGCGGCGCACCATGTTCAGGTCGTGCGTGATGAACAGCAGCGCCATGCCCATCTCGGCCTGCAGCTCGTCCAGCAGCGCCAAGATCTGCGCCTGAATGGTGACGTCCAGCGCCGTGGTGGGTTCATCACAGATCAACAGGCGCGGCTTGCAGGCCAACGCCATGGCGATCATGGCGCGCTGGCGCTGACCGCCTGAGAGCTGGTGCGGATAAACGTCGACTCGCTGTTCAGGTTCAGGGATGCCGGTGCGCGCCAGCAGCTCGATGGCCCGTGCGCGGGCCGCGTTCTTGTGCAGGCCTTCGTGCAGCGTCAGCACCTCGGCGATCTGGTTGCCCACCGTGAACAGCGGGTTCAGCGCGGTCATGGGCTCCTGAAAGATCATGCCGATGCGGCTGCCGCGAATGGCGCGCATCTCGCGGTCGGTCTTGGCCGCCAGGTCGGCGCCTTCAAAGCGAATGGCGCCGCTGGTGACGGCCGCGTCCACCAGGCGCAGCACGCTCAGCGCGGTGATGCTCTTGCCCGAGCCGCTTTCGCCCACCAGCGCAAATTTCTCGCCCGCGGCGACGGCAAACGACACCTCGTCGACCACCGTGCTGGCGCCAAAGCGCACGCTCAGGCGGTCCACTTCAAGCAAGGGTGCCGTCATGTTCAGGACTTCCGGGTGTCAAAGGCGTCGCGCAATGCGTCGCCGATGAAAGTCAGCAGCATCATCGTGCTCACCAGCAGCAAAAAGGTGCTGACGATGATCCACCAGGCGTCGAGGTTTTCTTTGCCCAGCTTGAGCAGTTCACCCAGGCTGGGCACGCTGGCCGGCACCCCCAGGCCCAGGAAGTCCAGCGAAGTCAGCGCCAGGATGGCCGCGCCCATGCGAAACGGCAGGAAGGTGATCACCGGCGTCAGCGAATTGGGCAGCACGTGGCGCCAGATGATCTGGGCATTGCTCAGACCCAATGCACGAGCAGCCTTGACGTATTCCAGGCCCCGGTTGCGCAGGAATTCGGCGCGCACATAGTCGCTCAGGCCGATCCAGCCAAACAAAGACAGCAGCACCAGCAGCAGCAGCAGCGACGGCTCGAAGATCGACGCAAAAATGATCAGCAGGTAGAGCTCGGGCAAGGCGCCCCAGATCTCGATGGCCCGCTGCAGCAGCAGGTCCACCTTGCCACCAAAGTAGCCCTGCAGCGCACCGGCCAGCACGCCAATGGCGGTGCCCATCACCGTCAGCGCCAACGCAAACCAGACGCTGATGCGAAAGCCGTAGATCAGCCGCGCCAGCAGGTCGCGCGCCTTCGAGTCGGTGCCCATGAAGTTGCGGCTGCTGGGTGCCGCTGGCGGCAGCGACGGGTCAAAGTAGTCCAGCGAGTCGGCCGAGTGCGGGTTCAGCGTGAAGACCGCCAGGTTGCCGGGCTTGGCCAGCAAGTCGCTGATGAACGGGTCTTTCCAATCGGCCCCGGTGGCAAAGTCACCGCCCAGGGCTTTCTCGCTCGGGTTGTTCAGGATGGGAAAGTGCCACTGCCCATTGATGCGCGCGGCCAAGGGACGGTCGTTGCTGACCAGTTCGGCCAGGGTGGTGAAGAGCAGCAAAACCCCAAAGATCCACAGCGAGACGTAACCCAGGCGGTTGCGCTTGAAGCGCGCCCAAGCGCGCTGGTTGGGTGATGCCGGGGCCACCGCCACGGGGGCGGCAGAAGCGACCGGAGAATCGAGAACAGCGCTCATGCCGCGGCCTTCACTTTCCGACACTGGTGAACTGCACCCGCGGGTCGACCACGGTGTACAGCAGGTCCGACACCAGCTTGACCACCAGGCCCAGCAGCGTGAACAGGTAGAGCGACCCCAGCACCACGGGGAAGTCGCGGCGGATCACGCTCTCGTAGCTGAGCAGGCCCAGCCCGTCCAGGGAAAACAGCGTTTCGATCAGCACGCTGCCGGTGAAAAAGGCGCCGATGAAGGCCGCTGGGAAACCCGTCACCAAAGGGATCAGCGCGTTGCGGAAGATGTGCTTGTAGAGCACGCGCTCCTGGCTCAAGCCTTTGCTGCGCGCCACCAGCACGTACTGCTTGCGGATCTCTTCGACAAAGGTGTTCTTGGTGAGCAGCGTCACCACCGCAAAACTGTGGATGACCAGGCAGGTCAGCGGCAGCGTCAGGTGCCAGATGTAGTCCTTGACCTTGCCCCAGTTGGACAACTCATCGAAGTTGTCGGACGTCAGCCCGCGCAACGGGAACCAGTCGTAAAACGTGCCGCCCGCAAACAACACGATCAGCAGCACACCCAGCACAAAACCCGGAATGGCATAACCCAGCAAAACGCCAAAGGTGGTGATGACGTCAAAACGCGAGCCCTCGCGCACCGCCTTGGCCACACCCAGCGGGATGCTGATGGCGTAGCTGATCAGAAACGTCCACAACCCCAGCGACACCGAAACCGGCAGCTTTTCCTTGATCAGCTCCCACACGCCCTTGTTCTGCAGGAAGCTTTTGCCCAAATCAAAGCGTGCGTAGTCACCCAGCATCTTGAAGTAGCGCTCAAGAGGCGGCTTGTCAAAACCAAACTGCTTCATCAGTTCTTCGCGCTGCTTCTTGTCAACGTCGCGGCCGGCTTTGTAGGAGCTGCCTTCGCTGCCACCGCCGGCCCGCGCTTCGGCCAGCACCTGCTCCACCGGGCCGCCGGGCACAAACTGCATGACCAGGAAGGTGATGGTCAGCGCCCCCAGGATGGTCGGCACCATCAGCCCAATGCGTTTGAGGATGTAGGTCAACATGGCTCAGGCCTTTGGGGTTGCAAGCGACTTGTCCCACCAGGTCCACAGCGGCCAGGGGCCGAAGCCGGCAAAGAGGTTGAGCATGTCGTCGGCGCGGAAGTACTTGGGCAGTACTTTGGGAATGCCAAACTTGGTCCAGTGGCTGATGTTCTCGACACCCGAATAGAGGTCGGGAATCTGCCAGAAACTCCAGGTGGCCACGCGGTCCAGGGCACGCGCGGCATTGCGCAGGTCAGCCAGCGAATTGGCCCGGTTCATCGCTTCGATCAGGGCATCGGCAGCGCGACTCTTGACGCCGCGGAAATTGTTGTTGCCAGGCTCACCGAAGCTCTTGCTGCCCATCAGTTGCGCCAAATCGCTGCCACTGGGCAGCGTGAAGCTGCCGTCGACGATGGTGATCATGTCGTAGTCGTAGGCCTGCAGGCGGCGACGGTAAAGCGCAAAGTCCACCAGACGCTCTTTCATGGTGATGCCCAGCTTTTTCAGGTTGCGCTGCCAGTCCGCCATGTTCAGTGCCTGCGGAATCATCTGCTCAAATTCAAAAGGCTCACCCTTCGCGTTGCGCAGCACGCCCTCGGCGTCCAGCTTCCAACCGGCCTGCTCCAGCAGCTCACGCGCCTTCAGCAGGTTGCGGCGCAAACCGTCCGGGCCGCCATCGGTGCGGGGGGCCTGCCAGGCCGGGCCAAAAACCCGCGGCGGCAGCTCGGCCCGAAACGGCTCCAGCAGCGCCAACTCGCCAGCACCGGGCAGCCCTTGGGCAGCGAACTCGCTGTTGTTGAACAGGCTGCTGCAGCGCTTGAAGACCTTGGTCTTGTTGGCGGTCTCGAAGTCGTAGGTGTAGACCAGGGCTTCGCGCACCCGCACGTCCTGAAACAACGGACGGCGCATGTTGATGTTGTAGGACTGCATGTAGTAGCCGTAGCCGGTCGGCATGGTGAACTTGGCAATGCGTCCGTCTTCCCACTTCACGCCTTTGTGCTGGCGCACCCAGGTTCGCGAACGGTACTCCTTGATCAGGTCGAACTCACCGGCTTTGAAAGCCTCCAGCGCGATCAGGTTGTCGCTGTACATGCGGTAGATGACGCGACCGAAATTGAAGTGACCGCGCCGCGCGGGCAAATTTTTGCCCCAGTAGTCGGGGTTGAGCTTGAAATCAATGCGGCGCGGCATGTCGATCTTGTCGATCAGATAAGGGCCGCTGAGGATGGGCAAATCGGTCACGATCTCGTCCATCGTTTTGGCCTTGCCGTCCACCACACCCCACTTGCGGCTGAAGACCGGCATGGTCCCCGCCGTGAAGGCCAGTTCGCGCGCTTTTTCACGGAACACAAAACGCACGGTGCGACTGTCCACCACTTCGCAGCGCTCGATGCTGGCCAGTTCCGTCTGCACCGCCGGGCTGGCGCCCTTGCTAGACAGAATCTGGAAGCTGTGCTTCACGTCCTCTGGCGTCACCGGGTCGCCGTTGTTGAACCGGGCTTCGCTTCGAATGCGAAAACTGGCACTGCCAAAGTCAGCCGCTACCCAGATCGACTCGGCCAGCAAGCCATACATCGTCGAGGGCTCGTCCTGGGCCAGGTGCGCCAGACCCTCCACCATCCAGTACTGCACACCACCGGGTGCGTTGCCGCGCGTGGTCCAGAGGTTGAACTTGTCAAAGCTGGTGCGGCGGTCCGGGTTCTTGAGTTTGAGCGTGCCGCCTTTGGGCGCGTCGGGGTTGACGTACTCGAAGTGCGTGAAGTCAGGCCCGTACTTGGGCGCGCCATAGGCTGCAAAGGCGTGTACCCAGCGCCCTGTGAAGTCGCCACCGCCGTCAGCAGGCGCAGCGGGTGGGGTGGGGGTGACAGCCGGCGGCGCGGCCAAGGCCGCACCCCAGGGGCTGGCTGCCAGCAGCGCTGCCAGCCGGCGCCGGGTCAGGCCCAGCGAATCAAGTTCAGTCATGGCGCGGTCGAATTCGGGCAATGGGCAACGGGTGGCGGGCGAGTGGCAAATGAAATCAGGCTGCGAAGTTCAGTGGCAAATCAGGCCGCAGCCTTGGCGGCTGGTTTGAGCAGCCCCGAACACGTGGCACGTTGTCCGTCAGCAGCGTCCACCTTCGGGCAGACGCCGTTCATCTGGCCTTGCAAACGGCGCATCACGGCCGCGTGCTGGCCGTCCTTGTTCCAGGCCAACAACTTGTCGCTGACCCGTTTGAGTCCGCGCACGCTGCGGCCTTGAAATGCACCGGGGTCGCGGGTGGCTTCCTTCAGCAGCTTGGCGGCGGTTTTTTCAATGCGCGCGGCGTCTTGAGGCGCCAGGTCCACCAAAGCGGTGAAGTAGCTGGTGCCCCATTGCACGCGGGTGGCGGGGCCATCGCTCTGGTCCCAGGCCTTGGCGTACCAGTTCAGCGCCTGCTGCTTTTGCCCCAGCTTGCGCGCGTTGCTGCCCAGCTGGCTCATCAGGTAGTAAGGCGTCAGGGTCTTGGACAGGTTGGCCTTGAGCAGCGTTTCACTTTCGTCCCACAGCCCAGCGCGGGCCAACAAGGCGCCGCCAAAGGTGATGACGGCCATGCGTTCATAACCGTCGGTGATCTCGCGGTCGGCTTTGGCCACGTGCTCACGCACGTGCTTGACCAGCGCATCGGGCAGCTTCACCTGCACCGCATCTTTGGGGCCGTCCAGCCGGGCCAGCAGCACACGTGCATACAGCGCGCCCATGCGGTCGTTGCGCGACAACGTGGTGTCGGCTTCCAGCCGCTGCAGCGCCGTGCCAAAGGCGGCCATCAGCGCCGGACGGCCCGCGCTGCCTTGGGGCTCCAGCGTGCGCACGATGTCGTCGGCACCGCTGGTCACCACGTCCATGTGGGTGCGCGCCTGCGCCGGGTCGGCCAGCACCTTCAAGACGCGTTCGCGCAGCACATCGTCGGCCTTCACGCCTTTGCCGTCGTCGCTGGCGGCCAGCGCCTTGAGCCACAAGCGGGTGGTGGTTTCGACATCGGCGGCCGGGCTGGCGGCGGCCAGTTGCACCAGGGTGCTGGGCACATCGGCCTTGGGCACGAGTTGCTCTTCGCTGGTTTCCCAACCGTAAAAGGCCAGCATGCGCCAGTCGTTGGCGGGCAAGCTCTTGCCCGCCAGCGCGTCGTCCAACACAGCCTTGATCGGGCGCCCGCCAGCCAACGCGCTTTGCAGCACGGCCATCACCTGGGGGGCGTCGACCTCACCCGGCAAGCGCGTGAGTTCCTGGCCTTGCGGGTTGAACAGCACCATCGTGGGGTAGCCGCTGACCTTGAAGCGGGTGCCCAGCTTTTGCGCCGAAGGCCGGTCGCCGTCCACGTGCACGGCGACAAAGGACTTGGACAAGGCCGCAAAGTCCTGCCGGTTGAACAGCGTGGCCTTGAGCTGGTTGCAGGGCGGGCACCAGGTGGCGCCCCAATACAGCAGCACCGGCTTGTTTTGCGCTTTGGCTTGGCCAAAGGCGCGTTCCACGTCAGCGTCTGCCGCTGCGGCCAACCAAGCCACGTTGGTGGATGGGAACTTGGGGGCCGCCAGGGCTGCTTTGGCGGCCTGGACGGGCCCGCTCCACCAGAGCACGGCGACCAGCGCAAGAGCCAGCAGCGTGGACGGCCAAGGCCGACGTCGCGCCAGCGGCGCGGCTGCAAGGAAGGGCGGATTCATGATGGCGAACTCCGGCAAGGAGCCTGCGCCTGAGCCAACGTCTGGCCGCGCCAACAGGCCCGAGTGGCGGGTATTGTGCGTCAGCGTCAGCTGCGCCCAGCCGGGTGCGACCCCTGTTCTGGCGGCTGGGCATACCCCAACGAAGCACGTCAATCTGTTGAAGTGTTGGCCCTTGTCCCGCATTCAAGCGGTGTCTAAGTGCGGGACAGACTAGACAATTCGGGGTCCCTTGTGTCAGGCCCTCCGCACCATGTACCCATCCCGGACTTCACCGCCGATGCCCGCCCGCCCTGCAATCCCCAAGCCAGACAGCGCCGCCCGCTGGCCGCACCTCGCCACAGCACGCGCCGCTCGCCAGCTGGTGGTGGCCGTTACCTTGGCCGGCCTGACCGCCACGGCTGCCATCGCGTCGGTGGAGAAGTCGGCCAAGTTTTACGAAGACGCCCTGGCCCGATACCAGAAGAACGACCTCAAGGGCGCATCGGTGCAGCTTAAAAACGCGCTGAAGGAAAACAACAAGAATCTGCCCGCCCAGCTGCTGTTTGCCAAACTGCTGCAGCAGGCCGGCGAGTACAAAGCCGCCGAGGCCGCTTATGAAGGCGCGTTGAAGATGGGCGCCGGCAAGATCGAGGTGGCCGCACCGCTGGCCCACGTCTACCTGCAACAAGGCAACGTACGCCAACTGCTGGAGACCATCACGCCCGAAGGCCTGCCACCCATCGCCCAGGCCGAGGTGTTGACGCTGCGTGGCTCGGCCATGGCCATGCAAGGCCAGTTTGCCAATGCCTTGCGGGCGTTTACCGAAGCCCGAGCCTTGGACCCCCGGTCGGCCTTGCCCAACATCGCAGAAGCCCCCGTGCAACAGCGCATGGGCGACCCCGCGAAGGCCAAAACACTGGCGCGCCAAGCGACCGAGATGGCGCCGCAAAACTACAACGCTTGGTACCAACTCGGCACCATCCTTTACACCACGGGCGACGCGCCCGCCGCGCTGATTGCCTTTGACAAAGCCATCGCCCTGAGCCCCAAACATGTGGACTCCCGCGTCTCCAGGGTCTCGGCTCTGCTGACCCTGAAACGTCAAGACGACGCCGCGGCCGAGTTGAAATTTTTGAAGGACGAAGGCGTCAAGGAGCCACGAGCTTCCTTCATGCGTGCCATGCTCACCGCAGAGCGCGTCAATGCCAAGGCCGCACAAGCCGACTACACCGAAGCGGCCAACTTGATCGACGCCATGTCGGCCACCGTGCGTGGCAACAGCGAGCCCTTGCTGATGGCTGGCGCCCTGTCGCACCGCGCCTTGGGTCAGGGCGAAAAGTCCCGCGAGTACCTGGAAGCCATCCTGGGCCGCAATGGCAAGCACCTGGCGGCCCAGATGCTGCTGGCCACCACCTTGATGGAGTCCAGGGAGCTGGGCCGAGCGGTGCCGGTCATCGAATCTCTGTTGCGCGCCAATCCCAACGACGCGCAAGCGCTCTACATGATGGGCAGCGTGCACCTGATGCGGCGTCAGCATGCGCAAGCCAGTGAATACCTGGAGCGTGCCGCCAAAGCTGCGCCCACGGGGCCTGCTCTGCGTGAACTGTCGTTCAGCCAATTTGGCCTGGGCCAGGACAAAACCGCACTGGCGAACCTGGAAAAGGCCTACGCCCAAAACCCCAAGGACTACACCGCCGGCATCGAACTGGCCATCTTCCATGCCCGCACCGGCAACGGCGTCAAGGCCGTCAAGATCGCCGAAGCCCTGGTGGCGCTGGACCCCAACAACCTGACGATGCTCAACTTTCTGGGCAACATCAAAGGACGGATTGGAGACCGCAAAGGGCTGCGTGAGGCTTACGAGAGCGCGTTAGCCAAGGACCCCAAGTTCCGCCCCGTGGTCATCAACATGGCCTGGCTGGAGATGGAAGACGGCAGGCTGGATGCCGCCCGCATCCGGCTGAAGGCCTTTCTCAAGGATCAACCCAAAGACCCGGACATCCTCTTTCAATTGGGTTCTGTAGAGCGCGCGGCCCGCAAACCCGCCGAAGCCATTGCCCTGTGGACCGAAGCAGAACGGGTGCAGCCCAAAGACCCGCGCCCTGGACTGGCACTGGTCGACGTCCACCTGGCTGAACAGCAAGCCGACAAGGCCTTGGCTGCGGCCAAAGGCCTGTTGGCCAACCACGCCGACATCCCCCAGGTGCAGTTGGCTTTGGCGCGAGCCTACCTGGCCAGCGGCGACGCCAGCTTGGCCAAGAAAGCCCTCACCGACGCTTCCAGCAAAGCCGGCGCCGACAACCAGGCCTTGATGAGCGTAGCGCGCATGCAGCTGCAACTGAACAACCCCGACGGCGCCGCACACGCCGCGGCCAAGGCCCTGCAAGCCAACCCTAACGACCCCCTGGCCATGGCGATGAACGTCGAGGTGGCCGGGCGCCGCGGCAACCCAGCCGAGATCGACAAGGCCATGGCCCAGCTGCAAGCCAAGCACCCCAACCACCCCTTGACGCTGATCACGTCTGGCCACATCGCCTTTTCCCGCGGCCAAATGCCCAAGGCTGTGGTCAGCTACAAGGCCGCCTTTGACCGCGAGCCCAGCACCGGCTTGGCGCTGACCTTGGCCCAGGCCTACGCCGTCAACAAAGAAAATGACAAAGCGGTGGCCGTGCTGGATGCATGGGCCAAAAAGCAACCTGGCGACCTGTTGGCCCAACGTGCCTTGGCGGACATGCAGCTTTTCACTGGCAAGGGCGACGCGGCTCGCCAGAGTTACGAAGCCTTGAGCAAGGCGGCGCCGAACGACCCCGGCATTTTGTCGGGTTATGCCAAAGCGCTGCTCAAACTGGGCGACCCATCGGCCGTGGGTGTGGCCGAAAGTGCCTACAAGTTAGCGCCAACCAACCCCGCGCTGATGGACGTGTACGGATTGGCGTTGACCCAACACGGCAACCTCGAGGCCGGGCTGCGCATCCTTCGCGACGCGCGGGTTCGCGATCCGGCCAACGCCCTGATTCGCTTGCACCTGGCGATGTCTTTGGCCAAGTCTGGCAAAAAAGCCGAGGCCAAAGAAGAGCTGCAAGCAGCGTTGTCAGCCAACCCGCCCATTTCCGGCGGCACCGAAGTCGACAAGCTGAAAGCCGAAGTCGGGCTCTGAAACGCAGGCCGGACAGCGTCGGACAGCTTGACACTGTTGGATACGAATCTCAGCCTCACGACGAAAAGTCTACTTAAATCAACAGCTTATGTTTTTGGCATCTAATTTGCTTTAACTGTTGCACCGGGAACGCAGTATGGCTTCCGAAGCACCTGTTTAAGGGGCTGTCAAAGTCAAAAGGCTTTGATAGTCTCCAACCCAGTCACCCGTGATCACCCCACGCAGAGGTTCAAGATGATTTCCAAACAACTGATCAAGATCGCCGCCGCCGCCGGCATGGCGCTTTCTTTTGGTGGCGCCAGTGCGCAACTGCAGGACGTTGGCCCGACTTTCGGTACAACCACTTTTTATGGTGTCAACGGCGGTGCAGCAACGAGCACCTACGCCCCAGGTCGTCGGATGACCTACAACGGCGGCAGCGCATTCAACGCCTTCTGCATCGACCCAGGTACTGGCACGAGTCTGCCCAGTGCTTATTCCACCATGTCGCTGGACAGCTTCTTGGATGGAACGGCGACCTCTGCCTACCAACAGCAACTGACCCGCAGCGGCTACGGCACATGGCCCGGTCTTTCGACCAGTGCAGCAACCCAGTTGGTCGTCAAGAACGACCTGAAGGAACTGTTCTCCTACGCCTACAACGATGCCACGACCGGCACCGCTGCGTCCATCGCTACCAAGGCGGCCGCTTTCGGAATGGCGGTTTGGGAAATCATTCTGCAAGACGGCACCACCTATGCCAAGGGCTCCGGCCGACTCACATCCTTTGGCTCCACATCAGCGGCCGACAGCGACGCCATCGAGGCTCAAACCAACGTCTACCTCAATGCCCTAAATACCGGCGGTTGGGCAGGGATCGGCTTGGGCACCGCCACGAACTGGAACTACACAGTGTTCTTCGACGCGACCTCGCCGTTTTCACAAAGCTTCATCCGCGTGACCACCCCTGGCGTCCCTGAGCCTGGCACTGCCGCGCTGGCTGCCCTGGCGCTGTTGGGTGCTGCCCGCTTCTCGCGCCGCAACGCTAAGGCCTGATCCGCCCCCAACCTTGCCTCTGCATCAGGCCCGCCTTTGGCGGGCCTTTTTCATGGCCGACTCAGAGACAATTCGTGGGCGGTGGCCTTAGGCCAACTCCGTGCAGCTGATCAAACACCCTCACTGCCCGGCGGCTCGCCCAACCAGCCCTGCGCATCCGTGTCCAGCGCCGGCTCCGCATGCGCTCGTGCCAAGGCCATCCAGGTCGCCAAAGCAAGCGTCATGGGTTTGCGCGGCGCGGGGCGCAGCACGACCAATCCTTCGCCCGTTGATTCCATCAAACCAAACTCGACAGGCACGTCGTGCAAACCCGCCACCCCACCACCCACCACATACCAACACTGGCTGGCCAAAGCCCTGTAGGCCTGCCCCTTGCCAGGCTTGCGCAGGTCAGACAGCAGGTCGGCCCGGCTGACCTTGATTTCGTGCACCACGGGTTCGACATAACTTTCAACCGTCGTCTGCCGAATCGAAAACACGTCGGGCATGGCCATCATCCACTGGGTGGCGCCTTGTTCATCCACCAACGGCGCACGCAGACTCAAGCCGCGCCAGACCAAGCGCCCCGCTCGCTGCATGTCTGCGGCCACCCGGGCAACCAAGTCTTCATGGTTCAGCCGCGCAAGCTGGTGGGATTGGCGGGTCTGCGCCAGCAACTGCACACCGGCGTCGGTGACCCGCAACGTCTCGCGGCCCTGTTCGTCCCAATGCCGCTGCAGATGACCTGCGGCCACCAGGTCCAGCTCGATCAGGTCCTTGCAAGGCCAACCTGCCGAGCGCCAGACCTCGCGCAGCCGACGCCGGTGCGCCGCTGTCAGGCCCAAGGCCACCGCGCACCTACTCGACGACCTGCACACCCTTCCAGAACGCCAGCCGCCCCTTGATGTTGGCGGCGGCTTCTTTGGGGTCGGGGTAGAACCAAACGGCATCGGGGTTGGCGTCGCCGCCCACAAACAGCGTGTGGTAACTGGCCTGGCCTTTCCACGAGCACATGGTCTTGGTGTTGCTGGACAACAGGTATTCGGCCTTGACCGCGTCGGCCGGGAAGTAGTGGTTGCCCTCCACGACCACGGTGTCCGCGCTTTCGGCAACGACGGTGCCTTTCCAAACGGCTTTCATGTGCAACTCCAAGTTCTGATGCCAGCAACAGCCGCGCAGATTAACACCCTGAACTGCAGAATGCCGCGTTCAAATCCTTGCCATGCTGGCCGCTGGCGGCTTGACTACAGTGACGCCATGAACACCGCAACCGCCGACCCTCCCACTTCGTTTCAGGTTCACCAACCACGCACCGTTGAACGCTTGGTTCAAGGCCAGCACACCAGCGACGGTGCCGGCGTGAAGCTGGTGCGGGTACTCACCCAGGATTTGCAACGCCGCCTGGACCCATTCTTGATGTTGGACGCCTTCGGCACGGACAACCCGGGCGACTACATCGGCGGCTTTCCCGACCACCCGCACCGCGGCTTCGAGACCGTGACCTACATGATCCAGGGCCGCATGCGCCACCGCGACAGCGTGGGCAACGTGGGCTTGCTGGTGCCCGGCAGTGTGCAATGGATGACCGCCGGCCGCGGCGTCATCCACAGCGAAATGCCCGAACAAGAAGACGGCGCGATGGAGGGCTTTCAGCTGTGGCTGAACCTGCCCTCGCACAGCAAGATGCGCGAGCCCTGGTACCGCGACATTGCCACCGAGGCCGTGCCCGAGTGGCACGGAACTGGGGCGACCGTTCGTGTCATCGCGGGCCACAGCCACGGTGTGCAGGGCGCCGTTCAGCGTGACGTCACCGAGCCGCTGTACCTGGACATTCACCTGGCGCCCGGCGCCCGGTTCGAGCAAATCCTGCCCGAGCACTTCAACGCCTTCAGTTATGTCTACCGCGGCGACCTGACGGTGGCCGACACGCTGGTGCGAAGGCAACGCATGGCCATTCTGGCCAACACCCCCGGCAGCGACGGCGTGGTGCTGCAGGCCGGAGCCGAAGGGGCGCGCGCCATCCTCATTGCCGGGCGGCCGCTGCAAGAGCCGATCGCCCAGCATGGGCCTTTTGTCATGAACACCCGGGAAGAACTGATGCAGGCGGTGCAGGATTTCCAGGCCGGCCGGTTGGCCTGACCCTCCACCCACAGCGCGTTTCAACTCAACGGTCCACCCCGACCAGGCCGGACGGCGCGGCCACGGGACCGACCACAAAGACGCTGTAGCTGCCACCCGCGACGAGCGTTTGGCTGGCCGAGGTGTAGATGGCCGTTGGAACACCTGCCGCGGTGATCGTCAAACGGCCGTTGGTACCCCCGGCAGCAACGGGCTTGACCAGCGTGTAGTCCGACGCAGCACCCACCAACACGACGCCGGCCACCGAGCTGCCGTCCAGCTTCATCGCCAACGCGGCTGCCGAATCGGCCACGCCATTGATCAGGCGCAGCTTGACCTGCGTAGGGTCGCTCGGCACGCGGTTGTCATCGTCCAACCAGCTGCTTGTGGGCGCGGAGGCCGGGCCGTGAACCATGAAGCTGTAGTCCTGCCCAGAGATCAGGGTCTTGGCGGGCACGGTCAAGGGCTGCCCGTTGACGGTGACGGTCGCAGCCCAGGAACCCACGGGCACCAGCACATATCCGTCGAGCGATGGCGATGTGATTTCGCCGGCGTTGGCCGTCGTGCTGATCAGCGACGTCGTGCCCAGACTGGCCTTGACCACGGCACTGTCCGTCACCGCCGCCACCAGGCGCACCCGCGCTTGCTGGGTGTCCATTCGAGCAATACCGCCTTGCTGCGCCAACATCAAGGAATTGACCATCAGCCCGCCCTGGCTGGCCGTCAGCACCAGGGTCGAGATCTGTTTGCTCGCCAGGGTCACCACCGGCACGTCCAGCCGCACGTCGGTCTTGCTGCCCGCTGCAGTGATGCGCAGCTGCCAGGTGCCGCTGTTGACCAGGGTGTAGTTGCCCTGAACGCCATAGGCCACCGCCGTCTGCACGGCCACCACTTGTGGCAGCGGATCGCCGGGTGCCGTCAGGTAAACGTCCAAAGGCCCCGCGTCCGGTGAAGCATTGACCACCCGCAGCAGCGCCTTGTTGGTGTCCGGCGCGGCGCTGTTTTCGTCGAGCAGCATCTGGCGCAGAGCACCGGCCGCGCCAAAGGCCAACACCGTGTAGTACTTTTTCTCCGACAGGGCCGGGGTGAAGCTCAGCAACGTGGTGGCCGAGCCGGCGCTGGTGATGGCACTGGATGCTTTGCCGGGGTCGATCTCGACATAGGCCTCGGCGGCCCCGTAGCCCACCTGCCCCTGGCGCAGCTGCCCGTCAACCTGCAGGTCGAGCTGGCTGTACCCGGCACTGGCGTTGACCATGCGCACCTGCGCTTTGGTGCGGTCGGCACCACCGCCGCAGGCGCTGAGCAAGGCGCCCGTTGCCATCAACGCTGCAAGCAGCGTTGCCAACCGAGCTGCCTTCTTTGTCCAAGCCATCTTCGCTCCCCGTCAGCCGTCCAGGCGCACATCATGCCTGGGCCCGAAGCCCTTGGCCTCATGCCACTGGCGCAGCCAAGCCAGCAGACCGCCATTCCAGGTCCAGCCAGACGACCAGCGGCAAGGCGCTGACGGCCTCCGCGCTGTCTTCTTCAACCTGCAGTCCGTGTACGAGTTCGTGGCTGGAGTCGAACCAGCCGCAGCCCCAGGAGCCCGTGTCTTCCATTGGCAGTGGCAGGTCGGGGCGGGCCAGCACCGGGCGTCTGCCCCTCACCAGCGGCCTGCAACGAAGCAGCGCGTCAGCCAAACCCTGGGGCAGACGGGCTGCCAGCGCTGCAGCCCAGAACGACAACCTTGTTTGCATGTCGACCTCCTTGAAACGGATGCCGTCATGCTCGCGCCCGGCACGCCGTGCGGCCATCGCCCTGCGGTGGGTTTGAACGGGGGGTTGGGCGGTGCCCCAGATCGGGTGGCCCCCATCCGGGGGCCGGGCTCAGCCGCTCGGCTGCTCAGCTGCTCAACCGGACAACGGTCACCGGTCACCGGTCAGCCAAAGGGCCTGACGCCGATCAAGGCCGCATGGGCCCAGAAAGCAAACACCGCCCACGCCACCAGACCCAGCGCCACCGTCAGCAGCGTGGGGCCCAACCGGCCGGGCGCATAAATCACTTGCTCGACGCGGTCGCGCTGGCGCGCCGCCCGAAAGCTGAGCGCTGCCCAGACCAAGAAGCCACCAAACAGCAGCAGGTCGGCCAACATGCCGTTGGCCAGCAGGTGCGCCACGGCCCAGGTCTTGATGGACAGCACCATGGGGTGATGCAAACGGGCCTTGATGCCGTTGCCCGGCACATAGGTGGCCACCAGCAGCACCATCGCCAGCAGCATCAACAAGGCGGCTGCATGGCGCGTCCACACCGGTGTGGGCCACAGCACAACCGGCTGCAGGCGGGCCAGGCTGTAGCCCCAGACAATCAAGACAAGGCCGACCACCGAGGCCACCGAATAGAGACCCTTGTAGGCGTTGGCACCCAGCCGCTGACGCACGCCCTTGCGCCATGGTTCAGCGAACACACGCACCGAGTGCACACCCAAGAAGATGACGAGGCCCAGGATCAATGCGGTCACGAGGTGGCTTTCAGCAGGGTTTCAGTGCCGGTGATTGTGGCTCCCGAAGCCTGGCATGAACCTGGCTTCAGCCAAAGGCCGCACTACACTTCGGGCCGACTTGAAACCGCGCCCGCACTGCGGTCAACTGCGGCCCTGTTTCACCCCCACACCGCCCTTGCGTGGAGTCCACTGTGCTGATCACCTTCGTCGTCGCCTACCTGGCTGTCACCATCGCCATCGGGCTGCTGGCCGCGCGCAAAGTCCACAACGCCAAGGACTACATGGTGGCGGGCCGATCGTTGCCGCTGTACATGAACGTGGCCACGGTTTTTGCAACCTGGTTTGGCGCCGAAACCGTGCTGTCGGTGTCGGCCACGTTTGCCAAAGACGGCCTGTCAGGCATTCCCGGCGACCCCTTTGGCGCCAGCCTGTGCCTGGTGCTGGCGGCGCTGCTGTTCGCCAAACTGTTCTACCGCATGAACCTGCTGACCATCGGCGACTTTTACAAACAGCGCTATGGAAAGGGCGTCGAAGTGCTGACCAGCCTGGCCATCGTGGGCTCGTACCTGGGCTGGACGTCGGCGCAAATGACCGCGCTGGGCCTGGTTATCCATGTGCTCAGCGGCGGCGCCATTGAGCTCAACACCTGCATCTTCATCGGCGCCGCGGTGGTGGTGGTTTACACCATCTTTGGCGGCATGTGGTCGGTGGCCTTCACCGACCTGTTCCAGACCGTCGTCATCCTCATCGGGCTGACGCTGGTGGCGGTGCTGGTGGGTGACCTGGCCGGTGGTGCCACCAAGGTCATCGCACAAGCCGCGGCCGACGGCAAGTTCAAATTCTTTCCCGAAGACAGCAAGGGCTGGTGGGTCATGGCGGGCGCCTTCTTCGCCTTTGCCTTTGGCTCGATTCCGCAGCAGGACGTATTCCAGCGCATGACCAGCGCCAAGGACGAAAAAACCGCCGTGCGCGGCACCATCATCGGCGGACTGATCTACTTCTGCTTTGCCTTCGTGCCGATGTTCATTGCCTACGCGGCGCTGGTCACCGACCCGTCGCTGGCCAAACTCTTCGCCGCAGAAGACGCGCGCGAAATCCAGCGTGTGCTGCCCGATCTGGTGCTGGGCAAGATGCCCTTGTGGGCGCAGGTGATGTTTTTTGGTGCGCTGCTTTCGGCCATCCTGTCCACCGCCAGCGGGGCCTTGTTGGCGCCCACCTCGCTTTTCACCGAAAACGTGTTGCGCCCCTTCGTGCCGCGCATGGGAGACCGCCAGTTCCTGCTGACGCTGCGCATCATCCTGGTCACCTTCACCGCCTGCGCGCTGCTGTTTGCCGTCAACAGCAAGAGCACCATGTATGAAATGGTGCAAAACGCCTACAACGTGACGCTGGCCGGTGCTTTTGTGCCCCTGGTGGCGGGCGCCTACTGGAAGCGGGCCACCACCCAAGGTGCCTTGCTGTCCATCATCCTGGGCATCGGGTGCTGGATCGGCGCGGCCAATCTGGCCGCCGACGCCCTGGTTCCGGCCAACCTGATCGGTCTGGCCGCTTCCGTTGTGGGCATGCTGCTGGGATCGCTTGCGCCGCAGCTGGTGGCCAACAAGGGGCACTCCATCGCGGTGGCGCTCAAGCTTGGCCATCAACACCACGCCAAGACCGGCCACGGCCACTGACCCACAGATGGACACCGGCGCTGGCCCTGACCCGGACCCTGGCGCTGTCCTTGGCGCTGTCCCTGGCGCACCCCCGACCGGCGCAGCCCCCACCCCCAACCTGCGGCACTTGAACGCGGCCCAGGTCGCCAGGGGCTTGCCATGGCCGCAACTCATCAGCGCCTTGCATCGGGCCTTCGAGCAAGGCTGTGAAGTGCCGCTGCGTCACCCCCATGCCGTGGGTGAGGACGGCACTGTTTTACTCATGCCCGCCTGGCGAAGGGGTGGTCATCTGGGCGTGAAGACCGTGACCATCTTCCCGGGCAATTCAGCCTTGGGCTTATCTGGCGTACACGCCATCTACACCCTCTTCGATGCCCGCACTGGCGTGCCACTGGCGGTGCTGGACGGAAGCGAGCTCACCGCACGCCGCACGGCCGCCGCTTCTGCGCTGGCGGCCCGCTTTTTGGCGCACGCCGACGCGCGGCGCCTGGTTTTGGTGGGCGCAGGCCGGGTGGCTTCGCTGATACCGGCTGCGATGCGCGCTGTCCGCCCTGGCTTGACGGAGGTCACCGTGTGGGCCCGCCGTCCGGCGGCTGCACAAGCCTTGGTGGGCCGGCTGAAGTCGGAAGGGTTCACCGCCCATGCGGCCAGCGACCTGCGGTCGGCTGTGCAACAGGCCGACATCGTCAGCTGCGCCACGCTGTCGACCCAAGCGCTGGTGTGCGGTGAGTGGCTGCGCCCGGGCACGCACCTGGACCTGATCGGCGGCTTCACGCCCACCATGCGCGAGGCCGACGGGCCGTGTTTGTCGCGCAGCCGGGTTTTTGTCGACGCCGAAGAAGCGCTGCTCAAGGCCGGCGACCTGCTGCAGGCGATGGCGGAAGGTCACTTCAGGCCCAGCGAAGTTCAGGGCACCTTGGCTCAGCTGTGCCTGGGCCAAGTGATGGGACGCCAAGGCGGCGACGAGATCACACTCTTCAAGTCGGTGGGCAGCGCACTGGAGGACTTGGCCGCAGCCGAGCTGGTGTTGCGGGCCGCTGATAATCCGCCACCGTCAGCCTAGGCCCCCGGCCTGCCCCCACCATGATCAAGTACTTCGTCCTGCCCTTGGTGGTGATCGCCGCCCTCGCCACCGCCTGGTTCTGGGTTGCGTTTCACTGGAGTTTTTCCACTGGCGACCGCGCCGGCTGGGTTCAAAAACTGTCCAACAAGGGCTGGATCTGCAAAACCTGGGAAGGCGAGCTGGCGTTGGTGTCACTGCCCGGCAGCACCGCCGAGAAGTTTTTCTTCACGGTACACGACGACGCCGTGGCGCAGCAAATCTCCAAGTACATCGGCAAACGCGTAGCGCTGCACTACGAAGAAAAAGTGGGTCTCCCCACCAGCTGCTTTGGCGAAACACGCTACTTCGTCATCGGCGTGACGCTGAGCGAAGAGATCCCCATCGGCCCCGGCGTCATCGTCCAAACGCCAGCCCCACCCACAGCCCCGGCCTCGGCCGCGTCACGCTAGCCCAAAGGGCCGCGACCGCGGCCCACCGGCAAGTTGAGCGGCCGAAGGTCCGCTCGAACGCGCCGGCATACGCCGGCTGCGCAGCAGTCCGGCGTATCAGGTCTTGTGCCAGATGACCTTCTTCTTCATGCCCACCCAGGCCTCGTAGTTCTTCGCAAACAGGTCTTCGATCCGGTTGCGCTTGACCTTGAAGGTCGGCGTGATCAGGTCGTTTTCCACCGACCAGGCTTCGGCCGTCACCACCAGGCAGTCGAGCTGCTCATGCGGATCGAGCAGTTCGTTGATGGACTTGATGTGCGCCGTCAACGAGGCCTCCAGCTCGGCCTTGCCTTCGGCGGTGGCGGCCAGCGTGGTGGCGTCTGGGTTGAGCATGGCCAAGGCCAGCGGTTGGCCCAGGTTGGCACCCGTCACGCAGCAGGCCTCGATGGAGCCGTGCATGACCAGTTTGTCTTCGATCGGCGCCGGGGCCACGTATTTGCCCTTGCTGGTCTTGAACAGGTCTTTGACCCGACCGGTGATCTTGAGATTGCCCTCGGCGTCCATGCCGCCCTTGTCGCCGGTCTTGAGCCAGCCATCGGCGGTCATCGCCTGCTGGGTCAGTTCGGGCTCTTTGTAGTAGCCCAACATCAGGCAAGGTGCCTTGACCTGGATCTCGCTGGTGCTGGGGTCCAGGCGGCACTGCACGCCGTCATAAGGCAAGCCCACCGTGCCGGGCCGCTGTTTGCCCGGCAAGGTGGCGTGGCTGACGCCGCAGTTTTCGGTCATGCCGTAAACCTCGACCAGGTCCAAACCCAGCTTGTTGTACCAGCGCAGCAAGTCGGGCGGCATCGGGGCCGCACCGCCCGCAGCAAAGGTGCAATCCTGCAGGCCCAGCGCGGTGAGGATTTTCTTGCGCACGATGCCGCCCAGGATGGGAATCTTGAGCAGGCGGTTGAGTTTGGCAGGCGGCATCTTGGCGCCAATGCCCTGCTGGAATTTCACCCACAGGCGCGGCACGCTGAAAAAAACCGTGGGCCGGGCGCGCTGCAGGTCGGCAGTAAAGGTGTCCAGGCTTTCTGCAAAGTAGATCTGCATGCCGGTGGCCAGCAAGCCGTGTTCGACCAACGCACGTTCGGCCACGTGGCTGAGCGGCAGGTAGCTCAGCATGCGCGCGTTGCTGTCGATGGGCACGCGCTTCAAGCCTGACTGGATGCCCCATGCAAAGGTGCCAAAGCTGTGCATCACGCCCTTGGGCGCGCCGGTGGTGCCGCTGGTGTACATGATGGTGGCCAGCTCATCGGCGTCGCGCAGCGGGTTGCCCTTCAGCGGCGCGGTCTTGGCCGTGATGTCGTCCCACTTGGGGTAGGCATTGGCCGCGTCGTCCGGCGCCAAGGGCAGGCTGATGCAAGCCAGGCCATCCGGGATGCCGGGCTTCATGCCCTTCCAGCCGTCCAGCTTGCCCACGAACAGCAGCTTGGCTTCGCTGTGGTCCAGGATCTGGCGGATGGTGCCGGCGGCCAGGGTGGGGTACAACGGCACCGAGACAAAACCGCCCAGCCAGATGGCGAAGTCGGCCATCATCCAGTGCGCGGTGTTCTTGGACAGCAGCGCCACCTTGTCGCCCGGCTTCAGTCCCAGGCTTTGCATGTGGGCCGCCATGCGGCGGGCCTGGTCCATGACCTGATGCCAGTTGTAGGTGGCCACCTGGCCACCGCCCAGCGGCTGGGTGAAAACCGTGCGGTCTGGGGTGGTGCTCTCCCAGTGGTACAGGCGTTGAAGAGCCAGCGCGTCAGCGGAAACGGTCGATGCCATGGAAATCCCTCGCCCTGGTGGGCCGTCAGGTTGCAGAAAGACCCGCAGACTACCCAAGACTGGTCGCCCCGCACAGAAGGGCTTTCCTCAATTCAGGGCCTGTTTGTTGGGCCTCTGGGCTCGACCCGCGCTGGGGCCACGCCAGTGGCGTCCAGCGCGCGGGCCCGCCCACCGCGCCTCTGGCTCAAGCGCCGTTGGCGACTGCGGTTCTCTTCTGTTCGCGCAGTTGGCGTATCGCGCGCAGCAGCAGCTCGGGCTCCAGGTCGGCCTGCGGCGCCACCACCAAGGCCACGGTCTCAAGGCCTTCGGGGTCGGTCTCTTCGGCGTGGGCCAACACCGACAGCGCACAGATCACGCGCTTGGCCGGCGGCGGCGGCAACTGCCGCTGGGCTTGGGCCGACACATGGTGGCGCACGCTGGACACCGCGCTGGCGTCCAGCCCCCAGCTCTCACACAAGGCGGCGCCCAAGGCATCGTGGCTGACCCCAAACCCGGCCCGCTCCAACGCCACCAGCTCGCTGTCGCCAGGGGCGGCGCGCAACATCGCGCGGTAATGCTCAGGCGCATGCTTGAACAGCACGGCTTTGCCGCACTCTTCGAACAAGCCCGCCGAATGCGCAGCCCAGCTGTCGAGCGACAGACCTTGCGCCAGCTGACCCATCAGCCGGCCGCGCCAGGCCGCGCGTTTCCAGATGGGATCCAGCTCGGCCGCGGGCGGAAACGCCGCCCGCAAGCCCATCTCGAAGGTGATCGCGGCGACCTCCCGCATGCCCAGGTAGGTGATGGCCTGGTGCACGCTCTGCACCCGCCCTTTCAAACCATAGAGCGACGAGTTGACCGCCTTCATCACCGCGGCCGCCAGCGCCATGTCGTCCTCGATCAGCGCGGACGCGGCCTGCAGGTTGATGTCTTCTTCGGCCAGCAGCAGCGACAGCTCCAACAGCGATTGCGGCTGGGTCGGGATGTCGATGTCGAGTTTGCGGAGTTCGGGGTTCACGGACATGGCGCGGCCTGGGCAAAGGGGTGCCTGGATCGTAGGCGCCCCACGCCGGGCCCAAGGCCGGAAAACGGGGGGCATATGGGCGCTTGATCGTTCTCCCGTCGGGCCAGCCGCCAGGCTGCGCTGCGCGAGGGCGGCCGCCTGACAGCGCACCGCGCCCAAGAAAAAGCGCCGCAGCGCGGCGCCTGTGAAGTCTGCTGGCTTGCAGGCGCTGCGCACCTTGCCAGTCGTGAAATGGAACGACAAGCCACGCCCCGCTACCGGGACGGACCCATTCGAATCTTGTTGTCTCCTCTGGCCTCCGCCAGCTGCTGGGCGGTGTGGCCTGCAGCTGGAACCAGCGGGAATGTAGCGGCGACTCCCCCCACAGCCATCCGGACTAACCCGCCGCCGCCATGTCCTGCGCCATCCAATGCGCCGCGCGTTCGGCAATCATCAAGGTGGGCGCATTGGTGTTGCCGCTGGTGATGGTGGGCATCACGCTGGCATCGGCGATGCGCAGGCCCGACAGGCCTTGTGCCCGCAAGCGGCTGTCCACCACCGCGCCCGGCTCACCCGGCCTGCCCATGCGGCAGGTGCCCACGGGGTGAAAGATGGTGGTGCCGATGTCGCCAGCCAAGCGGGCCAGGTCGTCGTCGCTTTGGTACTGCACGCCAGGCTTGACCTCTCTGGGCTGAAAGCGCGCCAGCGCGGGCATGGCCGCGATGCGGCGCGTCAAGCGCAGGGAGTCGGCGGCGACCTGCCGGTCTTCGGCCGTTGAAAGATACCGGGCCTGGATGCGCGGGGCGTCCATGGGCCGGGGCGAGGCAATGCGAACAAAGCCGCGCGACGTCGGGTTGAGGTTGCACACACTGGCGGTGAACGCATTGAAGCGGTGCAAAGGCTGGCCAAAGGCGTCCAGCGACAAGGGTTGCACGTGGTACTCCAGGTTGGGCCAGGTGTGCGAGCCGGATGAACGGGTGAACGCGCCCAGCTGCGACGGCGCCATGCTCATCGGCCCGCTGCGTTTGAAAAGGTACTCCAGGCCCATGCCCAGCTGGCCCCACCAGCTGTTGGCGATGACGTTGAGCGTGCGAGTGCCGTGCACTTCAAACACCGCGCGAATCTGCAGATGGTCTTGCAGGTTTTCGCCCACGCCGGGCAGCTCGTGGCGCAGCGTCAGGCCGTGCTCCTGCATCAGCGCGCCAGCCCCGATTCCCGACAGCTGCAGCAGTTGCGGCGTGCCGACGGCGCCCGCGCAGAGCACCACTTCAGCCCCCGCCAGCGCGTGAACGGGGCCCCCGCCGACCAACGGCTGCAGCGCCACGCCCTTGACGCGCTGGCCGTCCAGCAGCAACTGGGTGGCCTGGTGGGCCGTCCACACCGTCAGGTTGGGCCGCCCGCGCGCGGGGCGCAGGAAGGCCTTGCTGGTGTTCCAGCGCACGCCCTGCTTCTGGTTGACCTCGAAGTAGCCCACGCCTTCGTTGTTGCCTCGGTTGAAGTCCGCGGTAGGCGGTACACCGGCTTCGGTGGCGGCGGCGGCAAACGCATCCAGCACTTCCCACGAGAGCCGCTGGCGGTCGACGCGCCACTCCTGGCCGGCGCCGTGACAGGCGTCGGCGCCGCGCCAATGGTCTTCGTGATGCATAAAGTGCGGCAGGCACTGGTCCCAGCGCCAGTCGTCATCGCCGGTGAGCTGGGCCCAGCCGTCGTAGTCGCGCGACTGCCCGCGCATGTAAATCATGCCGTTGATGCTGCTGCAGCCCCCCAGCACCTTGCCACGCGGATAGCGCAATTGCCGGCCGTTCAGACCAGGGTCGGCTTCGGTCTGAAAGAGCCAATCGGTGCGCGGGTTGCCGATGCAGTACAGGTAACCCACCGGAATGTGGATCCAGTGGTAGTTGTCGCTGCCACCGGCCTCCACCAGCAGCACACGGCAGCGCGGGTTGGCCGACAAGCGGTTCGCCAGCAGGCAGCCGGCGGTGCCAGCGCCCACGATCACCACGTCAAAAGTCTGAGTCTGCATGCCGCTTCGATCGAGGCTGTGCCGCTCGCTGGGCGGTGGATGAAGTGCTCAGCGCCCAGCCGAACTGGCCAGCACGGGAAACAGTTTGACCAGCCCATCGGCCAGCAACTCCACCGCCATGGCGGCCAGGATCAGACCCATCAACCGGGTCATGACGTTGATGCCGGTACGCCCCAGCACCCGCGCGATCCGCCCCGATGCCGAAAAAACCAGATAGGTGATCAAGCCGATGACCACGCCATAGCCCACCAGCACGCCCAGCTGCCACAGGTGGCGCGTCTTTTCGGCGTAAATCACCATGGTCGAGATGGTGGCCGGGCCGGTCAGCAACGGAATGGTCAAGGGAACCACCGCAATGCTGGCACCAGCGGCCAGCTTTTCCTGGCCGTCGCTGACGTCTCCGGGTTTGCTTTCAGCGGGCTGGGCGTTGAGCATGGCCAGCGAACTGATGAGCAGCAGACAACCGCCACCCACCTGGAACGAAGCCAGGGAGATTCCGAAAAACTCGATGATCTTCAGCCCCGCCAACGCGCTGACCGCGATCACCACGAACGCCGAGAAAGCGCTGACTCGAATGGTGTGCTGGCGTTGTTCGCGCGTGAATGCCTGCGTGAAATGGATGAAAAAGGGCACAACCCCGATGGGATTGACGATCGCCAGCAGCGCGATCAAGGGTTTGAGCAGGTCCATCTGCCGATGTTAGAGCCGGGCCTTGGGGTCACTTGGACTTATCACCGCAACCTGCCATTGCGACGTCTCACGAGCGGTTGGCGAGGCCGTGCGTCTGGGGCAGCACCCAGCAGGGATCAAGGGTTAGCACGGGGGCAACAAAACAACACTTGACGTGCGCTCGCTTTGCAGGCAAAACTTGACGACGCCCATAATTGGGGGTCTGTGTCTGGCAGCCGCACCTTTCGTCTGAATGGTTCACGCAGGGTTGAGCTCCACATGGTTTTTCTGGTTCATTTAAAGGCTCCCCGTGGGAAACAAACTGTACGTCGGTAATTTGGCTTATTCGGTGCGCGACGATTCGCTGCTCCAGGCTTTTTCGCAATTCGGCAACGTCACGTCGGCCAAGGTCATGATGGACCGCGAGACCGGCCGCTCCAAGGGCTTCGGCTTTGTGGAGATGAGCAATGACGCGGAAGCGCAAGCTGCCATCAATGGCATGAACGGCCAGCCTGTTGATGGCCGCGCTGTGGTCGTCAACGAAGCCCGCCCACGTGAAGAGCGTCCGGGTGGTTTCGGCGGCGGCGGCGGTGGCCGCAGCGGTGGTGGTGGCGGCGGCGGCTACGGTGGTGGCGGCGGTGGTGGCTACGGCGGCGGTGGTGGTGGCGCCGGCGGTGCTGGCGGCGGCGGTGGTCGCAGCCCCTACGGCGGTGGCGGCGGTGGCGGCGGTGGTCGCAGCCCCTACGGCGGTGGCGGTGGTGGCCGCAGCGGCGGTGGCGGTGGTGGCGGCTATGGTGGTGGTGGTGGCGGCGGAAGCCGTGGCGGCTACTGAACCGGTAAGCAGCCCAACCTGCTCCACGCACGACAAGGCGCCCTCAGGGCGCCTTTTTCATGCCCGCCTGAAGTCAAACTTCAAAACCGCAACGCTGGCTGGCTGGCAGACGATGCGGGTGGGCGCTGCTGGCGGGCGACGCGCGTTTTCAGAACCGCTCGGGCCGCAACACCTGAACAGCGCTGAAGTACATCGCCACGCTGTAGTGGGGCGCATAGGTGGCCAGCACATGTTCGGCAATGGCGTCGGCCACGCCTTCGTCGCAGATCACCTTCAGTTCGATGGTGCGGTCGGCCTCCCATGCGCCTTCGCGGACGCCTTCGCGGCCGGCGCCGTGCACCTCGCTCACCGACCAGCCTTGCGCACCACGCTGGCGGGCGTCGCGCACGAGGTTCTTTTCCAGCACCGCTTCGGCCACGATCACCAGCAAGGTCTTGGGGTGTTTATTCATGGCGAGATCCTTTGCGCCAGCGCGATGTACAGCGGAATACCGACCACGATGTTGAAGGGAAAGGTGATGCCCAGTGCGGCCGTGATCGACAGCGCCGCGTTGGCCTGCGGAACCGCAATGCGCATGGCGGTGGGCGCCGCGATGTAGCTGGCGCTGGCGGCCAACGTGGCCATCAAGGCGATGCCCCCGGTGGACAGGCCCAAGGCCCAGCCCACCGCAGCACCGGCCAGGGCCAAGAGCGGCGGCGCGCACAAGCCCACCACCAACACCGCCGCTCCCAGCCGCCGCACATCGGCCAGCCGCCCGCCGGCGACCAGTCCCAACTCCAACAAGAACAGCGCCAGCACGCCCTTGAAGGGGTCGATGAACACCGCCTTGATGGGTGCTGTGCCTTCCACACCCGCCACCGCGCCAATGACCAGGCCACCCAACAACAGCAACACACTCTTGCCAAACAGGACGTCGTGCGCCAGTTCACCCCAACGCGTGCTTTGGCCATCGGCACGCAGGCTCCAGCGCGCCAGCAAGATGCCGGCAATCAGCCCGGGTGCCTCCATCACGGCCACCCACAGCGCGGCGTGGCTCTCGTAGGCAATGCCTTCGCGGGCCAAGGCCGCTGTGGCCACCGCGAAGGTGACGACGCTGACCGACCCGTAGTGGGCCACCAGCGCGGCCGCGTCCGGCCCGTTCAAGCGCAAGGCGCGGACCAGGGGGTACAACACAAAGGGGATCACAAACCCCAGCGCCATGCAGGCCAGGACCTGGGGCGCCAGGGCGGCGATGGGCTGTTTGCTGAGCTCGATGCCACCCTTGAGGCCGATGGCCAGCAAGAGGTAGATCGACAGCGTCTCGTACAGCGCCTCGGGCAGGCGCAGGTCACTCTTGACGAGTCGCGCCAAGACGCCCAGCAGAAAGAAGAAAACAACGACGTCAATCATGGCGGGCGCGATGCTGACAGATCGGGCTGAAAGCCCAGTCTGCCCAGGGGCATGTCAAACACGCCGCGGTTTGCGCCCGCGACCACCCAGCAGCTTGTCAAAGAGCATGTTGGGCAACAGGCGCATGACCTTGGCCAGCACACCCATCTGCCAGGGGATGACGCGGTAACTGGCGCCCGACTCAATGGCCTGAAAAGCGCGCTCGGCGAAGTCACCGGCCGGCATCAGAAACGGCATGCTGTAGGGGTTTTGGGCGGTCAGCGGTGTGGCAATGTAGCCAGGCAACAGCGTCACCACCAACACGCCCTGACGGCGACATTCGCCGCGCAGGCTCTCGCAGTAAGCCACCACCGCCGCTTTGCTGGCGCAGTACGCGCCGTGCCCGGGCAAGCCCCGAATGGCTGCCACGCTGGCAATGCCCACCAAGGTGCCGCTTTGACGTTGGCGCATCAGCCGCAAGAAAGGATGGAAGGTGGCAGCCAGGCCCACGTTGTTGGTGGCGAAGGTGTCTTGCATCACACGCAGGTCTTCGCGCTCTGCGCTGTCCATGCCGACACTGATGCCGGCGCTGGCAATCACCACGTCGGGCAGCCCCTGCTCGGCGATGCAAAGCTGGGCCGCCGCGATGATGCTGTCCGGGTCGGCCACGTCGGCGCGGTAGACCCGGGCGCGCTGTGCATCCAGCCCTTGCGCGACCAGCCAGGCCTGGGTTGCTTCGGTGCGCCTGGCCACCAGCGCCAGGCGCCAACCGGCTCGCGCGTAGCGCGCCGCCAGGGCCTGCCCAATGCCGCTGGAAGCCCCAGTGATGAAGACCAGGCGGCCGCTCATGGCCGGGCCACCGCGCCAGAGCCCTTGGGCTGCGACATTCCTTTGGGCGCAAGCACCATGCGCAGCGGACCCTTGAGGTCGAGTCGCTGGGTCACGTGGTCGTAAGACAAACCGCTTGCACGCATCTCGGTGCCGCCCTGTCGCACCAGCACCGGCAGGTGGGTCAACAGGCGTTCTTTCAACAAAAACGCATGCAAGAACTCGCCCTGAATGACGAGCGGCCCGTTGATGTCATCCTGCGTGGTCACCTGGGCGCCCCCCAACAACTGGACTTCGCTGCCGTCGCCGTTGCCCAAGGCGCGCTGCGCAGTTGCCAGGGTCACACGTCCATCGGGCGCAAAGGCGCGAATCTGCGCGCCGTCAATTTCGATGCGGTCGGTGTCGGGGAAATGGCGCAGTCGAGCGCCCTCAATGCGCAGTTTCAAGCGCCCCTTTGCGTCAAACCGTTCCACCGCAAACTGGGTCATGGTGTAGTCGGGTTCACTGGACACCACCCGCTCGGTCGGAGCCTGCACCGGCCGCGGTGAGTTTTTCACCAACCACCAGGTGGCCAAGGCCAGTACAGCCATCAACAACAGCGGCAGGTAGGACGAAACCGTGTCACGAAGTCGCAGGTGCCAAGGACTGGCAGCGCGCGCGGGCCCGGCCTGGGCCGGGCCCAGCGAAATGGGCACCTCCGGCAAATCGGGCAGGTGCAGTTCAACGCTCATCGCGCGTTCCACCCCTGCGCGAAGCGGGCGGTCATGCCCCGTCCAGGGTGGTCAGTTGCTGCTGGTACAGGCTGAGGTAGCGGCCCGAAGCCATCAACAGCACGTCGCAAAACTCACGCGCCGCGCCGTGCCCGCCCTTTAAAGCGGTGACGTGGTGCGCCACGGCTTTGACTTCAGCGTGGGCATTGGCCGGCGCGCAAGCAAAGGCAGCACGCCGAAGCAAGGGCAGGTCGGGCCAGTCGTCGCCCATGACGGCCACGTCCGCCCACTCCAGCGCCAGGGACGCCAACAACGATTTCGCTGCAGTGTCCTTGTCGTGCGCGCCATAAACCGCATGCTGAAGACCCAGGTCCGCGACCCGCCGTCGCACCGCCGGCGAGTCGCGCCCGGTGATGACCAAGGGCGTGATGCCAGCGGCGGCCAGCAGCTTCAGGCCATGCCCGTCGAGCGTGCTGAAGGCCTTGAAGACCTCGCCTGTTTCACCAATGTAGATGCGACCATCGGTCAGCACACCATCGACGTCAAAAATGGCCGCCTTCAAACCCAGGCCACGGCCTTGCGCGCGCAACAAGAGTTCGGGTGCAAAGCTCAACACGGGGACGGCAGCAGGTGAAGTGGCCATCAGATGACCTTGGCGCGCATCAGGTCGTTGGAGTTCAGCGCACCCACCAGCACGCCATGCTCGTCGATGACCAGCACGCTGGTGACCCGATGCTGTTCCATGACTTCAGCGGCGGCCACCGCCAGCGACGCCGCCTGCACCAGACGCGGGCTGGGGTGCATCACCTGGGCGGCGGTCAACGAGCGCAGGTCGGCACCACGCTCGATCAAGCGGCGCAGGTCGCCGTCGGTGAAGATGCCAGCCGGGCGCCCTTCGGCATCCACCACGGCCGTGAAGCCCAGGCCTTTGCCGGTCATTTCCCGCAGCAGCTCGCCCATCACGGCTTGCGGCGGCACACGCGGCACGTCGTCGCCGCTGCGCATCAGGTCGTTCACATGCATCAAGAGCTTGCGCCCCAGGCTGCCGCCGGGATGCGAGCGCGCAAAGTCTTCGGGGCGAAAACCGCGGGCGTCCAGCAGCGCCACGGCCAGGGCGTCACCCAGCGCCATTTGCGCCGTGGTACTGGCGGTGGGGGCTAGGTTGAGAGGGCAGGCTTCTTCTTCGACCGCACTGCTCAGCACGATGTCGGCGTGTTGCGCCAGCGTCGAGCCGGGTTGACCGGTCATGGCCACCAGCGTCACCCCCAGGCGGCGCATGGCCGGCAGGATGGCGGCCAGCTCGTCGCTTTCGCCGCTGTTGCTGATGGCCAGCACCACGTCGCCCGGCATCACCATGCCAAGGTCGCCGTGGCTGGCCTCGGCGGGGTGCACAAACAGCGCCGGCGTGCCGGTGGACGCCAATGTGGCGGCCACCTTGCGGCCCACGTGGCCGCTTTTTCCCATGCCCATCACCACCACCCGGCCGCGGCCTTGCAGAACGGCTTGTACGGCCAGCGCAAAGCTGTCGCCCAGCCGCTGACTCAAGCCCTGCAGGGCGCGCGCTTCGATGTCAAACGTGCGCGTGGCCATCTCTTTGGCGCGTTGGGCGTCAAAGGGCTTTGTCAGAGCGGCGGGGTCAGTCAAGGTGGTCACAGGGGTCGAATACGATCGGCGCATTCTAGGCACCCCCCAATTTGCAAAGCCCACCGTACCCTGCCTTGGCCACCACCCTTGAACTGGTCCTGCTGTACCTGATCGCCGCGGTGCTTGGCGTGGTGGTCTGCCGCTCGCTGAAGCTGCCGCCCATGTTGGGCTACCTGGTGGTGGGCGTGCTGATCGGCCCCAATGCCCTGGCCTTGGCCAAGGACACCGCCGGTGTCAAGTACCTGGCCGAGTTTGGCGTGGTCTTTCTGATGTTCGTCATCGGGCTGGAGTTCAACCTGCCCAAGCTGCGCAGCATGCGCACGCTGGTTTTTGGCTTGGGGCTGTCGCAGGTGGTGCTGACGTTGCTGGTCACGGTGCTCGGCCACTTTGCGTTGGTCTGGGCCTACTCCGCGCTTTTCAATCAAGCCTGGCAAATGTCCTGGAAAGGCTCGGTGGTGCTGGGCGGTGCGCTGGCCATGTCGTCCACCGCCATCGTGGTCAAGCTGATGGCAGAACGCTTGGAGCTGGAAAGCGAACACGGCAAACGCGTGATGGGCGTGCTGTTGTTCCAGGACTTGGCGGTGGTGCCGTTGCTGGTGTTGATACCGGCACTGAGCTCGCCGGCCGAAGAGATGCTGATCGCCATGGCCTGGGCGGGCTTGAAAGCCGCTTTGCTGCTGACGCTGCTGTTGGTTGGCGGGCAACGGGTGATGCGCTGGTGGTTGACCCTGGTCGCACGGCGCAAGAGCGAAGAGCTCTTCATGCTGAACCTGCTGCTGGTGACGCTGGGCCTGGCCTACCTGACCGAACACGCCGGCCTGAGCCTGGCGCTGGGTGCTTTTGTGGCCGGCATGCTGGTCGCCGAGACCGAATACAAACACCAGGTGGAGACCGACATCCGGCCCTTCCACGACGTCTTGCTGGGCCTGTTCTTCATCACCATCGGCATGAAGCTGGACTGGCGCCCGGTGCTCGACCAGTGGCTGCTGGTGCTGCTGTTGACCAGCCTGCCGGTGGTGGCCAAGTTTGTGTTGGTGGCGGCCCTGGCGCGCGCCTTCAAGGCCACGCCTGGCGTGGCGCTGCGCACCGGCCTGTACCTGGCACAAGCCGGTGAGTTCGGCTTTGTGCTGCTGACCCTGGGCGCCGACCACCAGCTGGTATCCCCCACCTGGATGAGCCCGGTGCTGGCCAGCATGGTGCTGTCGATGTTGGCCACGCCTTTCCTCATCCTGTACAGCAACAAGATCGTCAACCGGCTCAGCGCCAACGACTGGCTGATGCAGTCGGTGGCGCTGACCAGCATCGCCAAAAAATCGATCGCCGCCGACCGCCACGTGATCATCTGCGGCTACGGCCGCAGCGGGCAAAACCTGGCCCGCCTGCTGGTACCCGAGCACATCCCCTACATGGCACTGGACCTCGACCCCGACCGTGTGCGCCAGGCCGCCGCCGCCGGCCAAAGCGTGGTCTTTGGTGACGCCGCGCGGCTGCAAAGCCTGATGGCCGCCGGCCTGGCGCGGGCTGCGGCGGTGGTCATCACCTACCACGACACACCGTCGGCGCTGAAGATCTTGCGCCAGGTACAAGCCCATGCGCCCAAGGTGCCGGTCATCGTGCGCACCATCGACGACGCCGACATCGAAAAGCTGCGCGCTGCCGGCGCCACCGAAGTCGTGCCCGAAGCCATCGAAGGCAGCCTGATGCTGGCCGGCCATGCGCTGGCCCTGGTGGGCGTGCCGATGCAACGGGTGATCCGCATCACCCGGGACGCGCGGGACGCGCGCTACAGCCTGCTGCGCGGCTACTTCCATGGTGCCGACGACGACACCGTGGAAGAGCTGGACCAGGCCCGGCTGCAAAGTGTCACCCTGCCCGATGCCAGCCGTTGCCACGGCCAGACCCTGGACGCCCAGGCGCTGCACGCGGTGGGTGTCAGCGTGGTTTCGGTGCGGCGTGCCAGCGGCGCGGTGGTGGCGCCCGCGCCCACCTTGGTTCTGTCGGCCGGGGACACCTTGGTGCTGTCGGGCCTGCCTGAGCCGTTGGCGCTGGCCGAGGAAAAGCTGTTGCGGCGGTAAGCGCTGGGCGCTGCAGTGCTGTTGTTCGGGGACCCACTTCTATGCAGGGGCGTCTCATGCCGGGGCGCTACATGCAAGGCCGTCACATCCAGAGCGGTCATCCAGGACCATCCCGACCGGGGCCCTCACAAACAGCCTTTTGAAACGGCCGTCACCAACAGGCTCCTCACAAGCGCCCAGCCTATGATCCAGCGCATGGTTGCCGACCCCACCGTTTCGCCCTCGCAGTACATCCGCGAGCACATCCGCACCGTGCCCGACTGGCCCGCGCCGGGCGTGATGTTCAGAGACATCACGCCGCTGCTCAGCAACCCGCGTGTTTTTCGCGTGCTGATCGATCAGTTTGTGCACCGCTATTTCGACGCCCGCCCCGATGTCATCGCCGGTCTGGACGCACGCGGCTTCATCATCGGCAGCGTGGTGGCTTATGAGCTGGGCCTGGGCTTCGTGCCGATCCGCAAAAAGGGCAAGCTGCCCTTCACCACGGTGGAAGAAACCTACGAGCTGGAGTACGGCAGCGCCACCGTCGAGATGCACACCGACGCTGTCAAACCGGGGCAGCGTGTGGTGCTGATCGACGACCTCATCGCGACCGGTGGCACCATGATGGCCGGCAAAAAGCTGCTCGAACGCCTGGGCGCGCAGGTCATCGAAGGCGCGGCCATCGTCGACCTGCCCGAACTCAGCGGTTCAGCCAAGCTGCGCGCAGCCGGCTTGCCGCTGTTCACCTTGGCGGATTTTGCCGGGCACTGAGCGACCGAGAGCCGCTGCGGAACGCGGTTTACTTACCGATGCAGAAGCGGCTGAAGATCTCGCCTAACAGGTCTTCGTTGCTGAACTGCCCGGTGATTTCACCCAGCGCACGGTGCGCCAGGCGCAACTCTTCGGCCAGCAGGTCCAGCGCCGCGTCGCGCACGGCGGCGTGCTGCTGCGCCTGCTGCAGGTGGCTCTGGGTTCGGCGCAGCGCGTCCACATGCCGTGCGCGAGCGATGAACAGGCCCTCAGCGGCTGGCTGCCAACCGGCTTGCCGCAACAAAGCTTGCCGCAAGCCTGCCAAGCCCTGCCCTGAAAGCGCTGACAGCAAGAGCGCGTCAGATGACGCGGTCACGGGCGCTGTCGTAGGTGCCGCAGCCGCGCCTGCCAGGTCGGCCTTGTTGTAGACATGCAGAATGCTCACTTCTGCGGGCAGCTGCTGCGCGATCAGCGCGTCGCCGGCCTCGTAGACAGCTTCACCGGCGCGGCTCAGGTCGTGCAGGAAGATGACCGCATCAGCCGCCCGGATGGACTCCCAGCTGCGCTGCATGCCGATGCGTTCGACCTCATCGGCGGCGTCGCTGTCGTGACGCAGGCCTGCGGTGTCGGTGATGTGCAGCGGCACGCCTTCGATCTGGATGGTCTCGGCCACGCGGTCGCGCGTGGTGCCGGGAATCGGCGTCACGATGGCCAGTTCGGCGCCGGCCAGCGCGTTGAGCAGGCTGCTTTTGCCCACGTTGGGCTGGCCCGCCAGAACCACGCGCAAGCCTTCACGCAGCAGCGCGCCCTGACGCGCACGGGCCAGCGCAGCGGCCACTTGGGCTTCGATGGCGTCGAGCTGGTCGCGCGCCTTGGCCTTTTCCAGGAAGTCGATCTCTTCTTCGGGGAAATCCAGCGTCGCTTCGACCAGCATGCGCAGCTGCACGATGCGCTGGGCCAGGTCGGTCACTTCATTTGAAAACGCGCCTGACAAGGAGCGCGCAGCCGAACGGGCGGCGGCTTCGGTGCTGGCGTCGATCAGGTCAGCCACCGCTTCGGCCTGGGCCAGGTCGAGCTTGTCATTGAGGAAGGCGCGTTCGGTGAATTCGCCGGGCTCGGCCAGGCGCAGTCCCGGCTGCGCTTGCAGGCAGCGCGCCAGCAGCAGCTGCAACAGCACCGGGCCGCCGTGGGCCTGCAGTTCCAGCGCGTCTTCGCCGGTGTAGCTGTGCGGCGCGGGGAAGTGGATCGCCAAGCCACGGTCCAGCGGCTGCCCGTCGGCGCCCAAAAACGGTAACAACGTGGCCTGGCGCGGCCGCAAAGTTCGACCGCAGACGGCGGCAATCAATGGCTGCAGATCACGCCCTGAAACCCGCACGATGCCCACGGCGCCGCGGCCAGGGGCAGAAGCAATGGCCACGATGGGGTCTTGGTGTTGGCCCGGCAAACCGGATGCTCCGGCAGCGGGCTGGGTGGGGGCTGCGCGCATCGTTGGATGGATTGTGGGCGCGTCAGCCGCAGTGAATGGCGCGGGTGGAGCGGCGCAGGGCGTTTGTTGGCCTTGCTCCGGGGTCTCCTGAGCCGACTGTTTTCAAGTCGGGTCGCCCGCATGGCTGCATGTTCGGACGTTGTGGGCGGCGGCTCAACCCCCATTCAGGGGACGCGGTCAGCGCGCCCGTGAGGTCTTCACGCCACGCCACGTTGTCGCTGAACCAGGGCCTGTTTTATCGCCTGACAGCGCGCTGGCCGCGGCCGCTCATTTGCCCAACACGCCCAACTGTTTGTTGATGTACCACTGCTGCGCGATCGACAAGATGTTGTTCGTCAGCCAGTACAGCACCAGGCCGGCCGGGAAGAAGAAGAACATGAAACCAAAGGCCAGCGGCATGAACCACATCAGCTTGGCCTGCATCGGATCGGCCGGCGTGGGGTTGAGCCAGACCTGGAACAGCGAGGACGCGGTCATCAGCACCGGCAGGATGAACCAGGGGTCTTTGGCGGCCAGATCGGTGATCCAGCCGATCCAGGGCGCGTTGCGCATTTCCACGCTGGCCAGCAACACCCAGTACAGCGCGATGAAGAAGGGCATCTGCACAAAGATCGGCAGGCAACCGCCCAGCGGGTTGACCTTTTCTTCCTTGTAGATGCGCATCATGGCCTGCTGCATCTCTTGCGGCTTGTCCTTGTAGCGGTCTTTCAGCTCGGCCACCTTGGGGCCCACGGCCTTCATCTTGGCCATGCTGCGGTAGGCACTGGCATTGAGCCAATAGAAAGCGATCTTCAACAAGAAGACCAGCGCCACGATGGCCCAACCCCAATTGCCCAGCATGCCGTGCAGCTTGTCCAGCAACCAGAACAGCGGCTTGCTCAACACGGTGAGCCAGCCGTAGTCCTTCACCAGCTCCAGCCCCGGGGCCAACGCGGCCAACTTGTTTTCTTCTTGCGGGCCCACCAGCAGAACCGATTCGTGGGCCAGCGTGGCACCGGCGGCCACATCGCCCAACGGCAAGACCATGGCCACGGTGTAGTGGTTGTCGGCCACCTTGGTGGTGCGGAACTCGCGCGGCCCCGCCTTCGGTGACAGCCAGGCCGACACGAAGTAGTGCTGAACCATGGCCACCCAGCCACTGTCAGCGGCTTTTTCGTGGCTGATGTTGCCCTTGGCAATGTCCTTGAAGTCGACTTTCTGGAACTTTTGCGCCTCGGTGTAAACGGCCGGGCCGGTGAAGGTGAAATAGAAGCTGCTTTCGCCTTCAGGCGGGTTGCCGTCGCGGGCCAGCTGCAGGTAGAGCTGCGGCTTGACCGGCACCGTGCCCTGGTTGACCACCTCGTGCTTGACGGCCATGGTGTATTCGCCGCGCTTGATCGTGTAGGTCTTGACCAGCTTCACGCCGTCAACCGCCGGCGACTCAAAACGAACGCTGATTTCATTGGCCCCGGCGGCGAGTGTGCGCTCACCTGGTGCAGCCGTCATCTGCGTGAAGTGGTTGGGCAAGGCCACGCCTGGCACGGTGTTGACCAAGCCGGTCTGGGCCAGGTACAGCCGCTTGGCGGTTTGTTCCAGCAGCACCACGTTGCGGCTGGGCTCGACCGCATCGCGGTAGTCCAGCAATTCCAGGCGCACCAGCGATCCACCCTGGCTGTCAAAGGTGGCCTTGACGCGGTCGGTGGTGACTTGAACCAACTCGCCCTTGGGCGGCGCAACGGGCGCAATGGGCACAGCGGCTTGTGTGGCGATGGTCGCCGGCGTGCCGGCCGTGGCGGGCACGGCGCCGGGCACGGCTGCGGGTGATGGCAAAGCGGTCGGTGCTGGCGGCGCCGATCCGGCTGGGGCCGCCGCCGATGTGGCGGTTTTGGCGCCACCAAAAATGGACGGCTGACCGGTGTGTTTGTTCCAGGCGTCCCACAGCAGGACGAGCGACATCGTGAAAACCACCCACAGCAGGGTGCGGCGCATATCGGTCATGTCTTTTTCCGGATCACAGAGCGGTCAGCAGGGGTATCGACCTGGTTCAGGCCGAGCCGGCTGAACAAGCCGGCAGCGGGGTTTTTGAAATCGTTTGGCACGGGGTCGCAGCCCCCGGCGCAGTAAGGGTGACAACGCAACAGCCGGCTCGCCGTCAGCCAAGTGCCTTTGGCAGCACCATGCTGCTCCAAGGCTTGCAAGGCATAGGCCGAGCAGCTGGGTTCAAAGCGGCAGGCATTACCCAGCCAGGCTTTGAAAAACAAGCGGTAGACGTTGACCAGCGCCATCAGCAACTGGCGCGGCACGCTTGTCAGCGCGCGCCACAGGGTGTGCATACGAGAGTGCAGCATGGCTGTCAGGCTGCTTGACTCAACAGGCCGTCAAGCTCGACCCGGGCGGCTTGCGCCAGAGCGGCTGACTGGGCTGACACAAACTCGGCGGCCGAAAAACCGGCGCGCAAGCGGACCAGCCACAGGCCGCAGGGCAGGCCCGAGCCGTGGCGCTCAAAGCAGGCCCGAATCTGACGTTTGAGCAGGCTGCGCGTGACAGAACGCCGTGCGTGGCGCTTGGGCACCACGCAACCCATCCAGTGCCCTTCTGGGAAGTCATCCACAGGCTGTGGGTGAGTCGGTGCAACGACTGTGGATAACTCACTCGCCTTGGCCCCTGGAACCCACGCAGCGGGGCCTGTCGGCATACTGCTGACATGGTGAAGCGCGAAGTGGGCACTCCGCGCCTTGGAGCGCGTGGCCAGCAGCCGTTCGAAGTCGGCCTTGTGCACAAGGCGGCCGAGCATGGCGCGATGGGTCAGCAGCTGGGCTGAATCAGCCCGGTGCCTGGCGTCAAACGCCCAGGCGCTTGCGGCCCTTGGCGCGCCGGGCGTTGAGCACGGCACGGCCGCCGCGCGTCTTCATGCGCACGAGAAAACCATGCGTGCGAGCGCGTTTGATCTTGGAAGGTTGGTAGGTGCGCTTCATGGCAGGCCTGTCAGCGGTTGTGGCCGAAAAGGCCGGTCTAGGGAAAAGGTGAAAACGGCGCCATCACGGCTTGCTGCTGAACGCTTGTTGCTGAACGCCAGGGCTGCTTGGTGGCACACCTGCTGTTCGGCAACGCTTTATTCACCGCTACTGGTGTTTAAACCAGCGTGGTGGCCAAGCTGCAACCGAATTCGGGAAACCCACGATTACAGCAAAAAACGCCTTTGCGGTCAAACACTTGCACCACAAGCCGCCACATCCGATGGGGCTTGACGCTGGCGCCAAATATGTGGATAACTGCGGTCCGCCAGTTGCGAGGGGCGCATGAACTGGCGGCTCAAAGAAGAAGATGTCCACAATGAGCCTTGACTTGTGGCAGCGGGGGTGTGAGCGCCTGGCTGCTGAATTACCCGAACAACAGTTCAACACCTGGATCCGGCCGTTGTCAGGCTCGGTTTCGGTGACAGAAGGGACAGAAGGCGTCGGCCCCACGGTGGTGGTGCGCGTGCCCAATCGCTTCAAGCTGGACTGGATCCGCGCGCAATACGCCAACCGCATCGAAGCCCTGTTGTCTGAACTGGCCGGCGCTCCCGTGCGCCTGGAACTCTCGGTCGCGCCCAGCAAGAGCGAAACACCGGCCATGCCGCTGCGCCGCGCCAGCGCGGTTTCGGCGGCCGCTGTGGCATTGGATTCCTTGGGTCTGACCGAGCCTGGCCTGGGCGGTTTTTCAAGCGCTGGCCGCGACGCCGCCAGCGTGATGGCTGCACCGCGTGCCCACGCCCCGGCAGCCACCACCCACCGGTTGAACACGGCGTTGACCTTCGACACCTTGGTGGCCGGACGCGCCAACCAGATGGCCCGCACCGCAGCCCTGCACGTGGCCGGCGCGCCGGGGGTCATGTACAACCCACTGTTCATCTACGGAGGTGTGGGCCTGGGCAAAACCCATTTGGTTCACGCCGTCGGCAACGCGCTGCTCAAAGACAAACCCGATGCCCGCGTGCTCTACCTGCACGCTGAGCAGTTCATCAGCGACGTGGTCAAAAACTACCAGAGAAAAACCTTCGATGAGCTGAAGGCCAAGTATCACAGCCTGGACCTGCTGCTGATCGACGACGTGCAGTTCTTCGCTGGCAAGGACCGCACCCAGGAAGAATTTTTCAACGCCTTTGAAGCGCTGCTGACCAAGAAAGCGCACATCATCATGACCAGCGACACCTACCCCAAAGGGCTGGTGGACATCGACGAACGCCTGACCAGCCGCTTCGACGCCGGCTTGACCGTGGCCATCGAACCACCTGAGCTGGAAATGCGCGTCGCCATCCTGATGCGCAAAGCCACTGCAGAAGGCACCGACATGCCCGAGGACGTGGCCTTCTTCATCGCCAAGAACGTGCGCGCCAACGTGCGCGAACTCGAAGGCGCCTTGCGCAAGGTGCTGGCCTACAGCCGTTTCAGCCACAAAGACATCACCATCGGCCTGGCCCGCGACGCGCTCAAAGACCTGCTCAGCATCCAGAACCGCCAGATCGGTGTCGAGAACATCCAAAAAACGGTGGCCGACTTCTACAAGATCAAGGTCGCCGACATGTACAGCAAGAAGCGCCCAGCCAGCATCGCCCGGCCGCGCCAGATCGCCATGTACCTGGCCAAGGACATGACCAAAAAGAGCCTGCCTGAAATTGGCGAACTCTTTGGCGGCCGCGACCACACCACCGTGCTGCACGCGGTGCGCAAGATTGGCGCCGAGCGCACCACCAACCCCGAACTGAACCAGCAGTTGCACGTGCTGGAACAAACCCTCAAGGGCTAGGCATCCAGGGCTCCCAGAGCCCTTGAACCGAAGCACAATCGGTAACCCGATCCACAACCCAGTCAAGGCCCTTGGCAAGTCTGTGGAAAAGACCGGCAAAAGACCTCGCTTACCCACAGACCTCTTTCCAAACAGCGACTTGTCCCCAAACCGGGTACACCGGCCAGAGCCCCGGGCGCACAGGGTTCACCGCCTGCTAAAGGGTTGATGGAAAAGGAGAAAATAGCCTTGTCCCCAGATTCAGTGCTGCTCTACTAGCTACCACTACATCTATAAGAAGGAATTCTCATGATTGTTCTAAAGGCTGCTCAGGCCAGCTTGCTGGAGGCCTTGCAATCGGTCGCGGGCATTGTGGAACGTCGGCACACCTTGCCCATCCTGGCCAATGTGCTGATGCGCAAGAACGGCAACTCGGTGGAGTTCACCACCAGCGACCTGGAAATCCAAGTTCGAACCACCGCCGATCTGGGTGGTGACGCGGGACAACTCAGCACCACGGTGGGCGCGCGCAAGTTGATCGACATCCTCAAAAGCCTACCCGCCGACCAGGTGATCACGCTCACCAGCGCAGCCAACAAGCTGACCTTGCAGGGCGGCAAGAGCCGCTTCACGCTGCAAACATTGCCGGCCGACGACTTTCCGCTGGTCAACGAAAGCGTGGACTTCGGTCCCACCTTTGCCGTGCCGCAAAAAACCTTGCGCGCCTTGATCAACCAGGTGCACTTTGCCATGGCGGTGCACGACATCCGCTACTACCTCAACGGCATCTTGTTCATTGCCGAAGGCAAGACGCTGACACTGGTGGCCACCGACGGTCACCGCCTGGCCTTGGCGCAGGCCACGCTGGAAACCGACGTGCCCAGCAAACAGGAAGTGATCCTGCCGCGCAAGACGGTGCTGGAACTGCAGCGCCTGCTGAAGGACGAGGACACCAGCATCGAAATGCGGTTCGCCAACAACCAGGCCAAATTTGCATTCAGCGGCAAGGAGTTCGTCACCAAGCTGGTCGAAGGCAAGTTTCCCGACTACAACCGCGTCATACCGAAGAACCACAAGAACAGCGTCACGCTGGGCCGTGCACCGCTGTTGGCCAGCCTGCAACGCGCGGCCATCCTGACCAGCGAAAAGTTCAAGGGTGTGCGGGTCAACATCGAGCCCGGCCTGTTGCGCATTGCTTCGAGCAACGCCGAGCAAGAAGAAGCCAAGGAAGAACTCGAGATCGATTACAGCGGCGACGCCATCGAGATCGGCTTCAACGTCACCTACCTGATCGATGTGCTGGCCAACAGCCCGCACGACATGGTCAAGCTGGAACTGCACGACAGCGCCGCCAGCGCCTTGTTCAGCGTGCCCGAGCAACCCGGCTTCAAGTACGTGGTGATGCCCATGCGCATCTAGCGCAACGCATCAACACCCAGCAGCAGACAGCGGGCCATGGCCCGCTTCAGCGTTTCTAAAGGGGCCTGCATCTTTTGCATCAGACGCCGCCCCAGACGACCCCAGTCATTGAAAGAGCACTTGATGAGCGACCCGAAAAAGAGCCCCGAGACCCTAGTTGACGGCGTGATCCAACGCGCCGTTCCCACTGCAGAGGGCCAGGCCGCCAGCACCGGCAGCGAAGCCAGCACCGCTTATGGTGAAGGCGACATCCAGATCCTGGAAGGCCTGGAAGCGGTGCGCAAGCGCCCTGGCATGTACATCGGTGACACGTCCGACGGCACCGGCCTGCACCACCTGGTGTTTGAAGTGGTCGACAACGCCATCGACGAAGCGCTGGCCGGCCACTGTGACGACATTGTCGTCACCATCCACACCGACAACAGCATCAGCGTCACCGACAACGGCCGTGGCATCCCCACCGGTGTGAAGATGGACGACAAGCACGAGCCCAAGCGCAGTGCTTCTGAAATCGCACTGACCGAACTGCACGCGGGTGGCAAGTTCAACCAGAACAGCTACAAGGTGTCGGGTGGCTTGCACGGTGTGGGCGTCAGCTGCGTCAACGCGTTGAGTGTGTGGCTGCGCTTGACCGTGCGCCGCGAGGGCAAGGTGCACGGCATCGAGTTCAAGCGCGGTGTCACGCAAGACCGACTTCTGGAAATGCGCGAAGGCGTTGAAGTCAGCCCCATGAAGATCCTGGGCGACACCGAAAAGCGCGGCACCGAAGTCCACTTCCTGCCCGACGACACCATCTTCAGCAACATCGACTTCCACTACGACGTGCTGGCCAAGCGGTTGCGCGAGCTGAGTTTCCTGAACAACGGCGTCAAGATCAAGCTGGCCGATGAACGCAACGGCAAGGAAGACAACTTCGCCTTTGCCGGCGGCGTGAAGGGTTTCGTCAGCTTCATCAACACCGGCAAGAAGGTGCTGCATCCCAACATCTTCCACGCCATGGGCGACAAGCTCAGCGACCAGGGCACCAACATCGGCGTTGAAGTGGCCATGCAGTGGAACGACGCCTACGCCGAAAACGTCCTCTGTTTCACCAACAACATCCCGCAGCGTGACGGTGGCACCCACCTGACGGGCCTGCGCGCCGCGATGACCCGGGTCATCAACAACTACATCACCGAAAACAAGATTGCCGAAAAAGCCAAGGTCGAAATTGCCGGTGACGACATGCGCGAAGGCTTGGCCTGCGTGGTCAGCGTCAAGGTGCCCGAGCCGAAGTTCAGCAGCCAGACCAAGGACAAGCTGGTCAGCAGCGAGGTGCGCGGACCCGTAGAAGACATCGTGGGCAAGCTGCTGACCGACTGGCTGCTGGAGAACCCCAACGACGCCAAGATCATCTGCAGCAAGATCGTCGACGCCGCGCGCGCCCGCGAAGCCGCACGCAAGGCACGCGAGATGACGCGCCGTAAAGGGGTGCTCGACGGCCTGGGTCTACCCGGCAAGTTGGCTGACTGCCAGGAAAAGGACCCGTCGCAATGCGAGATCTACATCGTTGAGGGCGACAGCGCCGGTGGCAGCGCCAAACAGGGGCGAGACCGTAAGTTCCAGGCCATCCTGCCGCTGCGCGGCAAGATCCTGAACGTGGAACGCGCGCGTTATGAACGCCTGCTGTCCAGTGACAGCATCGTCACGCTGATCACGGCGCTGGGCACCGGCATCGGTGCTGAAGACTTCAACATCGACAAGTTGCGCTATCACCGCATCATCATCATGACCGACGCCGATGTGGACGGCGCGCACATCCGCACCCTGCTGTTGACCTTTTTCTACCGCCAGATGCCGGCCCTGGTGGAACGCGGCCACATCTACATCGCGCAGCCGCCGCTTTACAAGGTCAAGCAAGGTAAGCACGAGGAATACCTGAAGGACGGCCACGCGCTGGACGCCTTCTTGCTCAACGTGGCCTTGGATGGCGCCAGCGTCTGGCCCGAAGGCACGGCCGCCGGCGCGCGCCCGGCCCTGCAAGGCGAGGCCTTGGAAACCCTGGCCCGCAGCTACCTGGTGGCCAACGCGGTGACCGAACGGCTGAGCAACTGGATGGACGTGGATGCCGTGCGGGCCATCGCCAGTGGGCTGACGCTGAACCTAGACAATGCCGCGCAAGCCGAACAAAGTGCCATCGCGCTGCAAGGCACCTTGAAGGACGCCACCGTGGAAGCGCAGTTCGATGCGCGCAGCGACAAGCACCTGCTGCGCATCAGCCGCCGTCACCACGGCAACATCAAGAGCAGCGTCATCACGCAAGACTTCTGTCACGGTACGGACTACGCGGCCCTGGCCCACGCGGGTACGTCGTTCCTGAACCTGCTGAGCGGCGACGCCGTGGTGCGGCGTGGCGAAGGCGAAAAGATGAAGGAACAAAAGGCTGCCGACTTCCGCGCCGCCATGGCCTGGCTGATGACCCAGGCCGAAAGCGCCGTCGGCCGCCAGCGCTACAAGGGCCTGGGCGAGATGAACCCGTCCCAGTTGTGGGAAACCACCATGGACCCCACGGTTCGGCGCTTGCTGAAGGTGCAGATTGACGACGCGATCGAAGCCGACAAGGTCTTCACCATGCTGATGGGCGACGAAGTGGAGCCGCGCCGGGAGTTCATTGAAAGCAACGCCTTGAGGGCGGCGAACATCGACGTGTGAGCGGGTGTGATCCAGGTCAAGGCACGGCGGTCCCAGGTCGTCTACCTTGGCCGCCCAACCACGCCGCGACACTGCAAATGACAACCACCGACCTCACCAAGCTGCCTGAACTGGGCCAGCTGCCTGCACAGGACATCAGCACCGAAGTGCTGCTTGAAAAGTACGCCAAGGGCGACGAACGCAGCGTTGCCGACGTCAACCAGCGTGTGGCCCTGGCGCTGGCCCAGGCCGAAGCGCCGGCCGACCGCGCGCACTGGCAGGCCCGGTTCGCCCAGGCCTTGCAAGCCGGCTTTGTGCCCGCCGGGCGCATCCAGTCGGCTGCGGGAACGGGCTTGTCGGCCACCTTGATCAACTGTTTTGTGCAGCCGGTGGGTGACGCCATCGCGCATGAAGAAGACGGGCATCCGGGCATCTACACCGCGTTGACCGAAGCCGCCGAAACCATGCGCCGGGGCGGTGGTGTGGGGTATGACTTTTCGCGCATTCGCCCGCGTGGGGCCTGGGTCGGCAGCACACAAAGCAGTGCTTCCGGGCCGGTCAGCTACATGCGGGTGTTTGACCGCTCGTGCGAAACGGTGGAATCGGCCGGTTCACGGCGCGGCGCGCAGATGGGCGTATTACGCTGCGACCACCCCGACATCGAAGAGTTCATTCAGGCCAAGGACGGCGGTGACCTGAAGAACTTCAACCTGTCGGTGGGCGTCACCGACGCCTTCATGCAGGCGGTGCAAGACGACGGCCTGGTCGAACTGGTGCACCGCGCCGAACCCGGCGCGGCCCAGAAAGCCGTGGGTGCCTACCAGCAAGCCGCGCCCGACGGCCATGGCCAATGGGTCTATCGCAGCTGCCGCGCGCGCGAGCTGTGGGACCAGATCATGCGCTCCACCTACGACCACGCCGAGCCCGGTGTGCTGTTCCTGGACCACATCAACGACGACAACAACCTGTCGTACTGCGAAAACATCGCGGCCACCAACCCTTGTGCAGAACAGCCGTTGCCGCCTTACGGCTGCTGCTGCCTGGGCTCGATCGACCTGACGCGCTTTGTGCGCGCACCGTTCGACGACAACGCCCACTTCGACGACGCCGCCTTCGTGGCGGTGGCGCAGGTCGCCACCCGCATGCTGGACAACGTGCTGGACGTGACCGTGTGGCCATTGCCGCAGCAGCAGCAAGAGGCGCGCAGCAAGCGCCGCGTGGGCCTGGGCTTCACCGGCCTGGGCGACGCGCTAGTGATGTTGAACCTGCGCTACGACACCGAGCCCGCCCGCCTGATGGCGCGCCACATCGCCGAGCTGCTGCGCGACGCGGCGTATCAAGCCTCGGTCGACCTGGCACGCGAGCGCGGCTCGTTTCCGCTGTTCAATGCCGACCTCTACCTCAGCGGCAGCAGCTTCGCGTCGCGCCTGCCGCAAGGCCTGCGCGAGCAGATTCGCAGCCATGGCTTGCGCAACTCGCACCTGCTGTCGATCGCGCCCACCGGCACCATCAGCCTGGCCTTTGCCGACAACGCCAGCAACGGCATCGAACCGGCCTTCAGCTGGAGCTACACCCGCAAGAAGCGCATGCCCGGCGGCAGCCTGAAGGCCTACCCGGTGGAAGACCATGCGTGGCGCCTGTACCGGCACCTGCGCGGCGAATCGGCTGCGCTGACACCGGCCTTCGTCACCGCGCTGGAGATGAGTGCCCAGGCCCACGCGGCGATGGTGGCCGCCGTGGCGCCGTGCATCGACACCGCCATTTCCAAAACCGTCAACGTGCCGGCCGACTACCCGTATGCCGACTTCCAGCACCTGTACCTGCAGGCCTGGAAGGCCGGGCTGAAGGGCCTGGCCACCTACCGGCCCAATGCGGTGCTGGGCTCGGTGCTCAGCGTCACGCCGCCCGCCAGCGCAACGCCCCATACCGAGCCGGCGCCGGCCCTGCAGATCGAAGGCGAAAACCGCCGCCTGGCGCTGGACCGCTTGCCCGCGCCGGTGCTGTCGTCGCTGCGCTGGCCAGGCCGGCCCGAACTGCCCGGTGGCAACGCCGCCTGGACCTTCATGGTGCAGCACCCGTTTGGCAACTTCGCGTTGTTTGTCGGCGAGCTGGCGCCACCCGACGGTGGGCCGGCCCAGCCTTTTGAAGTGTGGGTCAACGGGGCCGAACAGCCACGCGGCCTGGGCGCCCTGGCCAAGACCTTGTCGATGGACCTGCGCGCCAACGACCCTGCCTGGCTGCAGCTCAAACTGGACGCGTTGTCTACCGTGGCCGAAGAGCGCGCCTTCGAGATGCCGTTTCCGCCGCACAGTGAGCGCCGCTTGTTCCCCGGCGTGGTGGCGGCCACCGCGGCGCTGATCCGCTGGCGTTGTGAACAACTGCAGGCCTTGCCCGCGCAGGGCCGCACCACACCCACGCCGGTGATGGACGCGATGTTCAGCGTCAGCGAGCCGCACACCGGACCGTCGGGCACGCTGGCCTGGGCCGTCGACATCGACAACCCGGCGTCCGGCGAGGCCTTCACGCTGACGCTGAAAGAAGTCACCTTGCCCGGGCCCGATGGCGGCACGGTGACGCGGCCCTGCGCGCTGGGGTTCTCGGGCAACTACCCGCGCGCGCTGGACGGCCTGGCGCGCGTGCTGTCGCTGGACATGCGGGTGGTCGACCCGGCCTGGATCGGCATGAAGCTGCGCAAGCTGCTGAACTACGCCGAGCCTTTGGGCCACTTCATGGCTTTTGTGCCGGGCCTGCCGCACGGCCAGCGCCGCCAGCAGACCTGGCCGTCGACGGTGGCCTACTTGGCGCGGCTGATCATCCACCGCTACAGCATGCTGGGCGTGCTCAACGAAGCCGGCTATCCGCTGCGCGACATGGGGGTGCTGGAGTCGTCGCGCACACCGCAAGACCGCGCGCCCGTGATGGCTGGCAAGGTGTGCCTGGAGTGCGGCAACGCCACCGTCATCCACAAGGACGGCTGCGACTTCTGCACCGCCTGCGGCGACGTGGGCCAGTGTGGCTGATGCGCACCGGCCCGGCCCTGAAGTACCTGCAAGGTTATGCACCTGCTTTGCTGACCCAGGTTCAGGGCCTGATCGACGCCGGCCAGCTGGCCCAGACCATCGCCCGGCGCCACCCCGAGGCCCACACGGTGAAGAGCGAGCGCGCGCTGTACGACTACGTCACGGATCTGAAAGCGCGCCACATGAAAAGCGCGCCGCCGCTGGCCAAGGTGGCTTTTGACGCCAAGCTGCATGTGCTGAACAACGTGCTGGGCACACAGACCACCGTTTCACGGGTGCAGGGTGGCCAGCTCAAGGCCAAGCGCGAGATCCGCATTGCCACGCTGTTCAAGGACGCGCCGGCCAACTTCTTGCGCATGATCGTGGTGCACGAGCTGGCGCACCTGAAAGAACGGGCGCACGACAAGGCGTTTTACGCGCTGTGCCAGCACATGGAGAGCGAGTACCACCAGCTGGAGTTTGATTTGCGCTTGTGGCTCACAGCGCGAGAGTTGCCATCGGTGGCGGCCTGATGAACCGTTCACCTGACGGCTCAGTTACCCTCTTGTTTGCCTGCTTGAATACCTGCTTCGTGACCTGATTCGTCACCCGCCACGCTTGGGCCGCTGTTCACCGCCCTTGGCCGTCGGCAGCGTGTGCAAAGGCTGGTTGATCGGGTCCAGCGCCAACAGGCCTTCGACGTGCGCCATGAAGTGCAGCAAATAGCCGGGCGAGGACTGCTGCATCAACAGCAGCGCCTGGTGCAGCAGGCGTTGTGTGTTCAGTGGCCCGGCGTTTTGAGGCACCAGGGCCAGCGCCTGGTGCAGGCGGTGTTCGGCACGCAGGCGCGACCAGGTGCCACGGTAGTTGCGGATGGCCTTGAGTTCCACGGGCGCAGCAGCGTTTGCAGCTCCCAACTGAGCAGAGGCGGTGACGTCGGGCGGCTGCGCGGGTTGCGTTTGGCGGGCCATGTGCGCCAACAGATCGGCCAGCGGTTGTTGCGCTGGTGATGCCTGCGCAAGCCCTTCTGTGGTGGCTTGTGCAGGGGAAAGCGCCGGCCCTTGCGTCTGCTGCGCAACCTGCGCCGACCGCAAGCGCTGCAGTTTTTCCTCCAGCACCTGCCGCACGGCACCCTGGTGCAGCGCAGCCCGCCGCGCCAAGGCGTCGATGTGCCACTGGCGAACTTGGCCAGGCCCCAGCCCCAGCGCTGTCACGGCGCGCCCGCTTTCCGGCCGTCTTTGGAACCCGGGCGCGGCGTGGGTGTGATCTCGACGCGCCGGTTCAACGCCCGCCCTGTCGCATCGGCGTTAGACGCCACCGGCTGCTCAGCCCCAAAGGCCGCCGCAAAGACCGCGCTGGAAGGCACGCCGTTGTCCACCAACGTGCGTGTCACGGTCAGCGCACGCTGGGCCGACAGTTCCCAGTTGTCGGCAAACTGCTGGCTGCCACCGCGCATCTGGCGGTCGTCGGTGAAGCCGCTGACCATCAACATTTCGTCGCGCGCGCTCAGGTAAGCCGCCAGGGTGGTGGCCAGGCCTTTCAACAGCTGCTGGCCTTCGGGTTGCAGCTGGTCGGAGTTGAAGGCAAACAGCAGGCTGCTGCTGATGCCGATGCGGCCGTTGTTCAGCGTCACACGGCCCTGCGCTAGCGGGATGGCCAAGGCCTGCTCCAGCGCGCTGCGGCGCTGTTCTTCGGCCTGGCGCTTTTGCACCTCGACCTGCAGGCGCTGGGCCAGGTCCAGCTGCAGCGCCAGTGCGCCCACCAGGATCAGCACAAAGGCGCCCAGCAAGCCCGCCATCAGGTCACCAAACACCGCCCACACGGGCACGCTGGGTTCGCTGCCGGCGTCTTGCTCGGGTTCGCCCAGGTCGGCGTTGATCATGCTTCGCTGCCGGCGGTGATGGGCTGGGCCTGGGCCTGGGCCAGGGGCTGGCGCGCCAGGCGCTGCAGGTCGTCCACGATTTGCTTTTGCGACAGCAGGCTCAGGTCGATGACCTCACGGGCTTGCGCCACGTAATAGGCCAGCTGCTCGTCGCTGCGCGCAGTGCTCTTGGCCAGCGCTTCTTCCACCCGCTGCAGGTGGGCCACGGTGTGGCTGCTGGACTGGCTGAACTGGTCCACCGCGGCGGCAAAGGCCTCACCCAGGCTGGCCACGTCGACCGCGCTGCCCGTCAGCTGCGCGGCCACCGATTCCAGGCGCGCCGATTCGGCGTCCACCTTCTGTGTGAAGCGCTGCCCAGCTTGCTCCAGCCAGGTGGCGGTGGAAGCCACCAAACGGTCGATGGCAGCGGTTTGTTCGGTGGATGTGTGCTGCACCGCGCCCAGCACCGTGTGCAGCGTGGCCATGATGCGGCCGCGTTCTTCCAGCATGGCGTTGTCGCGGCCCAGGCTGTTGGACAACTGGTCGCGCAGCTGCGCCACCACCTCGGCTGCAGCGCGCGGGGCTTCAGCCGCGCTTTGCACCAGGCGCGCCACTTCAGCCACGGTGCTGCGCGCCTGGGCTTCGGCTTGCGCGGTGATGCGGCCGGTGTTTTGTTCCAGCTGCTGGGCCATGGCCGACAGTGCCGCCATCCACGCGGCCAGGCGGGTTTGGTCCTGCGTGGTCTGGAGGGCCTGGTGGGTGGCCTGGTGTGCAACCTGGTTGTCGGCCAGGGTGCTCAAGAGAGCGGCCGTTTGCTCGCTGACTTGCTTGCCCACCGCCGAAACCCACGCGGTGGACTGCTGCTCAAACCGCTGCGCCAACCCGTCCAGCTGTTGCTGCGCGGTGCTGGCCATGTGGCCGTGCAGCGCGGCGGTTTCCCGGGTGATGCTGTTCATCGTGGCCTGCAAGACGCTGTCTTGCGTGGCTGCGGCCATGCGCGCGGCGTCCTGCAGGCTGCGCTGCAGCGTCTGGTCAACCGACGTGGCCAACGCGCGGTAGGCCTGCTCTGCCCCGCCCTGAAACTGCTGCTGGCTGGCCAGCAGCTGCGCTTGCGCGGTTTGTGCGTGGTTTTGAAGCTGGGCGTGCGAGCGCTGCGCCTGCTCTTGCAGCGTGGCCTGCGAGTGCCGTGACTGTTCTTGCAGCTGCGCCATCAGGGTCTGCAGGCGGTCCACCAGCAGCGGCCAGGTCTGCGCTTGTTGCGCTTGCAGCTGCGCCTGCAGCTCGGCCTGTTGCTGTTGAAGCTCGGCCTGTTGCTGCTGCAGCTGCCAGGCCGCGTCACGTTGCGTCTGCTGTTGGTGGGCGCGCGTGCAGGTCTGCAGCGTGGTGGCGATGTGGCCGTCCAGCTGCTGCCCGGCCAACAACCGCCCGCGCCGGCACAGCGCCGACATCAAGCCCAGCATGGCCGATGCCGCCACCCCCGCCACCGACGTGCCAAACGCCAGCCCCAGGCCACGCACCGGTGCCGCCAGCGAGTCGCGCATGCTTTGCACATCGGCCGCCTGCTCCAGCGCGAGGCCGGTGCCGTGGAGCGTGACCACCATGCCCACAAACGTACCCAGCATGCCCAGCAGCACCAGCAGGCCCGCCAGGTAGGGCGTGAGCGCAGGGCCGGGCAAGGCGCTGCGTTCGCCGATCAGACGCAGGCGCACGTGGTGGCGCAGGGTGGTGGGCAAGGTGTCCAACCAGACGTCCACGCTGGCCGGCGGACCGGACAAGCCGGCCAAGGACTGGGTCAGGCCGGCAGTGTCTTTCTGAAACCGCTGCAGTTCCAGCACGCCCATCACGTAAAACGCGCCGATCAGCAGCGTCATGGCCAGGGCCAGCGGGTTGCTGCGCAAGTAGCCGCTGGCCACCCAGGCCACCGCCAGCAGGCCCACCAGGCCGGCGGCCCGGTACAGATGCTTATTCATGAAGTCCTTGGGTTGCACCGCGCAGCGCTTGCAGCAGGCCCAGGCTGGGCTGCAAGCGCAGGCTCAGCTCGGCCAGCAGCAGCTGCTGCATGTCTTGGCGAAAAGTGTCCAGCCAGGGGTTTGGGTCGGCTTGAGGCGGCGCCGTGCGCAGCCGCAAGAAGTGTTTTTCCAACAGCACCGGCAACAGCGCCAGCAAGGCGTGTTCACGCGGGGCCAGGGCCTGGGCCATGGCGGCGTCCAGCGCCGCCAGCCGAGCCATGGCGGGCGACATGGGCGCCACCGTGGCGCGCAGCTGCTCCCGCAACGGCGCCACGGCGGCGGCCATGGCCTGCTGCAGGTTCAGGCAACGGCGCCGAAAGGGCAAGAAGTCGTTTCCGTCTTCACGCACAGTGTCGCGGTCGGCCAAGATGGCTTGCGTCAGTTCCGCTTGCACGCGGGCCAGCCTTTGGCACAACCTTTCGGCGTTAGCCTGTTCGCTTGCGCTCGCGGCCCGTAAAGCTGGCAGCGCCGCAGCCGTGCCCGGCGCTGCCTGTTGCAGCACCGCCGACAGCGCAATGGCTTCCTGCCAACCCAACCAGCGCCCCATGCCTTCGACAAAAGACGGGGCCGCCGTGGGCGGTTCTGTCAAGGCCAGTTGCGCCAGCATTCCAACCAGCGCCGAGCCGTCAAGGCCCGTGCGCACCAACTCTTGCTTCATGCGGGGCGTGGCTCGGGGGCGAAAAACCAAGCACTCTACACCGGCAGCGTTGGCGCGCCGGGGGCGTTTGCTCCAAGCAGGACGGCGCGCCCACGCGCCTAGGCCTGCCACACCCCGTAGCCCGCCTCACGCAGGCTGATGGCCAGTTCCACCTCCATTTCTTGCGCGGCGGTGTAAGGCATGGGGTTGTAGACCGCGTACAGCGCCGGCAGCAGCTGCAATCCGTAGGTGAAGACAAAGCGGTTGGCCTGGATGCCGGCCTTGTGCTTGTCCAGCCGCAGGTCCGGGTCCAGGCCGGTCATGCCCACGTAGACAAAAGGTTTACCCAGCTGGTAGTCGGGGTTGGCCTTGCGAAAGCGCGGTTCGTTCCAGACCTGGTCGTCCAGCAGCACCACGTAAACGTGGTGGTGGTGCCTGCGCTGGCGCTTGGGGCCAGCCGCTGCGCGTGCAGCGGGCGAAGCGGGCACTACACCCAGCCTTGGCGCCAGCGGGTGGTGTCGGTCAGTTCGCGCCACGGCAGCAAAACGGTGCGCTTGGAGTGGACGGCTTCAAGCTGCACGTCGTCAATGCGCGTGGCGGGTGGGGTGGGCTCGATCACCAGGGTGACCATGAAGTGCTTTTCGCGGTGGACGGGGGTGACGGCGGTCCACTTGGAGAGCAAGAGCTTTTTGGGGCTGAGGGGGTTCCGGGGCCGAGTGTGATTCATCTTGAGCGTGCTGATGTTGCGACCGCATCTGTTGCGAAGCCGGTCAGAGATCGTTTTGACCAACAGGCAATTGGCGATTGGCCATTGGTAATCTGCAGGTCCAGCCAGCGGCCGTCATGTTCATCCAACCACGCAAACCCGCCGCGACGTGACGTTCCCGATCGAAGTTCAACCGCCCGTGAAGCTTCGCAGCCCCCTACAACCGCGGCAACCCCGCCCGTTCCGCCTTCGTCCAAGCCCCCCGCGCCAGTTCCGCCTGCCGCAGGCTTTCCTCGCGCGCCCCGCGCAGCTCGGCCAGCTGCGCCAAGGCTTGGTGGGTCCACGCACTGGGGCCGTTCAGGCGCAAAGCTTCGGTGATCTCTCGGCTGGCTTCGTCGGCCTTGCCGCTTTGCATCAGGACGCCGGCCAGCGCCAGCCGTGCGCCGCCGCCCAACAGCGGCGGGTCGTTGCCCAGTTCGTCGTCGATGTCGGCGGCCTTGCGCAGCAGCGTGACGGCTTGTTCAAAGCGCCGCTCATTGCGCGCAAGGGTGCCGGCCAGGGTGTCGTGCGCCAGCGCCATCAGCTTGGCCGGGATGGGTTCACCGTACATCTGCGCGCGCTGTGTCGTAGCCTGGTTTTGCAGGCGGCGCACGCTGGCCAGTTCGGCCTTGGCCTGGTCAAGCCGGCCGGTGTGCGCATAGGCCATCCCGCGCGCGTAGGACCCATAGCCTTCCAGCAGGCCGATGCCCAGTGTGGTGCTGGGTTGGGCCAGCACCTCGTCCCACAGCTGCAGACGCACCAAGGTGGCCAGCGGCAGCAGTTGGGCGTAGTCGCCAAAGCCGTCGCCGCGGTTGCCCCAGCGCTCGGCGTACTCGCGGGCTGCGCGCAGCGACAGGTCGGCCCGCCCTTCCATCAGTGCCGAATACCAAAGAAAGTGCAGGTGGTGCGCGTCCCAGCAGCCGCCGCGCTGCACGCCCTGGGCTTTCAGCGTCGCGTCGAAGCGTCTTTGCACGGCCAGCGCCTGTTCGTTGGCGCGGCTGCCTTCGGCAAAGCGGCCGATGTTCTTGTAGATGTGGCTGCCCATGTGCACCAGGTGCGGCGCTTCGGGGGCCACGGTGCCCAGCGTGTCGGCCGCGGTTGCTGCAAGTTGTGGGTTGGGTGAGTGCTCGGCCACGTGCACATAAAAGTGCAGCGCGCCGCTGTGCTGCGGGTGTGCGTGGGTGGTGGCCAGCAGGCGCGCCATCACGTCGCCCACGGCGCCGTTGGGTTGGCCGGTCTTGGGGTCCCACCAGTCCCAGGGCATGGTGCTCATCACGGCATCGGCGTACAGCGCCACCACGTCCGGGTTGTCGGGAAACTGCTGCAGCACATCACCCATGGCGGCGGCGTAGGCCAGCTCCTGTGGGTCGACCTTGCGGTCTGTCTTGCGTGTGCTGCACAGCGCGCTGCCCTGCGCTTCATAGGCCTTTTGTGCCCGATCTTCGGCGCGGCCGTAGCGCACGGCCATGGCCTTGATCAGCGCACGCTCCAGCGGCGTGGCACCTGCTGCCGCTTGCTGCGCGCGGGCCACAAAGCGGCGGATGTCGCGCACCGGCCCGCGGTCGCTGTTGTTGATGTTGGGCCCCAGCGCATAGGCCACGCCCCAGGCGCACATGGCGCAGCTGGGGTCGCGCGCCAGCGCGGCGCGAAACACGCGCACGGCTTCTTCGTGCTCGAAGGCATAGGTCAGCAGCAGTCCCTGGCCGAACCAGGCGCGGGCTTGCTCGTCGCGTGCGGTGACCTTGAAGGTTGAACTGCCCAGCCCCGTCATCGGCGAAATCGTGCTGGCCGGCTGCTGGTCGTCCAGCGACGAACAGGCCACCAACAGCGCCGAGGCAAGGGCCAGGCCGTACAGGGCTCGCACGGCGGGCATGGGCATGGTCGCTTCTCCAGGTGAAAAGGGGATGCTGAATTTGCCTGCAGCCGCGCTCAGTCGCACTCAGTGGCGCTCATTGGCGCTCAGGCTGCGCTGGGTTCGCCCAAGGAAACGTCCAGCAACATCGTGCTGGCCAAGGTGCCCAGCTCGGCGCGCAGCGCGGCCAGGTCCACGGTTTGCGGCACCAGCACCTGCGAGCGCACCTGAAACTGTGGCCCTGCGGCGGCGCCTTCGTTCAAGACCTCCGTGTGCAGCTGCTCGATGCTGATGCCGCGCTCGGCCAGCACACGGGTCAGGTGGCTGACGATGCCCACGCGGTCGTTGCCCACCAGGTCCAGCTGGTGGCGGCGCATGCCGGCGGGCACGGCGCTGGCGTCGCTGCGCGCCACCACCACGCGCAGGCTGGCGCTTTCCAGGCCTTGCAGCGCGGTGGTCAAGGCGTCGGCGTTTTCAGGCGCCACCTGGATCTGCACCATGCCGGCAAATTCGCCGGCCAGCTTGGCCATGTGGCTGGCCGACCAGTTGGCGCCAAAGCGCTGCGCGCGTTCGGCCAGCGCACTGACGATGCCGGGGCGGTCGGTGCCCATCACGGTGACCACCAGGGACGTGAGCGCAGGCGCGGCTTCACCGCTCAGCGCCACCGAGCGGCGCAGCATCGGTGCCTTGGTGGCAAAACGTGGGTCTTGCTGGCTGGCCGGCAGCTGGCCGGTGGCTCGCGCATGCTGCACCACCTGGGTCAGCAGCTTCAGGCCCATCGGCGCCAGCGCGCGCTCCCACAGGTCGCGGGCGTTTTCACCGCGGCCCACAAAGCACCATTCTTGCGCGGCAATCGGGCCGGCGTCCCAGCCGTCGGCCAGGTGGTAGACGGAGCCACCGGCAATCGGGTCGCCTTCGCGGATGGTCCACTCCACCGCCGCAATGCCACGGTGGCGCGGCAGCAGGCTGGGGTGGTAGCCCACGCCGCCCAGGCGGGCGCGGGCCAGCGCGTCGTCGCTGATGCGGGCGTGGGTGTGGGCGGCCACGATCAGGTCGGTGCCTTCGGCGATGGCGTCGCCTGGCACGATCTTGGGGTTGGCCATCACGTGCAGCGGCAAGCCGGCGGCCAGCGCAGCCAGCGCCAGCCGGTCGTCGGCGGCGGGCGCCACCACGCAGCTGATTTCAACGCCGCTCTCGCGCCGCAGGGCCTCCAAAACCGTGGCCCCGAAATAACGTGAACCCACCACTGCGACCTTCATTGCCTTGCCCTTGTTCAAGTGCTGTTGGAGCCGACCCCTGCCGGTCCACTACAGAGCCGCCAGTTTAGGGTGTTGGACAGGCCCTGGCGCTGACGGTTGGGCCAGTGGCAAAGGCCGGCTTATCCTCGCGCCATGACCCTGGAACAGCTTCGCAACCAGCTCCGTGTGTTTGCCGCCGCCCGCGGCTGGCAGGCCTACCACGCGCCGAAGAACCTGGCCATGGCCTTGTCGGTGGAGGTGGGCGAACTGCTGGAGCACTTTCAGTGGCTCACCGAAGAACAAAGTCGCCAGTTGCCGCCCGCGCAAAAGGCTGAGGTGGCCCACGAGTTGGCCGACGTTTTCATCTACCTGGTGCAGCTGTCCGACAGCCTGGGCGTGGACCTGTTGCAGGCGGCGCAGGACAAGATGGTGCGCAACGCGCTGAAATACCCCGCACCGACCTCGCCAGACATCCCTTGACCTGGCCACGTGCCGTGGCCAGCCCACTTTTAAGTTCAGACACCGGATGGAACAGAACCCCCGTTACGGCATTGGCATCGCAGGCACCGGCATCATGGGTGGCCGCATGGCCACGGCGATCAGCCAGCACCCACGTTTTCACGTGGCCGCGGTGTGGGACCCGGCTGCGCAGGCCGCCGCGCGTTTGGCACAGGCCCATGGTGGCGCTGCGGTAGCGGGCAGCCTGCAGGCGCTGACGGCGCATGGTGGTGTGGACGCGGTGTACATCGCGTCACCGCCCGCCTTCCACTTGCAAGGCGTGCAGGCGGCCATCGCCGCTGGCAAACCTTGCCTGTGTGAAAAACCCTTGGCCCACACGGTGGCGGGCGCGCAAGCGTTGCGGGACGCGGTGGTGGTCTCTGGCCTGCCCTTTGCCGTCAACTTCCCTTTTGCGCGCGGCCAGTCCAGCCGGCGGCTGATGGCTTTGCTGCATGGCGGCGAGTTGGGCGATGTCCAGGACGCCACCTTGAAGGTCCGTTTCGCCCGTTGGCCCCGTGAATGGCAAGCCGGCGCCAGCACCTGGCTGGCCGGGCCCGAACAGGGCGGCTTTACACGTGAGGTGCTCTCGCACTTTGTCTTTTTGGCCCACCGCCTGTTTGGCCCGGCGGTGCTGCAAGACGTGGTGCTGCAGCGTGCGCCCGGCGCTGCCGAAACCAGCTTGACGGCCACGTTGGCGCACGCCCACACCACACTGCGCATCGACGCCGCCGTGGCCGGCGACGTGGCCGACTTCAACCGGCTGGAGTTGCTGGGCTCCAAGGCCACTGCAGCGCTCAGCACCTGGCAGCGTCTGGAGTTTCAGGGCCAGGTCAGCGACGGCGTGCCTTCAGGCGCGCTGACGCTCGACGCTTTTGCGGACCTGATGGCAGGCCGCGCCGACCACGGCCTGGCCAGCGCCGACGAAGCGCTGGCGGTGGTGCAGGTCATTGAAGCGCTGCTGGCCTGAAAGTGGTCAGCCTCAGAGCGATCGGCCAGAACGCTTGAACCGCACGACAGCGTCAGCGCAAACCCATCCACCAGCGCCGCCGACGTGCTCACCAACCCCAGCCGCCGTGCGCCGCAGATGTTGCCGTTGGGCATGAGATCTTCCTTCACGCGAGCTTGCTTGAGCAGAGTCCGGATAGGGCCCACCAGGAGCAGCGCAGGCCGCGCCAGGTGCTGGTGGACGGCGCCTGGCGCGACGCCGACGAGGCTCGCTGACCAGGGCCGCCTAAGCTGCGGGGGCCTGCATCAGGTCTGCGCCCGCCAGTCGTAACGCATGCGCTCCGGGCTCGCTCCCATGCCCGGCGTCAGCGCATAGAACCAACCGGCCATCACCTGGCTGCCCCACCAGCCGAGGGCTACGTTCGCCAGGAACAGCTGGCCTGCCTGCCCGGCCGTTGGGCGCAGCATCACCAGCGAGCCCGATCCCGGCGCGTAGTGGCCGTACACCGCATCCCCGGCGAAACTGCCCGTGATGTCGCCGCTGATGAAGGTGCTTCCAGCCGGGTGGTTGAAGCGCAGGGGGAGCGTCCAGGCCGGGAACTCCGAAGGCCGGTTGTAGACAGTGTGGTTCGAAGCCAGCGAGGGCACCGAGGCCGGCCCGAGCGCGGGTGGGTACGACACCGGATCAGGCCACGAAGGCCGCACGGCGCGAAAGCCGAAGACATGCCGCGTGGCTGTGGCTCCCGCACCGGCACTGAGGGCATAGAAGCTTCCGCTCAGATGCACACCGTTCGAGCTGACGGTGCCGATGAAGGCCTGCGAAGGGCGCGCCACCGGGCCGCGCATCAGCACGACCAGTCCGCTTGATGGCATGAAGTAACCGCGGACATCGTCGCTGCCGTACAGGGTGCCGCTGATCTCGCCGCCGGGTTGCTGCACCAGGATCATGTCGCCGAGAAATCCGTTGCCATCGATGCGCCAGGCACCGCTGATGTCGACGCTGCTGAAGGCCCGCGCCGGGCTGGGAAGCACCAGCGCAGCGGCCCCGAGCGTGCTGCCGACGGCCCCGATGAGGCTGAGGCTGATGCGACGCCGGCTCGCTTGGGCTGGGTTGAGTTTGGAAAGGTTCATGGACAACTCCGTGAGGGGATGGTGGTGCTCACGGTAGAAGGCCCGGCGTCACGCGGGCGTCACGGCGCGGTACTTGGCGGTGGCGCCAGTCCAGGTCGAGAAGAGCTTGCGACTACACACCCGGCAGCAGCGGCAGCAGATGCTTGCCAAACCGCCCGGTGTGCGTGGCGCTGAGCATCAAGACCGCATAGCCGAAGGCCAGGCCCACAGCGCCGAACACAGCCATGGCCAGCCCTCTCAGGTGGCCGGGCAGCACCAGCCGCCGATGCAGCTTGCGGATGAAAAACTCGGCCACCAGCCAATTGGGAACGAAGAACAGGTAGAGCATGGCCAGGTCGGCTGGCCCGCTGTTGCCGTCGGGGTGCATGCCCACGCCGCCTGCCAGGTTCTTCCAGACCTGTATCTCCACATCAAACAACCATGAACCCAGCACCATCGAGAACAGGCGGATGGCCCAGGCGCGGTGGCGGTCCAAACGTTTGGCGCGCGCGCAGAGGTAGGCCATGACGGCGCAGAGCATCATCAGCGCACCCCAGATGCCGAAGGCAATGGAGGCGGCGCGACTGGAAGCGCCGTGGGTCAGGATGAAGGACATGCCGCCGGCACCCGCCAGGAAGCCCGCGACCACATAGACCCGGCCCGTCCAGCGGTGCACGGCTCGGTGGCGGGTTCGGATCCGGGCCGACAGCAGGATCGGCCAGGCCAGCACCAGCACCGCGCCCATCAGAAAGTGCAACCCGATGCTGACGTTGGCGATCCAGTCCGCTGCCGTTGGCATCGGACGGCCTGTCACCAAGGCCTTCCACTGACCAAAATTCTCAACCGTGGCACCGGCCGCCCGCAGCACGATGTAGCTGCCGAACATCCCCAGCCCGGCCAGCGTGACCAGCCAGAAGAGGCGTCCGGTCCAGCCGAGCAGGTGGTCCTCCAGCTGTTTCAGCGCCAGCCTGCCCATCACGCAGGCCGAATGTTCTGATTGAAGCGAAACATGTTGCCGGGGTCGTAGCGCTTCTTGATGTGCGCCAGCCGGCTGTAGTTCTTGCCGAAGGCTCGGCGGGTCAATTCATCGCTGTCGGCGTCCTGCCCGGCGAAGTTCAGGTACAGGCGACCTTCGTGCGAATGGCGACGCGCGCGCTCCCAGGCTGCGCGTGTCCAGCTCATCACCTTGTCGTCGTCCGCCGCGTCGCGCCAGACCGAGTCCAGCGAGTACATCCAGCCGAATGACCGGTCCCCGAAGGCCGTGGCTTCGGCCGGCACCGCTGCCGTGGCGCCGCCAAAGTTCCAGAACGAGCTGATGGATTTGTCAGACGGCGAAGTGGCGGCGTTTTCGATGGCTTCCAGGATGGCCTGGTCGCTCAGTTGCGACAGCAGGTGGCTCTTCCAATAGCACCGGTACTGGCCCGCTGGAAACAAGGGGTCGAAGAGCCTTTGCACGTCGCAGTAAGGCATCTGACCGGAGAAGTCGGCAACCATCGGGCCCAGTTCCCGCAGCGGTTGCAGCAGGCGCTCGCCTTCTGCGGGGTCGCCGGCATACACCGCAGCCAGCGTGTAGCACGGGGTGCCCCAGAATTCTTTTGGAAAGTCTGCGCTGGCAGCGACGGTGGAGAACTCGCACAGCGAGCCCACGACATCGTTCTTGTCGGCCAGAAAGTCGCGCCAGAAGCGGATCGGCCCGGCGCCCGCCGACAAGGGGTAGATGGGCGCTGCAAACATCACCGTCGGCCCCATGGCATGCAGCTGGAATTCGAAGTTCACCACCACGCCAAAGTTGCCGCCACCCCCGCGAATGGCCCAGAACAGGTCGGCGTTTTCCGCAGGACTGGCCCGGGTCAGCGTGCCGTCGGCGATGACGATGTCCACCGCCAACAGGTTGTCGATGGACAGCCCGTGTGCGCTGCGCAGCCAGCCGACGCCGCCGCTCAAGGTCAAGCCCGCAACCCCGGTTTCGGAGATCAGCCCGCCGGGTGTTGCCAGCCCATGGGCCTGCGTGGCGGCATCGACATCGGCCCATAGCGCGCCACCCTGCACCGACGCCGTTCGACGGGCGGCGTTCACGTCAACGCCGCGCAGCTGCGACAGGTCGATCATCAGCCCGTCGTCGCACACCGCATGACCGGCCACGTTGTGCCCACCACCGCGGATCGACACCGGCAAGCCCTGCTGATGCGCGAAGCTGACCGAGGCGATCACGTCATCGACCGACTTGCAGCGGCTGATGGCCCACGGGCGGCGGTCGATCATGCCGTTCCAGACCGAGCGGGCCGCGTCGTAACCATCGTCCCCGGGCGCGAGCAGATCGCCCGACAGCCGGGACCGCAGGGTCGCGAGTCTTTCGACCATGGTCATCGATCGCCTTCCTCGTCGGGCCGGGTGTCGTCGCCACGCGGCAGTTCGATGCGCAGGATGCTGCCATCCCCAGGCGTCGCGCTGAGGGTGACGTTCGATGTGTAGAGCGCCCCATCGGGCCCGACCACCAGTCCGTTGGGCAGGTTGGCGAAATTCACGGCCAGTTCCTTGCGCTGGCCCGTCACCGGATTGAACGACACCAGATTGGCGTTGTCCGGCGTCCAGGCCTCGTCGTGCGGGAAGATCTCGACGGCGTACAGGCTGTCGCGTCGCCACGCCAGCCCGACGATGGGGTTGCGCGACTTGAAGGGCAGCGTGTAGCCCGCGAAGCCATGCTTGAACACCGCCAGCTCGGACGGTCCACCGTCTTCGCCAAAGGTGCCGACATAGAACCTGCCGCGGTGCTGCGTCATCACGATCGGGTTGTGTTCCTTGTTGTCGCGCGACATGTCGTGGGCCAGTCCGATGGCGCCGGTCGCCGGGTTGACCTTCACCAACATGCCGCGGTTCGTTTCGACCACGTAGAGCTCGTTCTTGTGGTTGATCATCGAGTGGAACACGCCACCGGGCTCCAGGTCGGTGGTGGCCGGGTTGGTGTCCTTGATGAAGTGCGGTGGGTTGGCCGCAAGCCAGGCGCTCAGGTTGGCAACCTGGGTCGTCGAGCCGTCCGGGTTGATGCGCAGGATCGCGGCATCGCTGCCGGGCAGGCCGTGTGAGCAGCCGCCCATTTCGATCAACACATAGAGCGTGCCGTTGACGAAGGCCAGATCGGTGGGGCCATAGTTGCCACCATAAGCGTCGGTCATGCTGGGCAGGCGGTCGGCGACCGTCTGCTTGCTGCCGTCAGGCTTGATGCGCAGCACGCGGCCGCTGTAGCCGGCGGTGTAGGGGCTGTAGATGTTGATCTGGGTCGGGCAGTCGGCCGTGCCCAGCGGGGCCAGCGGGCCACCCGTGCCGGCTTCCGCCACATAGAGATCGCCGTCCGGACCGAAGGCCAGACCGCGCGGGCTGGTCAGGCCGGTCGCGTAGGCCGTGACGACGACCGAGCCCTGCGGCTTCTTGCCGGGGCTGCGCGCGGCGCTCAGCGCCGTCGCACGGGTGCCAGCGGTTGATGCGCTTCGATCGTCGCCGCCGCCGCCGCAGGCAGTGACAAGGACAAGCGCAGCGATCGCGGTGGCGAAGAAGCAGCGGTGCCTGTTCAAGGGTGTGTTCATCGAGCGTCCTCCTGGAAGGGGCGAAGTTGCCCTGTGGCGAACCGTAGCTTTGACCCTGGATGACGTGAAGAGCCGATTGGTACAAGATCGGGTCGAATGCGACACCACCCATGCGACACCACTCATCAGGCAGGCTGAACCCATGACGCACAACATCAAGCCGAAGATTGCCCTGCTCGCCGCGCCGGAGACGACGCCCTCGGTGCTCTTCGGTCTGTACGACGTGCTGGCTTCCGTCGGCGCAGGGTACGCCGACATGACCGGGCGCCCCGTGGGCGAGCCGTTGCTCGACATCCGGATCGTGGCCGCAGAAGCCCAGCCCTTCCGCTGCTTCGGCAACATCCTGATCGAGCCCCACACGGCGATCGGCGACCTCGACCGCGTCGACGCCGCGGTGGTCTGCGACATGTACACGCCGATCGACACCGCGCCGCGCGGGCGCTACGGCGCAGAGATCGCCTGGCTGCGGCGCATGCACGCCCAGGGCGCGCTGATCGCGTCGGTCTGTTCGGGTTCGCTCGTGCTGGCCGAGGCGGGCCTGCTCGATGGGCGCCAGTGCGCCGGGCACTGGGCCTATCGCGAGCTGTTCCGCCTGCAGTACCCCAAGGTGAACTACTGCGCCGACTCGATCCTGCGCCTGGACAGCGAGGCCGAGGGCGTGATCACCGCGGGCGGCGTCACCGCGTGGCAGGAGCTGGCGCTGCGGCTGATCAGCCGCTATTGCAGCCCGGCGCATGCGCTGCAGACGGCCAAGGTCTATCTGCTCTCGGGCCATGAAGACGGCCAGCTGCCCTTCGCCGACATGGCGATGAAGATCCAGGGCGAAGACCAGACCATCAAGCTCAGTCAGGAGTGGATCGCCGAGCACTACGCCCAGGCCCATCCGGTGGAGACCATGACCCAGCGCGCCGGGCTTACCCGGCGCACGTTCACGCGGCGGTTTCGCGCCGCGACCGGCCATTTGCCGATGGACTACGTGCACGCGGTGCGGGTCGAGAAGGCCAAGCGGATCATCGAACAGGATGCCGCTGGCATCGACGACGTGGCCTACCAGGTCGGCTACGAAGACCCCACCTTCTTTCGTCGTTTGTTCAAGCGCGAGGTCGGCCTGACGCCCGCCGCCTACCGGCGAAAGTTCGCGGGCATCCTGAGCAGCCCAGCGCTGGCTGGGCTGCCGCGTTGACGTTGTCCGCCTGCATGGAGTTCATGCTGGCGAGCAGGGCGGCGAAGGTGGGGATCTGGACCTGAACCAGGCTCACCGTGGAGTGCGGTTTGGCATTTCGCACGCGTGCTCGCATCTGCGAATGTCAGCTTGGGGCGGTTGGGATGATTGGCGCATGGCGGCCCTGAAGAGACCTACGTGGCGCTCAATTCGCCGCCCCGAAGCGGTCGGTCGCATATCCACCGAGGCCCCCAAAGGTGCCCGAGG
>JANMHH010000002.1:0-3019 GCA_031375065.1 Rubrivivax sp. | reverse complement strand
GTCACCGCGTGGCGCTCTTCGGGTTGTTGGGGGATCGGGATGCCAAAGGCGGTGCCGATGGCCTGGGCCTCCAACATCACCGCGCTGCAAAACTGGCGCACCAGCGGGTCGTCCAGGATGCGATCGCAGGGCGCCCCGGTCAGCGCCGACACCGGGTTCATGGTCATGTTGCCCCACAGCTTGAACCAGACATCGCGTTGAATGCAATCCGACACCGTGACCGCCAATCCCGCTTCGCGCAACAAGCCCGCCACCGCTTGCAAGGGTGCGTCTGGCGCACCGACCGCACGGCCCAGGATGAGCCCGTTGCCGTTGACATGGCGCACGCGGCCCGCAGCGGGTGTGGCGGCGCTCAAGTGCACCACCCCGCCCAGGACCTGCGCCGCAGGAAGGTGGCGGGCGGCCACGCCGCCGGGGTCGGTGCTGGCCAGCTTCAGCCCTTGGCAGCGCCCAGGCAAGCCCTCAAAAAACCACCAGGGCACGCCGTTCATGGCGGTCAAGACCTGCGTGTGCGGCCCCAGCAGCGGCGCCACCGCCGGTGCCACGGCGGCCAGGGCGGGGCCCTTGACCGCCAGGATGACCAGGTCCTGCACGCCCAGTTCGCTGGCGTGGTCGCTGGCCCGCAGATCGATGCGCTGGTCGCCCTGCGGCGTCTCCAGCACCAGGCCGTGGGCCCTGACCGAAGCCAAGGTGGCGCCGCGCGCCAGCGCCGACAACGTCACGGTGCCAGGGGCCAGCCGCGTGCCCAACCAGGCGGCCATCAAGCCACCAATGGCGCCCAACCCTGCGATGCAAACCTTCATGTGTTCTCCAGCCTCGGCAAGCAGTCTAAGGGCCTGGGCATGAGCGCCACCGTGAGCGCTGCAGTGAGCGCCTCTGTGAGCGCCTCAGTCAGCGCCTCAATGAGCGCATCAGCGAGCGGCTCGGCATGAGCGCAGCAGCAGCCGCCATCACCGGGGCCAGCCTGGGCTTGACGCTGATCGTCGCCATCGGCTCGCAAAACGCCTTTGTCCTGCGCCAGGGCCTGCGCCGCGAACACGTGGGCGCCATCGTGCTGTTCTGCGCGGTGGCCGACGCGCTGCTGATGCTGGCCGGCGTGGCCGGCTTGGCCCAGTTGCTGGGCAACCGCCCGCTCTTGGCCACCGGCCTGACTTTGGGCGGCGCGGTTTTCCTGGCGGTCTACGGCCTGCGGGCCTTGTGGCGCGCCGCGCGGCCTGCGGCCCTGCTGGCGGCAGCTGGCTCAGCGGGCCTGAGCCTGCGCCAAGCCCTTCTGCAAACCGCCGCCTTCACCTTGCTCAACCCGCACGTCTACCTGGACACCGTGCTGCTGGTGGGCAGCGTGGGGGCGCAGTGGGGCGAAGCGCGCTGGTGGTTTGCCGCCGGCGCCGCGGCTTCCAGCGTGCTGTGGTTTACCGCGCTGGGCTATGGCGCACGCTGGCTGGCACCGTGGTTTGCCCGGCCCAGGGCCTGGCAGGTGCTGGACGGCTTGATCGGCGTGGTCATGCTGGGCATTGCGGCGCTGCTGGTGCAGCGCTTGTTGGCTGGCGCTTAGTCCAAGCAACAAACCAGAGCAACGAGTCTGGCCGGCGTCCAGGCCCACAGACTCAAGCCACTTGAAGCCGCTTCCAAGCGGCTTCAGCTGACGGCCACCGTCAGACGGCCATGATCGACACTGCCTTGGTCACCAGGTAGGCCTCCATCGCCTCGGGCCCACCCTCTGAGCCATAGCCGGAATCCTTGACGCCGCCAAAAGGCATTTCGGGAGAAGGCGCGGCCGGCTGGTTGATCCACAGCATGCCCACCTCCAGCCGTTGGGCCAGTTGGTGGGCGTTCTTGATCGACTGGGTGAAGGCGTAGCCCGCCAGGCCAAACGGCAGGCGGTTGGCCTCGGCGATGGCTTCGTCCAGCGTGTCAAAGCCGCGGATGGCGGCCACCGGGCCAAAGGGCTCGTTGTTGAACACGTCGGCGTTCAATGGCACGTCGGTCAGCACGGTGGGCGCGAAGAAGTTGCCTTCGCTGCCCACGCGTTCACCACCGGTGGCCAGTTTGGCGCCCTTGGCGGCAGCGTCGGCCATCACATGGGCCATCGCCGCCATACGGCGCGGGTTGGCCAGCGGGCCCAGCGTGGTGCCTTCGGTCAAGCCATCACCCAGCTTCAGGCTCTGCGCGTGTTTGACCAGGGCCTGGGCAAATTCTTCGCGCAGGCTGTTGTGGACCAGAAAGCGGGTCGGCGAAATGCAGACCTGGCCGGCGTTGCGAAACTTGGCGCCGCCGGCGGCCCTGACCGCCAGGGCCAAGTCGGCGTCGGCCGCCACGATGACCGGCGCATGGCCGCCCAATTCCATGGTCACCCGCTTCATGTGGGCGCCGGCCAACGCCGCGAGCTGTTTGCCCACCGGCGTTGAACCCGTGAACGTCACCTTGCGGATGATGGGGTGGGGAATCAAATACGAAGAAATCTGCGCCGGGTCACCAAAGACCAGGCCCACGGTGCCCGCAGGCACACCGGCGTCGACAAAGGCCTGCAGCAAGGCCGCAGGCGAGGCCGGTGTTTCTTCGGGCGCCTTGACCAGGAACGAGCAGCCGCTGGCCAGCGCCGCCGACAGCTTGCGCACCACTTGGTTGATGGGGAAGTTCCAGGGCGTGAAGGCGGCCACCGGGCCCAGCGGCTCTTTCATCACCAACTGCTGTGCCAGCAGGTTGCGCGACGGCACGATGCGGCCGTAGACACGCCGCCCTTCGTCGGCAAACCACTCGATGATGTCGGCGGCCGACAGCACTTCAACGCGCGCTTCGGCGAAAGGCTTGCCTTGCTCCTGGGTCAGCAAACGGGCGATGTCGGGGGCGCGTTCGCGCACCAAGGCAGCGGCCTTGCGCATGGTGGTGGCGCGCTCGTTAGCCGGCACCCTGCGCCAGGCTTCGAAGCCTTGTTGCGCCGCGGCCAAGGCACGGTCGAGGTCGGCGATGTCGGCATGCGCCACCTTGCCGATGGTCTTGCCGGTGGCGGGGTTGACCACGT
>JANMHH010000530.1:0-3117 GCA_031375065.1 Rubrivivax sp. | reverse complement strand
ACCGATGGCGCCAAACATCAGCAGGTTGAGGACCAGCATGATGGCCACGCCTTGCCACGAAAACCGCGTGTACACGTTGCGCTCGATCCAATCGTCAGGCGTGTTGTGGCCGTACTTGGCCACCGTCTCAGGGTTGGCGGCTTCGGTTCTGTACAACTCCACGCCCGTCAAAAGCAAAGCCTTGATGCCGCGCGTCTGCGGGCTGTGCGGATCCTCTTCGGTTTCACACTTGGCGTGGTGTTTGCGGTGTACCGCCACAAACTCCTTGGTCACCATGCCGGTGGACAGCCACAGCCAGAAACGGAAGAAATGCGAAGGTATGGCGTGCAGTTCAAGCGCCCGGTGGGCCTGGGCCCGGTGCAGGAAGATCGTGACGCCTGAGATGGTGATGTGCGTGGTCACCAGGGTGTAGATCAACACCTGCCACCAAGTCGCCTGCAGCAAACCGTGGGACAACAGGTCCACCAGGGTGTCGTGCACCAGCCAAATTGCGTCCATCAGCAAGTCCTTGCCCAAAAATTCTGTTGCGTCTTGATTGTAGGGGGGAGGCTCGAACAGGCGAGGCAGCAAAAGCCCTGCCAAAGGGACGTAGAACGCGAGTTCAAGTGCACCCGCCTTCTCAGCCGGCTTCGCCGCAGCCATCAAGCTGGCCTTCGCCCCAGGCGGCGCCCCAGTCGGTGCAGCAGTCAACAGGTGACTGCTCTTTCCTGAATTTCAACGTCTTTGCCAAATCGCGGCAAAAAAGCCGTCGGTGTGATGGCGGTGCGGCCACAGCCGCAAGTAAGGCCCGGCAACCAAGGCTTCGGGGTTGTCGACACGCGCTGCCTGCAGCGCGGCGAGCACCGGCATGGGCTCGAAATCGGCCGCATGCGCCTCTGAAAAGGCCTCGGCCACGCGTTCGTTTTCCACCGCCAGCAGGCTGCAAGTGGCGTAGACCAGCCGGCCGCCGGGTTTGAGCAAACGGGCTGCGCTGGCCAGGATGGCGGTTTGCTTGGCCTGCAGTTCTTCCAGTGCCTTGGGGCTTTGGCGCCACTTCAGGTCGGGGTTGCGCCGCAGCGTGCCCAAGCCCGTGCACGGGGCGTCGACCAGCACGCGGTCGATCTTGCCCGCCAGGCGTTTGACGCGGTCGTCACGCTCGTGGGCAATCTGCGCCGGGTGCACGTTGGACAAACCGCTGCGGGCCAGCCTCGGCTTCAGCGCTTCCAGGCGGTGGCCGGAAATGTCGAAGGCGTACAAGCGACCGGTGTTGCGCATGCAGGCCCCCAAGGCCAGGGTCTTGCCGCCCGCGCCAGCGCAAAAGTCCACCACCATCTCACCGCGCTTGGGGTCGGTGATCAGCGCCAGCAGCTGGCTGCCTTCGTCCTGCACCTCAACGCCGCCACCGGTGAAAACGGGCAGATTGCTCAGGGCCGGTTTGCCTTGCACACGCAGGCCCCACGGCGAATGGGGTGTGGGCTGGGCGTCGATGCCGGCTTCGGCCAAAGTGCGCTGCACCTCTTCGCGCTTGCCCTTCATCACGTTGACGCGCAGGTCCAGCGGTGCAGAACGCGACAGCTCTTCGACCAGCGGCCAGAACTCGTCGCCCAGCTGCTCGCGCAGCGGGTTGGCCAGCCAGTCGGGCAGGTTGTGGCGCAGCTTGTCGGGCAAGGCGGCGCGGTCAATCAGGTTGACTTCGGCCAGCCAGGTCTGCTCCAGCGGGCTGAGTGCGCCGCGCAAAAAGCCTTCGTTGCCCTGCCAGGCCAGGATGGCCAGCCGCCGCTCCAAAGGGCTGGTCTGGCCGCCAAATTTGCCCTGCTGCGCCAGGTGCAGGTAAAGCTGGCGCTGGCGCAGCACGCCGTAGGTGGTTTCGGCCAGCGTGTGGCGCTCGCGCGCACCCAGGTCGCGGTGCTTGCGGAAAAACTGCGACACCAGGCCGTCGGCCGGGGCGTCGAGCTTGAGCACGGAACGCAGCAGTTCGGTGGTGAGGTCTAAAAGGGCGTTGGGGTGCATGAGGCGATTATCCTGCCCGCCCATGAACGCACCCGCCGACGCCTCGCCCGATCTGCCCGCCTTGCCCTCAGCGCCGCTGGGACGCTACCGCCACTACAAGGGCCTGGACTACCAACTGCTGGGCGTCGTGCGCCACAGCGAGAGCCTGGCGCCGATGGTGTTGTACCGCCCGCTCTACGCCACCCGCGGCGACTGGGTGCGGCCCTACGCGATGTTTTTTGAAGACGTGGTGATCGACGGGGTCAGACAACCGCGGTTTGCGCGCATTGGCGACTGATCGGCTGCACCCGGTTCTGTCGCCAAGCCCGCGCCGGGTGCATGCCGGGCGCGTGCCCAATCGGTCCATGCCGGTCACATCAGAACCTGAGAGGCCCCTTGGGTTTGCCGCACCAAGCCGCCATCGATCTGGAGCTGACCCTCGACGAACCAGCGCACGCTTTGCGGGTAGATCACATGCTCGGTGGCCAGCACACGGGCGGCCAGGCTGTTGGCATCGTCACCCGGGCGCACCGGCACCACGCTTTGCATCACGATCGGACCATGGTCCAGGTCGGCCGTCACCAGGTGCACGGTGGCACCCACGGCCTTGCAGCCGGCGTCCAGCGCGCGCTGGTGGGTGTGCAGCCCCGGGAAAGCCGGCAGCAGTGATGGGTGGATGTTGAGAAAACGCCCCGCGTAGCGCTGCACAAAGGCCGATCCCAGGATGCGCATGAAGCCCGCCAGCACCACCAGGTCGGGCGCAAAGCCGTCGATGACGCGCGCCAGTTCGGTGTCAAAGTCGTCGCGCCGGGCAAACGCCTGGTGGTCCACCACGGCGGTGGTGATGCCCTGCGCTGCAGCGAACTGCAAGCCCCCTGCCCCTGGCCGGTTGCTGACCACGGCGACCACCTGAGCCGGCCAACGCTGTTCGGCGCAGCGTTGAACGATGGCTTCCATGTTGGAGCCACGGCCCGAAATGAGGATGACGATGCGCTTGTCCATGAGGCTTCTGCAAGTTCGGGCGGCAGTGTAGAGGCGCGGCGCCGAATCAGGCCGCGAATCGGGCCACGCCAGCCTGAGACAATCGCCGGGTCTTCCACCCGCCCCCCACTCCATGCGATCGCGAGTCCTGTCTGGCATGCGCCCCAC
>JANMHH010000081.1:0-2600 GCA_031375065.1 Rubrivivax sp. | reverse complement strand
GCGCTGGCCGATTTTTTGAACCGCCGCGTGATGCAGATGCTGGAGTTGTCGCGACAGGCGGTGCAGGCCCACTGGTCTTCGCAGGCCTTGGCAGAACAGTCGCTGGAAAGGCCCTTGAGCCAGTTGCCACCCAAGCAGGCGCTCGTCTGCCAAGCCGCTGCGCCGCTGCGCGAGCCTTTGCTGGCCATGCACGAACGACGGGTGGGCTCGGTGCTGGTGCTGGACGCGGCAGGCGCGCCGCAAGGCATCCTCACAAGGCACGACATCCTGGGCCGGGTGACGCTGAGAGGCTTGTCGCTCGACACGCCCATCGAGCAGGTGATGAGTGCACCCGTTCACGTGCTGACCACCCAGCACACCCTGCAGGACGCGGCCCTCCTGATGTCACGCCACGGTGTCAGGCACGTGCCGGTGACGCAAGACGGCCAGGTGGTCAACATCGTGTCCGAGCGCGACTTGTTTGCGCTGCAGCGCTTGTCTCTGAAGCAGCTGGGCAGCGCCATCCGGGCCGCCGACGACAAAGCCACGCTGAAAGTCCTGGCCGGGCGCATCCGGGACTTTTCGCGCAGCTTGCTGGGGCAGGGTGTGCATGCACGCCAGCTGACCGAACTGATCAGCCACCTGAACGACCTGTTGACCACCCGCCTGGTGCACCTGGTGGCTGAAAAGCGCGGCGCCGACTTGCAGCGGGCCTGCTGGCTGGCTTTTGGGTCGGAAGGCCGCAGTGAACAGACGGTTGCCACCGACCAGGACAACGGCCTGATCTTCGACAGCCTCCAGCCCGATCAGGACCGACCCGGCTGGCTGGCCCTGGCAGCGGAAGTCAATGAGGCGCTGGACGACTGCGGCTACCCACTGTGCCAAGGCGGCGTGATGGCAAGCAACCCCGACTGCTGCCTGACAGTCGCCGAATGGCGGCAGCGCTTTTTGCGCTGGATGGAGCACGGTGCGCCCCAAGACCTGCTGATGGCCAGCATCTACTTTGATCTGCGCCCCTTGTGTGGCAACGCGGCTTTGGCCGAACCGCTGAGCGCGCTGCTGACCCAGGCTCCGGCAGGCTTGCCACGGTTCATCAAACAACTGGCCGACAACGCGCTGCAGCGATCGCCACCGCTGAACTGGCGCGGTGCGCTGGACACCCGAGACTTCGGCGGGCAGGCGTTGCTGGACCTGAAGCTGCAAGGCACGGCCCTGTTCGTTGACGCAGCCCGCCTGTACGCCCTGGCGCATGGCCTGCCTGCGCTGGGCACACGCGCCCGGCTCGAGGCCGCAGCGCCGCTGATGGGCGTCGCGGCACAGGAAAGCCAGGCCTGGATTGCTGCCTTCGAGTTCCTGCAGATGTTGCGGTTGCAGCGGCAGCTGGGCGACGGACAGGGCGCAGGCGTTGGCTCCAACCCGAGCAATGCCGTTGAGCCCATCGCTGACCAGCCTGGCGCCCATCAAGCCAACGTCAACGAGATCAATGTCTCTGCGCTCAACGACATCGACCGGCGCATGCTCAAGGAAGCCATGCGCATGGCGCGTGCCTTGCAGCAGCGCATGGAGCTGGACTACCGCCGCTGATGGTCCACCAAGGCACCTCAAACGCGTGGCTGGGACGGGCTGAGCATGTCCTGGCTTGAGCGCTGGTGGCCGCGCCCCGCCCAAGGGCGGGCCGGCGACAGCGCGCGCTGGGTGGTGCTGGACGTCGAGTCCAGTGGCCTCAATCCCCAGCAAGACCGGCTGCTGGCGATTGCCGCCGTGGCCGTGCACACAGGCGGCCGCAAACCCTTTATCAGCCTGTCCGACAGTTTCGAAGTGGTCATCCGCCAGCCCGCGGCCAGCACCAGCCCCGATCGGCAGAACATCCTTTTGCATGGCATCGGCGTAGGCGCACAAAGTGCCGGGCTCGAGCGCGGCGCGGCGCTCCAGGCGCTGAGCCACTTTGTTGAAGATTCAGGGCTGGTGGCCTTCCACGCGGCCTTTGATCGCACCTTGATCGAACGCGCCTTTCGAGCCCAGGGCTTGCCGGTGCTGCGCAACCCGTGGTTGGACCTCGAGCCTCTAGCCGGGGTCTTGCGCCCCGACGTGAGGGCCCGTTCGCTGGACGAATGGATGCTGGCGCTGGGCGTGGCGTGTGCCGTGCGTCACCAAGCCGCAGCCGACACCCTGGCCACGGCCGAACTGTTGCTCAAGCTGTGGCCCGCGCTGCGCACTGAGTTTCCCCGCCCCAGCTTCAGGGCTGCGTTGGGCCTGGCGGAGCAGCGTCGCTGGTTGGCGCCTTAGCACGCGCAGACGCGTCTGCTCGCCTGCTTCAGGCTGCCCCGGCTGGTGGCCGCCTGAGTGGTATGATCGCGGGCTTTCCTTGCTGCACCCGTCATGTTGACGCATCGGGGCAGCTTCAACCGCCGACGCCGGGGCCGCGCTTTTGCGAAGCCCACGCCGCCGGACATCCACAAGGAGTAAACATGCGTCACTATGAGATCGTTCTGCTGATCCATCCGGATCAAAGCGAACAGGTTCCGGCCATGCTGGAACGCTACAAGACCGTTGTCACCACCGCGGGTGGCAAGGTGCACCGGGTTGAGGACTGGGGGCGGCGTCAGCTGTCCTACATGATC
>JANMHH010000080.1:0-19052 GCA_031375065.1 Rubrivivax sp. | reverse complement strand
CAGCTCGCGCAGCACGTCGTCGCGGACCAAACCGCGCGCCAGCACCATGCCGGCCATGTCGGGCACGATGCCCCACTTGATTTCCATCACCGACAGGCGGGTCGCCGGGGCCAGCAAGCGCACGTCCGCGCCCAAGGCGATCTGCAAGCCGCCGCCGAAGGCCACGCCGTGCAGCGCGGCAAAAACCGGCACCGGCAATTCGCGCCAGCCCAGGGCCACGTGTTGGGGCCGGTTGGCTGCACCATGGGTACGCGGACCCAGGTCCAGCGTCATGCCTGCTGCCGCACCGGGCGTGCCCGCCATCGCAGCAAAGCCCGCCATGTCCAGCCCCGCACAGAAGGCCTTGCCTTCGCCGTGCAGCACCACCGCCCGCAGGCCTGGCAGGACGCGCAGCTCGGCCAGCGTCTGTTCCAGGGCCAGGAACATCGCGCCGTCCAGGGCATTCATCTTGTCGGGCCGCGACAGCTGCACGTCGGCCACGCCTTGGGCGTCCATGGCCCACCGGATTCGCTGTTCCATCTGAATCTCCTTCAACGGGCGCCAGGCTGGCGACGCAAGGTTGGCAGGCCCACACCGCTGGCGTCAAAGCCGCCATCCACCGCCAGCACCTGGCCGTTGATGAAACTGGCCGCCGGGCTGCACAGAAAGCCAACGCCCTGGGCGATTTCTTCGGGCGTTCCGTAACGGTTGAGTGGAATGGCATCGTAATAGTCGGAGCGGATGGCCACGCTGTGGACCAGCTTGGACATCTCGGTGTCCACCGGCCCCGGGGCGATGCAGTTGACCCGAATGCCCGCGTTGCCCAGCTCGATGGCCTGCTGCTTGGTCAGGTGGATCAGCGCGCCCTTGCTGGTGCCGTAGGCCACCCGCAAGGTGCTGGCGCGCAGCCCCGAGATCGACGCGATGTTGACCACCGCCCCACCGCCACCGCGCAGCATGATGGGCGCGGCCGCCTGGGTGCACAAAAAGGCACCATCCAGGTTGGTGCCCAGCACATGGCGCCACTCTTCGAAGCTGGTCTGCAAGATGGGCTTGAAAACCGCCACCCCGGCGTTGTTGACCAGCGCATCGATGCGGCCAAAACGCCGGTCCACCGCCTGCATCGCGGCTTGGACCTGTTCGGGCCGCGAGACATCGCCATGCAGTGCCAGCAGCCGTTCGGGCAGGTCCAGGTCGGCTTCGGTGCGGGCCAGGGTCTGGGCGTCGATGTCGATCAGGGCCACGCGGTGGCCCTGATCCAGGAACCAGCGCGCCACCGCCAGGCCGATGCCGCGTGCGCCGCCCGTCACAACGGCCACCGGGCTGGCGGAAGAGGTTTCGGTCAAATCAAGCTCCTTGGAGTGCAGGTTCAGACACCGATTCTGGCCCGCGTCGGCACCTTTTTCCGGACTTCAGCGCCGCCGCCCCGGCCTGCCCAACCTGTTTGCCGGTCTCTTTACCGGTCTCTTTACGAGTCTCTTTACCAGTGTGTCAGCCGGCCCCAGCCAGCCCCAGACAGCCCCTGCCCGCCCGTCATGGTAGAAAATCACCGGATGGAAACCCCTGGCAACCTCTTCTGCGTGGCCGCGCCCAGTGGCACCGGCAAATCCAGCCTGGTCAAGGCGCTGCTGGAACTGGACTCGCGGCTGACCGTGTCGGTCTCGCACACCACGCGCCAGCCGCGCGGCCAGGAGCACGATGGGCGCGAATACCACTTCATCGACGAAACCGCCTTTCGGGAAAAGATCGATCACGGCGACTTCTTCGAATGGGCCCAGGTGCACGGCAACCTGTACGGCACCAGCCGCAAGGCCATCGAAGAACGCTTGTCCAAGGGCGAAGACGTCGTGCTGGAGATCGACTGGCAAGGCGCCCTGCAGATCAAGAAGCTGTTCACCCATGCGGTGCTGATCTTCATCCTGCCACCGAGCTGGGAAGAGCTGTCGCAGCGCCTGAACCGGCGCGGCGAAGACCCCGCCGACGTCATCGCCACGCGGCTGGCCAACGCCCGCACCGAGGTCGCCCAGGCCCGGCACTTCGACTTTGTTATCATCAACAGCTTGTTTGAGACGGCGCTTTTCGACCTGAAGACGGTTGTTCACAGCCAGCGCCTCAAATACGCCGCCCAGTTGCGCAACCGCTCGCAGGTTTTTGCGGCGCTGGGTTTGGTCTGACACCGCACCGCACCTGAAAGCACCCATGGCCCGCATCACCGTTGAAGATTGCCTGGAAAAAATCCCCAACCGCTTCCAGCTGGTGCTGGCCGCGACCTACCGCGCCCGCATGTTGAGCCAGGGTCACGCGCCCAAGATCGAAACCAAGAACAAGCCCGGCGTGACCGCGCTGCGCGAGATCGCCGCCGGCGAAATCGGCCTGGAAATGCTGCGCAAGGTGCCGGTCTAAAGCCAGACCCCGGCCCTGCGCCTTGCCGCCTTCACGGGCGCCACGCCGCAAGCGGCGAGGCGCCCGTTTTGTTGTGGGCTGCACTCGCCTCGCCCACCCGTTCCGCGCGCCTGCAACCCTAGCAAAGTGCGCTCGAACAGCCCGCACTTCAGACCGCAGAAAAATCCACGCTAAATTCGGGGCATGGGATTTCGCTCTCTGGCCGCCGAATTGCTGCCTGCAGCCTTGCAAGGCTTGCAGCGCGCCACCCTGTCGCCGCCCGACACCGGGCCCGCCACCGAGGCCACCAGCTTTGCCGAGCTGACCGACAAACTGGCCTACTTGTCCAAGGCCGATCTGAAGCAGGTGCGCGAGGCCTACAAGTTTGCCGACGAAGCCCACCTGGGCCAGTTCCGCGCCAGCGGCCAGCCCTACATCACCCATCCCATCGCCGTCGCCGGTCTGTGCGCCGACTGGAAGCTCGACGCGCAGGCCATCATGGCCGCGCTGATGCACGACACCATCGAGGACCAGGGTGTCACCAAGCCCGAGCTGATCGAAAAGTTTGGCGCCCCGACGGCCGACCTGGTCGACGGCCTGACCAAGCTCGACAAACTGCAGTTCAACACCCGCGAAGAGAGCCAGGCCGAGAGCTTTCGCAAAATGCTGCTGGCGATGGCGCGCGACGTGCGTGTCATCCTGATCAAGCTGGCCGACCGCCTGCACAACATGCGCACCATGCAGGCGATGGCGCCCAACAAGCGCCAACGCATCGCCCGCGAAACGCTGGACATCTACGCCCCGATCGCACACCGCCTGGGCTTGAACCAGATGTACCGCGAGCTGCAGGAGCTGTGCTTCGAGCTGCTCTACCCGTGGCGCCATGCAGCCCTGGCCAAGGCCGTCAAGCGGGCGCGTGGCAACCGCCGAGACATCGTGGAACGGGTGCAAAAAGAAGTCGAGAAGTCGTTCAGCAGCCACAAGATCAAGGTGCATGTCAGTGGCCGCGAAAAGACCATCTACAGCATCTACCGCAAGATGCGCGAAAAGCACTCCGGCTTTGCACAGGTCAGCGACATCTTCGGTTTCCGCATCGTCGTGCCAACGCTCACCGACTGCTACGTGGCCCTGGGCGTGCTGCACCAGCTTTACAAACCGGTGCCGGGCCGCTTCAAGGACTACATCGCCATCCCCAAGGCCAACGGCTACCAAAGCCTGCACACCACGCTGGTCAGCCCGCTGGGCACCGCCATCGAGTTTCAGATGCGCACCGACACCATGCATGCGGTGGCCGAAGCCGGCGTGGCGGCGCACTGGCTTTACAAGGTGGGCGACAAGGACGGCAAGAAGGGTTCAGGCCCGGACACCCAGCGCCTGTCGTCGATGTGGCTGCAAAGCCTGCTGGACATCCAGGATGAAACCCGCGACGCGGCCGAGTTTCTGGAGCACGTCAAGGTGGACCTCTACCCGGACGCGGTCTACGTCTTCACGCCACGCAGCAAGATCCTGGCCCTGCCACGCGGCGCCACACCGGTGGACTTTGCCTACGCCATTCACTCCGACGTGGGCGACCGCATGGTGGCGGCCCGCGTCAATGGAGAAGCCACCGCCTTGCGCACCGCACTCAAGAGCGGCGACGTGGTGGAGATCATCACCGCGCCCGGTGCCCGCCCCAACCCGGGCTGGCTGAGCCTGGTGCGCACCGGGCGCGCGCGCAGCAAGATCCGCCACTACCTGAAGACCATGGAGACCGAGGAGTCGCGGGCTCTGGGCGAGAAAATGCTGGCCCAGGCCCTGCGGGCCGAAGGGCTGCAGATGCCGTCGCTGGAGCCCACCGACGCCGGTGCCACGGCGCTGTGGCAGTTGCTGACCCGCTGGAGCGGCAACCGCAACCGCGGCGAGCTGCTGGTCGACATTGGCCTGGGGCGCAAGATCGCGGTCATCGTCGCCAAGCGGCTGTCGCAACTGATGCTGGAAAAAGGCATCAGGCCCGACGCAGTGACCTTGACGATGGGCCGCTACGCCCCCGACGATGGCTTTCCCGCGCAGGGCGTGGTGTTTGTCGACGGCAGTGTTGGCAATTCCATCCAACTGGCGCCGTGCTGCCGCCCCATCCCCGGCGACGCCATCGTGGGCTACCTGGGCCGCGGCGAAGGCCTTCTGGTGCACACCGCCGACTGCAGCACCGGCAAGCGGCTGTTCGAGCGTGACAGCGAACGTTGGATGCACGTGGAATGGGCCGAAGACCAGGACCTCTCACGGGCCTTTGACACCAGCCTGCATGTGCTGGTCAAAAACGGCAAGGGTGTGTTGGCTCAGGTGGCCTCCAGCATCAGCAGCGCCGAAGCCGACATCGTGCACCTGGACATGGACCCGGAACCCAGCGACGAAACCATCGAACTGCGCCTGCAGATCAGCGTGCGCGACCGGGTCCACTTTGCCGACGTGCTGCGCACCTTGCGGCGATCGCCGGTGGTGCTCAAGCTGTCGCGCTACAAGTTTTCTTGAACGCCGGGCGCCGGGTAGCGCACCGAGACCACCTCCAGGCGCTCGGTTCCGCCCGGCGTGGTCAGGCTCACTTCATCACCTTCACGGGCCTTGATCAAGGCCCTGGCCACCGGTGACACCCAGCTCACATCACCGGCCAGGTTGTCGGCCTCGTCGACACCCATGATGCGCACCGTGCGCTCCAGGCCAGCCGCGTTGGCGTAGGTCACGGTAGCGCCAAAAAACACCTGATCACTGCCGTGGTGCACGCTGGGGTCGGCCACTTCGGCGATGTCCAGGCGCTTGGTCAGGAAACGGATCCGGCGATCGATTTCACGCAGGCGTTTCTTGCCGTACAGGTAGTCGCCGTTTTCGCTGCGGTCGCCGTTCTTGGCCGCCCAGGACACGATCTCGACGATCTTGGGCCGTTCGTCGTCCAGCAGCGTGAGCAGTTCCTGTCGCAAGCGCTGGTAGCCCTGGGGCGTGAGGTAGTTGCGCGCGCCCGGGGGCAGCGGTGGCAGGCCGGGTGCGCCGTCTTCATCGTCACCGTCATCGCCCTCGGGCTCCTTGACGAAGGCTTTGTTCATGGCTGACCCGGGCCGCCGTCAGCGCAGGGTTTCAAACTTCATCACCGCCGCACCGTACTCATCGGCGCAGGGCGCGGCGCTGGCCAGGCACTGAATCTCACCGCCCAGCACGGACCCTGTGCCCTTGAACCTGGCCATCAACGCGGTGGCCTCGTCGCCGCTGGCCAGCACCTTCACCGGCCCTTCGGCCTTGGGGTTCAGCGCATCAAAGAGGCGCGGTTGAGCCGAGACGATGACCATCATCTGGCCCGGCCCCACCGGTTCACTGGCGGTCAGGAAAAAACCGTCGTTGGTGGGAAAACTCCAGGTCTGACCTTTGCGCACCTTGACCGACTTGGAATTGGCGTTGGGCACCAGCAGCGCCAGGGAGCCGTCTGCACTGAGGCCCACCACGTGCAAGTAGCCGTCGCGTTCGGACGTGACCTTGAAGCGAACCTGCTCCTGGCGCGATATGCGCAGTTTTTCCGACTGGGCGGTGGCGGTGACGCCAAAACCGGCGGTCTGCCCCTGCAGGATGCGCGCGAACTCGCGTTCGGGTTCAAACCGGGCCGGCAGCGGAGCCGCCGCCACGGCCGGGGTGTTGCTCACCTGGGGCGCCGGTGTGATGGCCACCGCGGCCGGCGTGGTGGCAGGTGGGACGGCCGGTGGGGCGACTGGGGCTGCAATTGGAGCAGCCGGCACACCAGCGGACACCGGCGCAGGGGCGGTTGACCCACCGCTGCTCAGCTTCCAGCCGGCAAAGCCCAAGGCACCCAGCAGCACCACGCCAGCGCCGATCAGGGCCACGGGTGCAGATTGGGTCTTGTTCGTTATGGGCGCGGCTGGCGGGGGTGGTGGCGACACCGCCGCTGGCACTGCTGCCGCGGGCCTGGGGCTGGGTCTGGGCGGCGGGGGGGCCAGCACCGTGGCCTGCAGGTCGCCAATCAGCAACGTGGGCGATGTGGCAGAAACCGACGGCGGTGCGCTCTGGGTCACCGGCATCACCGTGTTGACGGACGGCACCACGCTGTCCAGATCGAGCTCTTGCCGCAATTGGCCGATGGTCTGGGTGCGGGTTTCGGGCCGCACGATCAAGGCCCGGTCAATGGCCGCCAGAAAAGGCTCGCTGTAGCGGCCCGCCGCCACCTTGACCAGCGGCTGGTAGGTGTCGTTGAGCAGGCGTCCAACCGAAGGCGGTGGCGTGCGCCCGGTGATGGCGCAGTGCACCACGGCGGCCAGCGCGTAGACATCGGTCCACGGGCCCTGCTTCATGCTGGCAATCTCGGCGTACTGTTCGACCGGGGCGTAGCCTGGTTTCAGGATCACCGTCAAGGCCTGGGTCATGTCGCCGATGACCCGGCGCGCGGCGCCAAAGTCCAGCAGCAGCCAGCGCCCATTGGGCAGCTGCATCACGTTGTCGGGCGCAATGTCACGGTGGAAGCACTGCTCGGCGTGAATCACCAAGAGCGCCTCGGTCAAGGGCGCCAGCACCGAGCGCAGCCAGGCTTCGTCCGGCGCTTGGGGCTGGGACCGCAGGATGTCGCGCAGCGTCTTGCCTTCGAGAAAAGGCATGGCCATGTAGGCGGTGCCGTTGGCTTCCCAAAAGCGGTAAACCTTGACCAGGGACGGGTGGTCAAAGCTGGCCAGCAGGCGGGCTTCGTTGATGAAGCTCTTCAGGCCCGCGTCGAAGGTCTCGCGATAACGTTCGCTCTTGACGCTGACCTGGCTTTCCCCGCTGCGCTGGGCCAGCGAACTGGGCATGTATTCCTTGAGCGCCACCCGGCGTTGCAGCGAGTGGTCGTGGGCCAGGTAGACCACCCCAAACCCGCCTTCACCCACCAACTTGGTGAGTTCGAATTCCGCCAAACGTGTGCCCACCGGCAGGCCATTGCCCATGTCGACCACGGGCGCCACCACCTTGGTGGGCGGCACGGGCACAAAGGCCTGGGTCTTGTCGAATGAAGGTGTCTGATCCCGGGCGCCAGGCGGCTGGATCTGGGTGCGATCGCTGTCGGGCTCGTCGGGTGTCATGACCGGGCAGTGCAGTTCCGTGAAGGCCTGCATTGTCGCAGCGGCGGCGGCGACTGGCGCACCCTCTGATGGGGCAGTGTTGCAGCGGCCCCATGCTCGGGCCCCATGCACGGGCCCCGTCGCTACGGCAGTTTGTGCAGGTCGGCCAGCAGCTTGGCGCGCACCGGCTCGGACACGGCTTCGGCCAGGATCGTGTAGAAAGCCTCGCGCTGGCGGGTGCGCTCGGCGGCGCGTTTGATCACCACGCGTGCGATCGGCCCCAGGTGCGCCGACAGCAGGCGCAAGGCCTGGTCCATCAGAACCTCGTTGACCGGCAGCGTCGCACCGGCGAAGGTGCCGCCCAAGGCGGCATGTGAACCCAGGCCCGTGCCCTTGGTGCTGGTGCCCGCGGTACCACCGGTCCCGGTACCGCCGCGCGAACCCTGGCCCAGGAAGGCCTCGCGGGCCACCGCGCTGGTGATCTGCTCGGCCAGCCGGGCCTGCAACGACACCAGGTCCTGGCATTCCTTGGCCGCTCGGCGGACCATCACGCCGGCCATCGGGCCGACATGGCGAGCCAGCGAAGATTCCACCTTGGCCAGCACGGCTGGGTCCCAGTGTGTCAGCGGCGCGTTGTCGGTGGGCGGAGCGGCGCTGGCGATGCGCTCGGTGGGCGCGTAGTCGGTGGGCATCGGCAAGGCAAACACCGAGTCGCGTGACACCGACCCAGGCGCGGCCTTGCCAAAGGCTGCCGCCACGGCGTCGCGAAACGCGCTGGCGTTGGCATAGCGCTGCGCCGGGTCCTTGGCCAGCGCGGTGGCCACCACCTTGTCGAACAACGTGCCGTGGGGGGCGCCCTCCAGGGTGGACGGCGGTGCCGGCACCTCGTTGACCACTTTGTACATCAGCGCTTCGTGCGGCCCGACAAACGGCGCCCGCCCGGCCAGCAGCTGGTATAGCACCACGCCCGCGCTGTAGACATCCACCCGGTGGTCGATGGCGCGGCCCATGAACTGCTCGGGTGCCATGTACATGGGCGTGCCCAGCACGCTGTTGGCCATGGTCAGGGCCGTGGTGTCGGTGCGTGCGATGCCAAAGTCGGCGATCTTGACGTGCCCCGACTTGGTCATGATCACGTTGGACGGCTTGATGTCGCGGTGCCAGACGCCGTGTTCGTGGGCGTGAGCCAAGGCCTCCAGCAACTGCGTGGCCAGGCTGGCCACGTCCGGCTCGCTGAACTTGACGCGCTGCGCCAGGTAGTACGACAGCGTATGCCCCTCGACATATTCCATCGCGATGTAGGCCACCCTTCCGTCGTCGCCAAAGTCATACACGCCGACGATGCCCGGGTGCAGCAGCCGCCCTGCGGCTTGCGCTTCGTTGCGAAAGCGGGCCGCCGTTTGGGCCGCGCCCTGGGGACTGTCGCCACCCTGTTTGCGAATGGTCTTGAGTGCCACCACGCGGCGGATGTCAGGATCAAAGCCACGGTAGACGACACCCATGGCGCCCTCTCCGAGCACACCGGTGATCTGGTACTTGCCAAGTCGATCAGGGTGATTCACGGTCGTGCGCTGCCTGGGCTCAGTTTTCCAACATCTTCATGGCCTGAACTACGCTGGCCCGCATGCGGGCGAAGGACTCGGCGAGCACGCCAATTTCGTCCTTGCTGGTGGTCTGGAATTCGGGCGCGTCCATGTCGCCCTGGCTGACACGATCCGCCAACGCCGACAGGCGCGTGACCGGGCGCACCACCACCAGCCAGATCATCACATTCAGCACGATGCCGACCACCAAAAACACCGCCACCAGGGACCCCACAAAGAGCTTGAAGTTTTGCTCAGCGCGTTGCAAGGGCAGCGCCATCGGAACCGACACCACCTGCGCGCCAATGACTTCGTTGAGTTGCCAGCCAAACCCATTGGCCGGGCCGTACTTGTCCACCATGGTCTTGGGCGCGGCCTCCACCGAACTGTGGCACTGCAGGCAAGCCGGGTTGGTGATGCGCAGCGGCCGGCTGATGTAGAGCGACCTGCCGGTGGGCGTGTCGCGTTCGCCCACAAACTCCTTCAGTTCGGCGTCACCACGGAAGGCATTGACGATGTCCACTTCCCAACCCACCGCCCGGTCGCGCGGGTTGGTCGGGTTCAGCGTGGCTTCCTTGTAGGCGTAATCGGGGTACTTCTTGTGCAGCGTGTTGAGCACTTCAACGGCCGAGTAGCTGGGAATCGCCTGCGGCAGAAATTCGTACTTCATCTGCGTTTCCAGCAGCTTGGTGATCTGACCGGAGGTGTAGCCGCGCACCGATGTTGCACCCTCCATCAGCAGGCGGCCCGTGGACAGCACCTCCTGCCGAGCCTGATCTTGCAGCAAACCCCGGCTGATCCAGCCGGAGACCGCCACACCCAAGGCCATGACCAAGATGAAGATGAGGTTGAACTTGGCAAGCAGTTTCATGCGGGGGCTCCTGATCCAAAGGGTCGCAGTTCTAGCGCGCGATCGTACCGGCACGCGCCTGTTTGAGCACGGCATCCCATTCAGGGTGCTGGGCCAGGCGGCTGGTCACGGCATCGCGGAATGCCCTGTCACTCAGCAGTTCGGCAAAACGACTGGGGAAGTCGCGTCGAACCGCGGCTTCGGCCACCAGCCACGGCTGCAGAGCAGCGTAGGTCAAAGCCGCACGCGGCCGCAAGCTCTGCGCCGGGCCCTTGAACTTGGAGGCCATGGGCGGCAGCGATTCGCGAAACGCCCTGGGCATTTGCTGGATCCACGCGGTGGGTGGGCGCGCGGTGATCTGGGGTGCGGTGGCGCCGGCCAACACGGCGGTATCACCGCCCTTCAGCGTGGCGGAAGTCCCTGCGCGGCGCGCCATGAAGGGCCCGCCGCCGGCCTCAGCAAACAGCACCGACTGACTTTCATCAACATGGCTGACCAGCACGCCCGCGAAGGGCGCCACGTCGAAGGACGCCGCCGCCTGGCCTGCCGCCACCTTGCTCTGGCTCTGCTTGGCCCAGCCTTGCAACAGGTAAAACAAGGGCGCACGGCCCGCCACCGACCCCGGCTGCAGCATCACGCGCGTGGCCGGCCCCAGGTCGAGCAACACACCGTCGGGCCACTCCAGGCGAAGCAAGGCGCTTGAAGCTTCTGTCTCGATCAGCGTGCCCGGGCCCAGACGCGCACCCGACGCAGCCGCCAGCGCCCGCGAGCCGATGACCACCGTCGCAGCGCCTTCCAGCAAGGTCAGCAGCGCAGCGGGTTCAGCGGCCTGCGCCCTGTTCAGTGGCGAAGCCGCCAGCACCAGCAGAGCCGGCAGGGTCGGCAAGGCCATGACGCAGCATCGCCGGGCAGCGAAAAACGTGAGCCCGTGCCCATCAGCTACCGGACGAAAGGGGTCGGTGTTCATCTTTCTGAGTCGTGCAGCACCAATCGCGAATGGTAGCCCTGACGGCGATCCCCGGCCTGGGCATCAGCAAGAATGCACCCCTCGCCCACGCCGGTTCACGAAAGCTCCGATGCTCCCTTCCAACGCCCGCGCGGCTTTCCAGGACCTGACTGTGCTGGAGCGCGGCTGGCTGTCGTCCAACAACATCGTGCTCCATGGCGACGGCGGCGGTGCGGTGCTGATCGACAGCAGCCACTGCCTGCACGCCCAGCAGACGGTGGCCCTGGTCAGCCACGCTTTGGGCGCGGAGCCGCTGGCCCGCCTGGTCAACACGCACCTGCATTCCGACCATTGCGGCGGCAATGCGGCGATTCAGCAGCACTGGGCTTGCCCGATCAGCGTGCCGGTCGGCCAGTTTGAAGCGGCCCGACATTGGCGCGAAGAAGATTTGAGTTTCTTGGCCACCGGCCAGCAGTGCGAGCGCTTTGTGCCGCACGACAGCATTGAAGCCGGTGATGTGATCCGGGTCGGACAGCGGGCATGGCAGGTGCTGGCGTCGCCCGGCCATGACCCGCACTCCTTGATCCTGTTCGACCCCACCCATGGCGTGCTGATCAGTGCCGATGCGCTGTGGGAAAACGGCTTTGGCGTGGCCTTTCCCGAGTTGGACGGCGAGGACGCGTTCAGTGGCGTGGCGCAAACCCTGGACCTCATCGAGTCCTTGGATGCCCAGTGGTGCATCCCGGGCCATGGCGCGGCCTTTTCCGATCTGCCAGGCGCCCTGGCGCGGGCCCGCCAAAGGCTGGCTGGTTTTGTCGCCGAACCGCAGCGCCATGCGCGGCATGCCGCGCGCCTGCTGGTCAAGTACCACCTGATGGAGGTTCAGCGGGAGCCCCTGCCCGCCTTCGCAGCCTGGCTGGAAAGCTCCCCCACCTTCAAGGCCACCTGGCACCTTCTGGGCTGCCCACAAGGCAGCCTGGCGGCCTTTGGGCTGAGCACCGCAAAGGACCTGGTCGGCAGCGGCGCGCTGCAGTTACAGGGGGACGTCTTGTCAGACGCGCCCTGACAGCGCCCGCGGGCTGGGGCGGTTGCCCACCCCACCCCCTCGAAGCGCTGCGTCAAGCGACGATGACTTGAAGATCAGCGCTTGGTCGACACCGGCGCCGCAGCCAGCGGCAGCCCACCTGGCCCGGCCTTGAAGCTCAGCGGGCTGACGGCCGCCTGCTGACCCACGCCCGGCTTGCTCCAGTCGCACACGCCGGCTGGGAACAGTGCCTGCAGCCGGCCGAACTGCGCCACGCTCAGCACGGCCGGCGCGTAGTCCGTCTGCACCAGTGGCTTGAGCTGGCACTTCAACACGTCCTCGGCCAACGGCCCGCCGGCCACCTGGCGTGGCGACAGTGAAGGCTTGAGGTAGACGTTGGCGTTGCACAGCGCCTGGTCGAAGACGCGGGTGGTCTGCGCCACTTCTTCGGGCATCAGGCAGAAGTCGCGCGTGTCGCGGGCGCCGGAAACCGGCCGCGCGGTGCGCACTTTCTGTTCGAGCGTGGCCGTGCCGGTGTCGGCCACCAGGGTTGTCAGCCACTGGTCCATCGCCAGGAAAGCGTCCAGCCCCAAGGTGCCCGGCGCAGCCAGACCGGTGCGCGCAAAACGCCACAACGCCTGGTTGTCGGCATTGCCTGCAGCCGTGGTGATGCGATCACGCACCGCGAAGCTGTACCACTGATGGTGGATCGGGATGGAGCTGGCTGCCAGCGACGGCGGCAGGTTGGCCGCCAGGTTGGAGTCGTCCCAACCCCGCAGGTCGATGATGGCGGTTTTGGCCAGCTGTTTGCCGCTGGCCACGATGCCCGACCGGTAGGCGATGTCCAGCGCCTCGGCGTCGGCCGTGGTGCGTTGCGCGCGTGGCGTGGAATCGCGGTCGATGCCGCCGACCAGTTCATTCAAGGTCACGAATTCCTCGGCCGTGATCGTCCCGGCGACAAACGCCTTCAGGCCGTACTGCACGCCGACGTTGTCGCGCGTGTCACGCGCAGCCGGGGTGCCGGTGGCCCGGCCCCAGATCGACTCGGCCCAGGACCACGCGTTGCAGCGTGGCAGGCTGGCCGTGGCCACGGCGTTGGCCGGGTCGTAGACGGCGCTGTTGGGCAACTCGCAGTTGTTGGTGGAGGTTGCCGACTGCGTGATGGCACCGGTGGTGTTGTTCGACACCAGGCGCTGTTGATAGACGCCTGCTTTGCCATTGCTGCCAAAGGCGTTGAACCAGGCGTGACAGGCGGTCTGGTCGACGTGGCCGTTGATGGCGGCCTTGCGGGCGTTGATCTGGTCCTGCGTGAGGCCGGTCCACAGGGCCTGCAACCCCGGCTTCTGGTAAGCCTCGATCAGCATCACACAGTCGTTGACTTCCAAGGTGGTGGTCTCGGAGTCCGGGTAGGTGCAACTGGTCACCACACCATCCAGCAAGCCCGGGCTGATCGACGCGTTCATGTTGGAGTTGATCGAGCCGCCCGAGCAGCCGGTGCCCAGCGTGAACTTGATCGGGCCGTAGGTGTCGGTGATGTGCTCCTTCATCATCATCACGGTCTCGCTCATCAGCACGCGGTTGGAGTTGCGCGCCGAATCCGTCATGCTGTTGGTGGCCACCAGGTAGCCGCGCTTGAGTTGCTCTTCGGCGCTGCTCCAGTTAGTGGCCGGGCGCACCTGCCGGCGCGGCTGGCCGGTGCTGGCGCCGAAGGTGTAATAGACCTTGCCGTTCCACACCGACTGGGGCGCCACGGCCGTCCAGGGTTGGGCCGGGTTGGTCAACACCACCAGGTCGTAGATGCCGCGATTGAGCGTGCCGCGCTCGACCCGCACGATGAAGGGCACGGTGGCGCCGCTGTCGGTGGTGGTGCTGGCCAAGTCGGTGGGGGTCACGCCCACCGTGTAGGGCTTGAAACAGGCCGTGGCCGGTGCGGCCGGTTGCGCCGGTACCGTGGTGGCGTTGGCACCGATGTTCCATACCGGGTCGGGCAAACCGAAAGAGCAGCCCGTCGGGTTGGCGCCGCTGACCGGCGCCACCGTGGTGCGGTAATAAAGCTTGGTCTCGGACGCGATGTTGCAGCTGGCATCGGCCGTGCCGGCCAGGCCACTGGCGGGCGTGGCCGGCGTGCTGCCGCTGGCCACCTGAGGCGTGGGCGTGGCGCAGTAAAAGGGGCCGATTTGGACGCCCGAAATCAGCGGCCCGCTGCGCGGTGCGTTGGTGACCGTGAGTTGCGCGGCGCTGGCATTGCTCATTTCGGCCACCAACACGTTGTCACCCGTGGCCAGCCCGCTGACGACACCGGTGATGCGCCCGTCGGAACGCTTGGCAAAGGCGCTGCTGACATCGCGCGTGCCCACGCGCACGACCAGTCCACTGCCGTCGGCGCCGGCCGGCGGCACGATCTGCACCAGCACATCACCGCCACTGACCATGTCAGCGCGGTTGGACAGGGTGCGAATCTGCAGCGGTTCGGGATCGACACCGTCGTTCAGGCTGCATGCGGCCAGTGCGGCCAGCGCAAGCGCACTGGCAGCCCCCGCAGTGAATCGAAAGGCGGTCAGCGAGCGTGGTGCCTTGGAAAGGTGTCGGCGGGTCATATCTTGTCTCCGGTGTTTTTTCATTCGTCCGATGGCTCGGCGAACCCCACGGTACGACAGACTGTGCTGGGCGAACACCCTGGTCGACCCTGAGCGGCGTTGTTGGCTCTTGGCCTGGACCGTGCCAGGCTGCTGAGCCAGCGTCATGGCCGGTCGGGCTGCGTCGCTTCAAACTGCCTTCTGGCCGATTTCGAAGTTCGACAGCTTTTCCAGCGCCCGCACCATGCCGGAATGGTCCCAGGCCGCACCGCCATGCGAGACACAGGCGCTGAACAGCTGCTGGGCGTGCGAGGTGGCTGGCAACGCCAGGCCCATCGACTTGGCGGCCCCCAAGGCCAGGTTCAGGTCCTTCTGGTGCAGCGCGATGCGAAAGCCCGGATCGAAGGTCCGCTTGATCATGCGGTCGCCCAGGATGTCGAGGATGCGGGACGTGGCCAGGCCGCCCATCAGGGCCGCGCGAACCTTGGCCGGATCGGCACCGGCCTTGGCGGCGAAGAGCAGGCCCTCGGCCACGGCGTTGATGGTCAACGCGACGACGATCTGATTGGCCACCTTGCAGGTCTGCCCGTCGCCGCTGCCGCCGACGAGCGTGATGTTCTTGCCCATCAGCTCGAACACCGGCTTGACGCGCTCGAACACCTCGGGTTTGCCACCCACCATGATGGACAGCGCGGCGTTCTTTGCGCCCACGTCACCGCCGGACACCGGGGCGTCGAGGTAGTCGCAGCCCAGGGCTTCGATCTTCTGCGCGAACTGCTTGGTCTCCACTGGCGAGATCGACGACATGTCGACCACCACCTTGCCCGCAGTCAAGCCCTTGGCCACGCCGGATTCGCCGAACAGCGCTTCGGCCACGTCGGGCGTGTCGGGCACCATGGTGATGATGATGTCGGCGCGCTGCGCCACGCCCTTGGCGTCAAGGCACTTCGTGGCAGGGCTTTCAGCTATCTCCTGCGGCATCTTGCCCCGTGTGTAGACGAACAGTTGATGGCCCGCCTTGAGCAGGTGCCCCGCCATCGGCGCTCCCATGATGCCCAGGCCAATGAAACCAATCTTGAGGGGAGTCGAAGTCATGTTGTCTGTCCTTGATGTCGGTGTGGGGTCGGGGTCTTCCTCTGTCCCACTCACGCGGCCAGCGACTGACGCCAACCCAGGCCGGCCTCGGTCGTGAGGGCCGGCTTGTATTCGCAGCCGATCCAGCCGTCGTAGCCGATGCGGTCCAGGTGGGCCAACAGGAACGGGTAGTTGATCTCGCCCGTGCCCGGCTCGTTGCGGCCAGGGTTGTCGGCCAGCTGGATGTGGCCGATGCGCGGCAGGTACTTCTGCACCGTGGCCGCCAGCTCACCTTCCATGCGTTGCGCGTGGTAAATGTCGTACTGGATGAACGCGTTGTCCGCGCCGACTTCGACCAACAGACCAGCCGCCTGCACGGTGCGATTGAGGTAGAAGCCGGGAATGTCAAAGGTGTTGATCGGCTCGATGAGCAGCCGCAGCCCAGCCTTCTCCAAGCCCTCGGCCGCATAGCGCAGGTTCTCGACGACGGTCTGGCGCAGCACGTCGTCACCCACACCAGCGGGCGCCTTGCCGACCAGGCAGTTGAGCTGGCGCACACCGAGCACCTGCGCATAGCCGATCGCCTTCTCGACGCCTTCGCGAAACTCTTCTACGCGGTCGGGATGGCAGGCGATGCCACGCTCACCCGCATCCCAGTTGCCGGCCGGCAGGTTGTGCAGAACCAGTTGCAGGCCGTTCGCATCGAGTCGGCGCTTGATCTCGCCAGGATTGAACGCGTACGGAAACAGGAACTCCACGGCCGTGAAGCCGGCCTTGGCCGCCGCCTCGAAGCGATCGAGAAAGGCATGCTCGGTGAACAGCATGGTGAGGTTGGCAGCAAAGCGGGGCATGGCTGGTCCTCATTCAAGCAGTCCGGCCATCTCCAGGCCCTGGCGGCCTTCGGGGTGGCGGCAGTCGATCTCTTCGAACTCGTTGATCTTGTCGATCTCGGTACCCATGGCGATGTTGGTGACCTTCTCCAGAATCACTTCCACCACCACCGGCACGCGGTACTTCTGCGCCATGGCCTGGGCTTCGACCATCGCCGCCTGGATTTTCTCCGGGTCGGTCACGCGCAGGCTCTTGCAGCCCAGGCCTTGCACGACGGCCTGGTGGTCCACGCCATAGCTCTTGAGGCCCGGGTCTTCGACGTTCTGGTTCTCGAAGGCCAGCTGCACGCAGAAGTCCATCTCGAAGCCGCGCTGGCTCTGGCGGATCAGGCCCAGGTAGCTGTTGTTCACCAGCACCTGCACGTAGGGCAGGCGGAATTGCGCGCCCACGGCCAACTCTTCGATCAGGAACTGGAAGTCGTAGTCGCCCGACAGACCCACCACCGTGCGTGTCGGGTCGGCGGCGACCACGCCCAGCGCGGCGGGGATCGTCCAGCCCAGCGGGCCGGCCTGGCCGCAGTTGATCCACTGGCGCGGACCGTAGACGTGCAGGAACTGCGCGCCTGCAATCTGGCTCAGGCCAATCGTGGTGACGTAGATCGTGTCGCGCGGGAAGACCTTGTTCATCTCCTCGTACACACGCAGCGGCTTGATGGGGGTCTCGGTGTAGTGCGTCTTGCGGTGCATCAGCTGCTTGCGCTCGGCGCAGCGGCTGGCCCAGTCGCTGAAGCTCTTCAGCGTGCCGGCGGCCTTGCGTTCACGGGCGACTTCGACGAAGAGCTTGAGTGCTGCGCCGGCGTCGCTGACGATGCCCAGGTCGGGGTTGAAGACGCGCCCGATCTGCGTCGGCTCGATGTCCACGTGCACGAAGGTGCGGCCCTTGCAATAGACCTCGGTGCTGCCGGTGTGGCGGTTCGCCCAGCGGTTGCCGATGCCCAGCACGAAGTCGCTGGCCAGCATGGTGGCATTGCCATAGCGGTGGCTGGTCTGCAGGCCGACCATGCCGGCCATCAGCGGGTGGTCGTCGGGGATGGTGCCCCAGCCCATCAGCGTGGGGATGACGGGCACGCCCACCAGCTCGGCGAACTCGACCAGCAGTTTGTCGGCATCGGCGTTGATGATGCCGCCACCGGCCACGATGAGCGGCTTCTCGGCGGCCATCAGCATGTCCAGCGCGCGCTCGATCTGCTTGCGCGTGGCGGCGGGTTTGTACACGGGCAGCGGCTCGTAGGTGTCGATGTCGAACTTGATCTCGCCCATCTGCACGTCGAAAGGCAGGTCGATCAGCACGGGGCCCGGGCGGCCGCTGCGCATCAGGTGGAAGGCCTGCTGGAAGGCGCGCGGCACGAGGGCCGGCGCGCGCACGGTGACGCTCCACTTGGTGACGGGCTTGCTGATGGACTCGATGTCCACGGCCTGGAAGTCTTCCTTGTACAGACGCGCCCGCGGCGCCTGGCCGGTGATGCACAGGATGGGGATGCTGTCGGCGATGGCCGAGTACAGGCCGGTGATCATGTCGGTGCCGGCCGGGCCGCTGGTGCCGATGCACACGCCGATGTTGCCGGCCTTGGCGCGGGTGTAGCCCTCGGCCATGTGCGAGGCACCCTCGACGTGGCGCGCCAGGATGTGGCTGATGGATTCGCGATCACGCAGCGCCGCGTACAGCGGGTTGATGGCCGCACCGGGCACGCCGAAAGCCTGCGTCACGCCTTCCTTTTCCATCACCAGCACGGCGGCCATGGCGGCCTTCATCTTTGCCATCGAATGTCTCCTACGGGGTTGCTGAACGTTGGGCGCGATGCTGGGGCCTGGCGACCGCAGACGCTAGGTCCGCCGGCTGCATTTCCGATATTCCAGGGCGGAATAGCCGATTGCGCCACTTGGGCGCCGGTCAAGGCGTGGACAGGTCGCGGTCGTCGGGCTCGGGTTCTGGCTGCGCGCCGGGCGGCCGTGGGAAGCACATCTTCTGGCCGTCCCACTGCTGGCCACACCAGCAGCGGCCTTCGTCGTCGATGATGCAAGTGCCGCTTCCACAGCAGCGGGGGTCTTCGGTCATGGGGGGCTCCGGTTGGGTTCGGTGGGCGAGGGTGCGCCAGCAGGCAGGCGGGCGCCGCGGTAAGGGTGCAGGGCCTCGGGGCTCATGTCGGCCAGCACCTGCTGGCCATGCGCCAGGCCTTGCGCCACGATGTGGTCGAAGCGGTTCCACTGCAACAGGCCCACGCGGTCAAGCGGCGGGTTGAAGTACAGGTCGATGAGCTTCCTGGCCTGGCGCTGGCGCGAGTTGCTGTACATCAGCGTGACGTTCATCAGGTAGGCCACCAGCGACGGGAAGCGGTAGCGCCGGCGTTTGCGCGGGCGCAGCCGGTCCAGCAGCAGGGCCCAGGTGCCGGGCACCTCGTCGAGATCGATGCGCCGGGCGCGGCGGTAGCTGAGGTCCACGCCGATGACCTTGCCCACGCCGCGCACGCTGCGCATCACGTCAACCGGGAAGTTGTTGAACGAGCCGCCGTCGCACAGCATGTCGCCGTCGCTCAACACCGGCGGCAAGGCGCCGGGGATGGCCGCACTGGCCAGCAGCGACTGCAACAGCGGCCCGTGCGCGATGACCTGTTCGCTGGCCTGCGAGTAGTTGCTGGCCACGCAGTAACAGTTCTTCCAGAGGTCTTCCATGTCGCCCTGCGCGCC
>JANMHH010000496.1:0-2488 GCA_031375065.1 Rubrivivax sp. | reverse complement strand
TGGCAACCGGGGCCACGGCCCAGGACATCAAGCCCGTCTACCGTTGTCCGGGGCCGCCCGTTCTCTACACCGACAGCCTCAGTCCCCAAGAGGCCAGAGACAAAGGCTGCCGCACCATCGAGGGCGCGCCCATCACGGTGGTGCAGTCGCCCAAGCCGCGGCCGGCATCGGCCACCGCTGGTGCAACGGTGGGCGCCACCCGGCCGGGGGACTCCAAAGTCGACCCCGCCTCGCAGCGCAGCCGTGACAGCGACGCACGGCGCATCCTGGGTGACGAGCTCAAGCGCGAAGAAGAGCGCCTGGCCGCCATGCAGCTGGAGTTCAACAACGGTGAACCCGACCGCAAGGGCGACGAGCGCAACTACGCCCGTTATGCCGAACGGGTGGCCGAAATGCGGGCTGCGATCCAGCGCAAGGAAGCCGACATCGCCGCCATCAAGCGCGAAATGGCCAAGCTGCCGCCGTGAGCACGCCCAGCCCCGACGCGGGCTTTGAGGCGTTTGACCAGCTGGCCACCATGGTGGCCTTGATCGAGCCCAGCGGAAAGTGCCTGCAGGCAAACTCCGCGCTCGAAAACACCCTGGGGCAGTCGCGGCGCTCCTTGCAGCGCGCCAGCGTCTTTGACTGGTTGAGCGATACCGCCCCACTGCGCGAGACCTTGGTGGCGGTGGCAACCAACCAGGTGGCAACCAGCCGTTTTGACGCCGCCATGCACCGGCCCACGCCGGCGGGTGATCTGCCGGTGCATGTCATCGTCAGCCAGACCGAATGGCCGGGCCACGTGCTGGTGGAGATGATCGAGATCGAACAGCAGACCCGGCTCGACCGTGAGGAGCGGGCGCACTCGCTGGCGCAGAGCAACAAAGACCTGGTGCGCAACCTGGCCCACGAGATCAAGAACCCGCTGGGCGGCATCCGCGGTGCGGCTCAACTGCTGGCCATGGAACTGAGCAGCCGCGAGCTGACCGAGTACACCCGCGTCATCATCCAGGAGGCCGACCGCCTGCATGCGCTGGTCGACCGCCTGTTGGCGCCCCACCGGCGTGCGCATGTGGTGGCCGACGTCAACATCCACGAGGTCTGCGAGCGGGTGCGCTCCTTGATCCTGGCCGAATTTCCGCGTGGCTTGACGGTGGCGCGCGACTACGACACCAGCATCCCTGAATTTCGTGGCGACCGCGAGCAGCTGATCCAGGCGGTCTTGAACATCGCGCACAACGCCACCCATGCCCTGGCCGAACGCATCGCCGACGCTGACGCCCGTCTGGTGCTGCGCACGCGGGTGGCGCGTCAAGCCACCTTTGGACGCCAGCGCTTCAAGCTGGCATTGGAATTGCATATCGAAGACAACGGCCCAGGCGTGCCCGAAGACATCCGCGATCGCATCTTTCACCCCTTGGTGAGCGGTCGTGAGGGTGGCTCCGGGCTCGGCTTGACGCTGGCGCAGACTTTCGTGCAACAACATCAAGGCACGATCGAATGCGACAGCGTCGCGGGACGGACGGTGTTCAAGATATTGATTCCCTTGCCCTGAACCGCCCTGCACCCACCAACCGGCGCCAACACTTCGCATGAAACCCATCTGGATCGTTGACGACGATCAATCCATCCGATTCGTGCTTGAAAAGGCGCTCACGCGTGAGCAGTTCGCCGTTCGAGCGTTTTCCAACCCGCGTGACGTGATCAAGGCGCTGGCTGACGAGTCACCGCAGGTCCTGGTCAGTGACATCCGCATGCCGGGCGGCAGTGGCATTGAGCTGCTGGCGCAGGTCAAACAACGCCACCCCGGCCTGCCCGTCATCATCATGACGGCGTTCTCCGATCTGGACAGTGCGGTCAGCGCCTTCCAGGGCGGTGCCTTCGAATACCTGCCCAAGCCCTTTGACGTGAACGCCGCGGTGGAACTGATCCGCCGAGCTGTGCAAGAAAGTCTGCGCGAAGAGGTGGCCGAGACGGCCCCTGTTCAAGCCCCCGAGATGCTGGGCCAGGCGCCGGCCATGCAGGACGTCTTTCGCGCCATTGGCCGCTTGAGCCAGAGCAACGTCACGGTGATGATCACCGGCGAGAGCGGCACCGGCAAAGAGCTGGTGGCGCGGGCGCTGCACAAACACAGCCCGCGCAGTGGCGGGCCCTTTGTGGCCATCAACACCGCAGCCATCCCGAAGGACCTGTTGGAAAGCGAACTCTTTGGCCACGAACGCGGCGCCTTCACGGGGGCCCAGGCCACACGCCGGGGCCGCTTTGAGCTGGCCGATGGCGGCACGCTGTTCCTGGACGAAATTGGCGACATGCCGTTTGACCTGCAGACCCGTCTGCTGCGCGTGTTGAGCGACGGCCAGTTCTACCGCGTGGGCGGGCACCAGTCGCTGAAGACCAATGTGCGGGTCATCGCCGCGACCCACCAGAACCTGGAAGAGCGGGTTCGCCAGGGTGTGTTTCGCGAAGACCTGTACCACCGGCTCAACGTCATCCGCCTGCGCTTGCCGCC
>JANMHH010000491.1:0-4937 GCA_031375065.1 Rubrivivax sp. | reverse complement strand
GAAGGGTGCCACCGGGTGCAGCAGGCGCAGCACGGTCTCCAGCGTGCGGATCAGCGTGCGGCGCGTGGCGCGCTGCTGCGCCGGGCTGCCCTGGGCGATTTGCACCTTGGCGATTTCCAGGTACCAGTCGCAGTATTCGTCCCAGACAAAGCTGTAGATCGCACTGGCCACGGTGTCCAGGCGGTAGTCGGCAAAGCCCTGCGTGACGGCGGCTTCAACCCTTTGCAGTTCACCGGCGACCCAACGGTCGGCCATGGAGAACGACATGTAGCCGTGAAAGGGCCCGCCGGGTGCGCACTCGGCTTTGCTGTGCTCTTTCAAACCGCAGTCCTGGCCTTCGCAGTTCATCAACACGAACTTGGTGGCGTTCCAGAGCTTGTTGCAGAAGTTGCGGTAGCCCTCGCAGCGCTTGGCGTCGAAGTTGATGTTGCGGCCCAGCGTGGCGTAGCTGGCCATCGTGAAGCGCAAGGCATCGGCTCCAAACGCGGGGATGCCGACCGGGAATTCCTTTTCGGTCTGTTTGCGCACGCGTGGCGCGGTCTCGGGCTTGCGCAGACCGGTGGTGCGCTTGTCCAGCAAGGGGCCCAGTTCGATGCCATCGATCAGGTCCACGGGGTCGAGCACGTTGCCTTCGCTTTTGCTCATCTTCTGGCCTTGCGCGTCGCGCACCAGGCCGTGGATGTAGACGTCCTTGAACGGCACCTTGCCGGTGAAGTGGGTGGTCATCATGATCATCCGGGCGACCCAGAAAAAGATGATGTCAAAACCGGTGACGAGCACGGTGCTGGGCAGGAACAGGCCCTGCTCCACCGTCTTAGCGGGCCAGCCCAGCGTTGAAAAGGGCACCAAGGCCGACGAGTACCAGGTGTCGAGCACGTCTTCGTCGCGGGTCAGGCTGCCGCTGTACCCAGCCGCGCTGGCGCGTTGGCGGGCTTCTTCTCCGCTGCGCCCTACAAAGAGCTCGCCGCCCGAGCCGTACCAGGCCGGAATCTGATGGCCCCACCACAGCTGGCGACTGATGCACCAGTCCTGCAAGTTGTCCATCCAGTGGTTGTAGGTGTTGACCCATTGCTCGGGCACAAAACGCACCTCGCCGCTGCTGACCGCGCGGCGGGCCTTTTCGGCGATGCTGACGCCGTCTGCCCCGGCCTTGTTGACAGCCACGAACCACTGGTCGGTGAGCATCGGCTCCACCACCTGCCCGGTGCGGGCGCAGCGTGGCACCTGCAGGCGGTGCTTCTTGGTTTCGACCAGCAGGCCCAGGGCGTCGAGGTCGGCCACGACCTTCTTGCGGGCCACAAAACGGTCCAGGCCGCGGTAGGCCTCGGGTGCGTTGGCGTTGACCTTGGCCTCGAGGTCCAGCACGCCAATCATCGGCAGGCCGTGGCGCTGACCGACGGCGTAGTCGTTGAGGTCGTGCGCGGGTGTCACCTTGACCACGCCGGTGCCGAACTCTCGGTCGACATAGCTGTCGGCAATGACCGGGATGGTCCGGTTGCACAACGGCAGCTGCACCTGCTGCCCCACCAGTGCGGTGTAACGTTCGTCTTCCGGATGCACCATGACCGCGGTGTCGCCCAGCATGGTCTCGGGCCGTGTGGTGGCCACCACCACGCTGCCGCTGCCATCGGCCAAGGGGTAGCGGATGTGCCACAGGAAACCGTCTTCCTCTTCGCTTTCGACCTCCAGGTCCGACACCGCGCTCTTCAGCGTGGGGTCCCAGCTGACCAGGCGCTTGCCGCGGTAGATCAGGCCATCGTCGAACAGGCGCACAAACGTCTCGGTGACGATGGTCGAGAGCTTGTCGTCCATCGTGAAGTACTCGCGCGACCAATCCACGCTGTCGCCCATGCGGCGCATCTGGTTGGTGATGGTGGCGCCGCTGGTGTGCTTCCAGTCCCACACCTGGGCCACAAAATTCTTGCGGCCCAGGTCGTGACGCGACAAGCCGGCTTCTTGCAACTGGCGTTCGACGACGATTTGCGTGGCGATGCCGGCGTGGTCGGTGCCCGGCAGCCACAGCGTGTTGTGGCCCCGCATGCGGTGATAGCGGGTCAGCGCGTCCATGATGGTCTGGTTGAACGCATGCCCCATGTGCAGCGTGCCGGTCACATTGGGCGGCGGCAGCTGGATGCTGAACGATGGCTTGGCAGGATCCAATGTCGTTGCCGCATGTCCGGCTTGCGACCAAAGGGGCCCCCAGTGGGCTTCAATGGCAGCGGGATCGAATGATTTGGCAAGCTCGGTCATGATGGCGATGAAAGTCTGGGTGGTGTCGGCGCCGAACGGGGCGGGACAAAGCGATACAACTCCGACAGCCAGGCAGGGACTGACCGTGTCAACGCGGGGCGTCTGTGTGGAGTTTGAATTGTAGGTGGCGGGCCGAGCCCGTCCGTGTGGCCTTTGCAGGAGACCGGTGCATGAATCACCCGTGGGATGCGATGTTCTTGAAGCGAAATGCGCCCAAGCGGCGAGCCCTCTGGGCGGCCTGCCTGGCGCCCCTGCTGCTGGCTGCCTGCGGCGGCGGCAGCTCAAGCGACAGCGGCAGCGGCAGCCCGCCGGCGCTGTGCTCGGTGCCCGAACACAAGGCCTGGATTGGGGACTACATGAACGAGTGGTACTTCTGGTACCGCATCTCACCCCGACCCGACCCTTTGCCCTATGCAGACGCCCAAAGTTACTTTGATGCGCTGATCTACACCGGGGGCACCGCCCCCTTCTTGCAAGCCGACCGCTTCAGCGGCAGCCAGACCACCGAGTCCTTCAACCGCTTTTTTGGTGACGGTGCCAGCCTGGGCTACGGGCTTTCAGTAGCCGGTCTGGAGCTGGCGCGCGACGGCAGCAAGCCGCTTTACGTGCGTTACGTCGAACCGCTTTCACCTGCGGCCGCCGGGGGCGTTCAGCGGGGTGACCGTGTGATGAGCATCAACGGGCGCGGCGCAGCTGAGCTGATCGTGGCCGACGACTTTTCGTCGCTCACCGCCCAAGAGGTTGGTGACACCTTGGTTTTGGTGCTGCGCCGCGCTGGCGTTGATCGCACCGTCAATCTGCGTGCGGCGGTCTTCAACCTCACACCGGTGACCGGCAGCAACGTCATCACCACCACCGGGGGGCGCCGGATCGGCTATGTGGCCGTCAAGGACATGATCTCGCAAGCCCTGGCGCCGCTGGAAACCAGTTTTTCCCGTTTCAAGGCCGAAGGCGTTCAGGACGTGGTGCTGGACCTGCGCTACAACGGCGGCGGTCTGGTTTCAACCGGCGGCACGCTGGCGTCTTACGTGGCGGGTTTGCGCGGCAACGGTTTGAACTACGCGACCCTGCTCTACAACGACAAGCGCGCCAACAGCAACAACCAGAACTTCCCCTTCAGCAATTTGAGCTCGGCACTGGGCTTGCCCCGTGTTTTTGTCTTGATGGGTCGGCGCACTTGCTCGGCCAGCGAACAGCTCATCAATGGCCTGCGCGGGGCCAACGTCGAGGTGGTCGCGGTGGGCGAAACCACCTGCGGCAAACCGGTCGGCTTCTTGCCCGCCAACGCCTGTGGTCGGACCTACAGCGTGGTCAACTTTGAAAGTGTCAACCACCGCAACGAAGGCCGCTACTTCGACGGTTTGGCACCGGTGTGTGTGGTGGCAGAGGACTTCAGCACGGCTCAGGGTGGCGCAAGCGATCCCTTGATGAGCGCAGCCAAAGTGGCCGCAGACACCGGCTTTTGCCCGGCGGTGTCGGCTGAGCGGGCGTTTCCCCTGGGAGCCAGGGCCGGCCGGGCCGGCGCGGATGCGGCGCTGAACGGCCAGCGCCAGGGCAGCAACGAAGGCGACGCCAACCTGGGCATGGTGGCCCGCTAGAAAACAGCCCTCAGCGCCTCGGCCTCGCAGCGACGCCGCGGCGCTGTGCTCGGCCAACCCCATCGCAGCGACGTTCTGCAACGCCAGCCGCGCAAGCCGGCCGCAAGTCGGCTCACATGAACAGGTGTTCGCCAGCGTTTTCGCCGCCCAGGATCACGTAGTTGACCTTCTTCAGGTCGGCCAGCTGCTGGCCGCCGGCGTAACTGATGCTGCTTTGCACGTCCTCGCGCATTTCGCGCAGCGTGTCGGCCAGCGCACCCTTGATGGGCTCGAGGATGCGCTTGCCCTCGACGTGCTTGTATTCGCCTTTGTTGAAGTCGCTGGCGCTGCCGTAGTACTCCTTGTAGCGCTTGCCGTCGACTTCCACCGTGGCGCCGGGTGACTCTTCGTGCCCCGCAAAGAGCGAGCCCACCATCACCATCGCGGCGCCAAAACGCACGCTCTTGGCAATGTCACCGTGGTGGCGAATGCCGCCGTCGGCAATGATGGGTTTGGTGGCCACGCGGGCACACCACTTCAGCGCACTGAGCTGCCAGCCACCGGTGCCAAAGCCGGTCTTGAGCTTGGTGATGCAGACCTTGCCCGGCCCCACGCCCACCTTGGTGGCGTCGGCGCCCCAGTTTTCCAGGTCGATCACGGCTTCGGGCGTGGCCACGTTGCCGGCAATGACAAAGGTCTGCGGCAAACGGGTCTTGATGTGTTCGATGGCCTTGCGCACGCTCTCGGCATGGCCGTGCGCAATGTCGATGGTGATGTAGTCGGCGCCCACGCCTTCGGCGGCCAGGCGGTCGATGACGGCAAAGTCGGCCGCCTTGACGCCCGAACTGATGCTGACAAACAGCCCCTTGTCGCGCATGCGCTTGGCATAGGACACGTTGTCCAGATCGAACCGGTGCATCACGTAGAAGTGGCCGCTTTGGGCCAGCATCTCGCTGATCGGTTCGTCGATCACCGTCTTCATGTTGGCTGGCACGACCGGCAACTTGAAGCGGCGGCCGCCGAAGTCAACACCCGGATCACATTCGGCCCGGCTTTCCACGCGGCACTTGCGCGGCAAAAGCAGGATGTTGTCGTAGTCGAAAATTTCCA
>JANMHH010000471.1:0-3212 GCA_031375065.1 Rubrivivax sp. | reverse complement strand
ATCGCCTTGGGCGCGGACGTGCGCTTGCTGGCCCCGGCGACCCGCCTGTCGGTGATGGAAATCAAGTGGGGCATCGTGCCCGACATGGCCGGCATGGTGCTGGCGCGCGGTTTGGTCCGCGACGACGTGCTGCGCGAGCTGGTCTACACCGGCCGGGTCGTAGCAGCCGAAGAAGCCGTCGCTCTGGGCCTGGCCACACGGCTTTGCGACGATCCCCTGAAGCAAGCCCGCGCGCTGGCGCAGGCCGTGGCCCAGCAAAACCCGCACGCGGTGCGGGCCGCCAAGCGCCTGCTCAACCAGTCGGTGGGCGTCGTGGGCGACAGGGCCGCGGCGTTGTTGCAAGCCGAGTCGGACGAACAAACCGCGCTGATCGGCAGCCGCAACCAACAAGAAGCCGTGCGCGCCAACCTGGAAAAGCGCAGCCCCCGCTTTCAGGACTGAAGGGGCTGCGGGTCTGTCGCAGCTCGGGACCTACAGGCTCATCGAAGGGCGCAGCGCCATCGCCGCGCGCCAGCGTTGCAGCTTGGGGTGCTGCTCACCGGGCTTGACCCGCACCACGCGGGCAAAGTCCACCGCCACCACGGCGGTGATGTCGGCCACGCTGAAACCACTGGCGTCCAGCGTATCGCGGCCGCTCAACTCCTGGTCCAGGTCGACCAGAAACTGCTGCAAACGGGCCAGGCCGCGCTGGGCCAGTTCGGCAATCTGCGGATAGTCTTTGGGCCCCGGCAATGCCCGGCCCACCATCGCCGGTGAGCTGTTGCGCAAGGCCTCGGCCACCGCCATCAAACCTTCGAACTCCATGCGCCAGTTCAGGCTGGCGATGCGGGCCTTTTCGACCGGCGTGTGGCCCATCAAAGGCGGCTCGGGCCAACGGGCTTCGACGTAGGCGGCGATGGCTGCGTTGTCGATCAACAGCAAGCCGTCTTCCAGTTTCAGCGCCGGCACCGTGCACAGGGGGTTGATGACCCGGTAGGCCTGCCCCAGCTGCTCGCCACGCGCCAGGTCGACGTTGACCGTGACATGGGCGACCTTCTTCTCGGCCAGAAAGATGCGGGCGCGGCGCGGGCTGGGTGCGGTGGCGCAGTCGTACAAAGTGATCATGGTGGTGGCCGGTTGCTTCAACGATTTGCGACTGAACTTCATCTGCAGTGACAAGGGCTCGTGGTGCTTTCATGCTGCAGTGTCTGTGGCCAGGAAGGCCTCACAACACGCGCCAACGCCCTTGACGGCGGCTATCGCCGTGGCGTGAATGTAGCGTGCGTCGAAGGGCCGTCTGCTGCCATGGTCTGTGGAAGCTATGTATCCCAGCGCATGGTGACGATCCAGCCAAGTGCCTAATCTCAGCCACTCAGCAACGGCCAGTGGAGAACCCTCAGTCATGCGCACGCACCTCTTTGTCAGCGCAGCCGCCTTGATGGCCGCTGCGGTCCCGTTGCTGGCGCAGGACCAGACCGCCGCCGCACCCAGCGAGCTCAGCCTGCTCGGCCGCGCCGTGCCCGACCCGGCGCAGATGCCGGCCGGCCCGCAGAAGGACCTGGTGCTGTACGGCCAGGCGCTGAGCACCCGCACCTTTGCACTCATCGGCCCCGAGGTGGCCGACCGCAAGATGCGCCATGCCGGCAACAACCTGGCCTGCACCTCGTGCCACCAGGCCGCCGCCACCAAGCCCTTTGCGATGCCCTGGGTGGGCGTCACGGCCGTCTTCCCGCAGTACCGGGCGCGTGAAGGCGACATCAGCACCGTGGAGGAACGGGTGAACGGCTGCATGGAGCGCAGTATGAACGGCAAAGCGCTGGCCCTGGGGTCGCGCGAGATGAAGGCCTACACCGCCTACATCGCCTTCCTGTCGCAAGGCGTGCCGGTGGGCGGCAACGTCCAGGGCATGGCCACGCCGCCGTTCAAAATGCCCAACCGCCGGGCCGACACGACCGCCGGCCAGTTGGTGTACGACGCCAAGTGCGCGGCCTGCCACAAGCCCGAAGGCCAAGGCCAACGGGTGGGCAAGGCTGGCGACGCGCAGGGCTACACCTTCCCGCCGCTGTGGGGTCCAGACAGCTTCAACACCGGCGCTGGCATGAACCGCCTGGTGATGGCCACCCGCTTCATCGCCGCCAACATGCCGCTGGGCGCCAGCCACGACGCCACCCTGCTGAGCGTGGACGAGGCTTATGACGTGGCTGCACACATGGTGTCGAAACCGCGCCCGGTGAAGGCCAACCTGGAAGCAGACTTTCCCGCGCGCTGGAACAAGCCGGTGGACGCCGCTTTTCCGCCCTACCTCTTGGGCACCGCCGATCAGCACCGATACGGCCCCTTCCCGCCGTTGGCGGAAAAGCAAAAGCAACTGGCCGACAAGCTCAAGGCAGGTGCTGCTGCCGGACGTTGACCGCCTTCGCCCGGCTGACACGGGCCACCGGCTCGCAAACGTCAACAGGGGGTGTCGAAGCCCGTGAGTCAGCGTGTGTTGCTGGCGGTGCCAACGAATCAGTCCCGCCGGTACGCGCGCGCAGCACTGCCAGGCGCGGTGTCGGCGGTCAGTCTTGCTTCAATGCGGCGCCCCGCAGGCGCAGCGCATTGCCAATCACCGACGCCGAGCTCAGGCTCATCGCCAGCGCCGCGATCATCGGCGACAGCAGCCAGCCGGTGAAGGGGTAGAGCAGCCCGGCAGCGAGCGGGATGCCCAGCGCGTTGTAGACGAAGGCGAAGGCCAGGTTCTGCTTCATGTTGGCCACCGTGGCCACCGACAGCGCGGTGGCCGTGGCGATGCCGCGCAGGTCGCCCTTGACGAGGGTGAGTTGCGCGCTGGTCATGGCCACGTCGGTGCCGGTGCCCATGGCGATGCCGACCGTGGCCGCGGCCAGGGCCGGCGAATCGATGACACCGTCGCCTCCCATGGCCACGACCCGTCCCTGTTTCATCAATCGCTGCACGACTGCGACCTTGTCTTCAGGGAACACCTCGGCAACCACCTCGTCGATGCCGAGTTGCTTGCCAACCGCCTCGGCCGTCGTCTTTCCATCACCGGTCAGCATCACGATGCGAATGCCCGCAGCCTTGAGCACCTGAAGTGCCTGCGGCGTCGTGGCCTTGATGGGGTCTGCGATGGCGACGAAGCCGGCGAGCTTGCCGTCGATGCCGACGAAGATGACAGTGGCGGCGTTGGCGCGCTGCACTTCCGCGGCGTCGTTCAACGGGGCCGCATCGACGCC
>JANMHH010000442.1:0-4124 GCA_031375065.1 Rubrivivax sp. | reverse complement strand
TCAATGGACTGCGCGCGGCGCTGTTGACGATGTCTTTGGCTTGAGCACCATGAGTCGGTTTTTTGCCACCCATCCTTTCCCTGCTTCCCGGCTGCTGCCAGTCGATCGGTCGGCTGCGGGCCGTTCGTACCTGACCTCGTCGTTCGACCTGCGCGCCGGGCTGGAGGTGGGGCACCTGAGTTGGGCCCAGTTGCCCACCGATGTGCTGCGTGAACTGGTGCGCCTGCAAGCCAGTTGGCGGCCAGGCGAAGTGCCGTCCGCGCGCACCGGCCGGGCCTGAAGTCCGATTCAACGCCACCACCGGTATCGCGCGGCGCAACCCTGCAGGCAGCGCGTTGCCGACGGCGTGCGCGGCGAGCAAGCTGCGCTGGCGGCATGTGCCGCGCAACGAAAGACGGGCATGAGTCGACGTTTCCTTTCATGGGTTTTGCCGCTGTTGTCCTTGGCCGCCCTCAGCGCCTGTGTCGTGGTCCCTTTGGACCCGCGCACAGGACAGCCCTACCCCCTGCAAGGTGCCTACGGCCCAGGTCCGCAGGCCGTGACCATCCTGCAGCCGCCCAACACACCGCCGCCACTGCCGCAGCCGGTGGTGATGACCGCCCGGCTCTACCCCTTGAACGCCCAGGCCAACAAGGCCGGTCTGCTGATGGCGGTGGTGGTCGACCACCAAGGCGGCCGCGCCAGTTTCAACATCAGCTACCAAGGCGACAGCCTGCAAGGCGAAGCCACCCGCGTGGACAGCGGCTATGCCGCCTTTGGCCGCATCCACACCGAAGTCCTGGGCCCCACGCCGCGCAGCTTCAGCGGCCAGCGCGGCATTGCCAATGGCTATGGCGGCAAAGGCGTCAACGCGCAGTGTGAGTACCTGCTGACGGGTCCGGGTATTGGCACCGGGGCTTGCCTGTTCAGCGATGGCGCCAAGTACCAGATGCACTTTGGCGGCTAGGCGCGTGGGCGGTCAGGTACGCGGTCCCTTCAGGCCTTCATGAACTCGGCCTTGCTGCCCAGCCAGCGGTCCACATGCGCCTGTGCTGCGGCAGGCGCCTGGGCCAGCAGGCGAGGCGCCACGTCGCGGGCCTGCTGCAACAGGGCACCGTCGAGCGCCAGGTCGGCAAAGCGCAGCAGCGCATCGCCACTTTGACGCGCGCCCATGAATTCGCCAGGGCCGCGGATGTCCAGGTCGCGCCGGGCGATCTCGAAGCCGTCGTTGGTTTCAGCCATGGCCTGCAAGCGGGCCTTGCCGGTGGGCGACAGAGGGCCGGTGAACAGCAGCACGCAGACGCTGGCCACCGCCCCGCGGCCGACACGGCCGCGCAGCTGGTGCAGCTGCGCCAGGCCGAAGCGTTCGGCGTGTTCAATCACCATCAGGCTGGCGTTGGGCACGTCCACGCCCACCTCGATCACGGTGGTGGCGACCAAGAGCTTCATCTCACCGCTGGTGAAAAGCGCCATCACGGCGGCCTTTTCAGCCGACTTCATGCGCCCGTGCAGCAGGCCCACCAACACCCCCGGCAGCGCGGCGCCCAGTTCGGCGTGCGTGGCGGTGGCGTTTTGCAGGTCGATGTGTTCGCTCTCTTCAACCAGCGGGCAGACCCAGTAGACCTGCCGCCCTTGCAGGACTTCGCCGCGGATGCGCTCGATCACCGCGTCACGTTTGCCGTCCGCAAAGACCTTGGTGACGATGGGCGTGCGGCCCGGCGGCAGCTCATCGATGGTGCTGACGTCCAGATCGGCAAAGTAGCTCATGGCCAAGGTGCGCGGGATCGGCGTGGCGCTCATCATCAACAGGTGCGGCTCCAGGCGCTGCGCCAACAACTTGTCGCGCAAAGCCAGCCGTTGGGCCACGCCAAAGCGGTGCTGTTCGTCCACCACCGCCAGCCCCAGCCGCGCAAACACCACGTCGCGTTGGATGACGGCGTGCGTGCCCACCACCAGCTTCGCTTGGCCCGAGGCCACCTGCGCCAGCATGGCGTCGCGCAACTTGCCTTTGCGGCTGCCGGTCAACCAGGCCACCGTGATGCCCAGGGGCTGCAGCCAATGCACCAGCTTGCGAAAATGCTGCTCAGCCAGAATTTCGGTGGGTGCCATCAGCGCGCATTGCCAGCCCGAGCCCATGGCCACGGTGGCAGCCAATGCGGCCACCACCGTCTTGCCCGAGCCCACGTCGCCTTGCAGCAAGCGGTGCATGGGCTGCGGGCGCGCCAGGTCGGCGTGGATCTCTTGCACCACACGCTGCTGCGCGGTTGTCAGGGCAAACGGCAAGGCTTGCAAGAGCTGCGCCGACAACCCGCCGGCTTGGGGCCGAAGCGCGGGTGCGGCCAGCAAGGCACGCGCGGCCTGGGCCTGGGCCTGCGCCAATTGCTGGGCCAGCAGCTCATCGAATTTCAGGCGCTGCCAGGCCGGGTGGCTGTGGTCTTGCAGCGTGAGCAGGTCAACCTCAGGCCCGGGGTGGTGCAGCAGGTTGACCGCCTGGCGCAGTGGGGGCAGACCGGCTGGCACCATGCCGGCGGGCAGCAGTTCACCCAACGGTGCGCGCGCCAACGCCGAGGTCACGGCTTTGCGCAGGTAAGCCTGCGGCAGCTGGGCGTTGGTGGGATAAACCGGTGTCAGCGCCGTGGGCAGCGGTGTGTCGGCGCTGACGGCGCGAAACTCGGGGTGCACCATCTCACGGCCGGTAAAGCTCACGCGCACTTCACCCCGCACGCGCACCAGGTTGCCCTCGGCCAGCGTCTTTTGGTTGCTGGGGTAGAAGTTCAGCAAGCGCAGCTGCAGTTCACTGCCGCTGCCATCGGCCAGGCGCACCAGCAACTGGCGGCGCGAGCGAATCTCCACCCGGCACTCTTGCACCGTGCCCTGCACCTGGGCGTGGTCGCCGTCGCGCAGCTGGCTGATCGGTACCAGCCGTGTTTCATCCACATGGCGCAGCGGCAGGTGCAGCGCCAGGTCGATGTCGCGCACCAGGCCCAGCTTGCGCATCGCGCGTGCTGGCGCCGACAACTTGTCGTCTGGGGTCTTGGCCGCCGGCGCTGGCGCTTCAAGGGTGGGCATGGAACAATTTTGACCTTCTCTTTGCGCAGGCTGCCCGTCGGCCTGAAAACATGCCCTCCGAACACACGCTGAGCGACTTTGACTTTGCGCTGCCCGCTGAGCTGATCGCCCAACACCCCGCCGCAGAGCGCAGCTCGTCTCGCCTGCTCGACGGTACAGGTCACTTGCCGGTGGACCGCATCTTTCGGGACCTGCCTGGCTTGCTGCGCAGCGGCGACCTGCTGGTCTTCAACGACACGCGCGTCATCAAGGCGCGTTTGATGGGCGAAAAGCCCACCGGCGGTGCGGTCGAGGCCTTGATCGAGCGGGTGCTTCCCAACTTTGAAGTGCTGGCCCATCTGCGCGCCAGCAAGTCGCCCAAGGCGGGTGGTCTGGTGCGTTTTGGCGACGCCTTCGACGCCCAGGTGCTGGGCCGCGCCGGGCCCGAGGATTCACTGTTTCACCTGCGCTTTCCGCAGGACCCTTTGGTGCTGCTGGAACGCCACGGCCATGTGCCGCTGCCGCCCTACATCGAACACAGCGACAGCGCCGAAGACGAAGCCCGCTACCAAACGGTGTTTGCTGCGCGCCCTGGCGCGGTGGCCGCGCCCACCGCGGCATTGCACTTCGACCAGGCCCTGCTCGACGCGCTGGAAGTGCGCGGCGTGCAACGCGCGGCCGTGACCCTGCATGTGGGCGCGGGCACGTTCCAGCCGGTTCGCGCGGAACGTTTGTCGGAGCACCGCATGCACAGCGAGTGGTTCGAAGTCAGCGCAGCCACGGTGGCCGCCATCCAAGCCACCCAGGCCCGTGGCGGCCGTGTCGTGGCGGTGGGCACCACCACGCTGCGGGCGCTGGAGTCGGCCGCGCGCCACCAACCCGCGGGGCAGGGCCTGGCGCCGTTTGTTGGCGAAACCGACATCTTCATCACCCCGGGCTTTGACTTTCGGGTGGTGGATCGCCTGGTCACCAACTTCCACCTGCCCAAGAGCACCTTGATGATGCTGGTGAGTGCCTTTGCGGGGTACGAACACATCATGGCGCTGTACCGCCACGCGGTGGAATCGCGCTACCGCTTTTTCAGCTATGGCGACGCC
>JANMHH010000435.1:0-8558 GCA_031375065.1 Rubrivivax sp. | reverse complement strand
GCCGCTTGACGCGCTGGCAGGCTGCGGTTGCGACCACCGCATTTGTGTTCGCCGTGGTGCTCACCGCCTCACGCACCGGCCTGGTCAGCGTGGTGCTGATGGGCTTGTGGGGCTTGCTGGACCGCAAGCTCAGCCGCCCGGCCAGGCTGCTGCTGCTGTCCACGCCACTGATCTACGCCTTGTGCTGGTGGGGCATGGCCCAGTGGGCGGCGCTGGCCGAGCACAGCTTTGGCGGCACCGCGCGCTTGAATGAAAGCGACATTTCGGGCTCCCGCTTTGGCATCTGGAAAAACACCTGGACCTTGATCCAGGCCCACCCGTGGTGGGGGGTTGGATTTGGCGAATTCAACCTGGCATGGACGTTGACGCCTTTTCCCGGCCGCCCCACCGCTTTTTTTGACCACACCCACAACCTGCCGCTGCAGCTGGCCGTGGAGTTGGGCTTGCCGTTGGCCGCCCTGGTGCTGGGCTTGCTGCTGTGGGCCGTTGGGCGGGCCGGCATCAGCGCCTGGCAGGCGGAAGGTGACACCGGCAGCGCCAAACGCTGCGCCTGGATGATGGTGCTGATGATCGGCTTGCACAGTCTGTTGGAGTACCCGCTTTGGTACGCCTATTTTTTGCTGCCCACCGCGTGGGCGCTGGGCTTTGCACTGCAATCCCCCCGCGCGCCCAACAGCCCGGAAGTGAAGGCCGGTTGGCGCAATGCCAGCCTGGGCATCGCCGGTGGCTTGCTGGCCGCGGGCGCGGTGTTCTCGGTCTGTGACTACAGCCGCGTGGCCGCGATCTTCACCGCCAACCCGGGCGATCCGCCGCTGGAACAGCGAATCGCCGTTGGCCAGCAAAGCATATTTTTCGCCCACCATGCCGACTACGCTGCGGTGACCTCGGGTGTGGCACCGGCCGACCCGGCTCGGGCTTTTGACCGCGTCAGCCACTACCTGCTCGACACGCGCCTGATGACGGCGTGGGCCAAGTCGTTGGCCGAACGGGGCGAGTTGGACGCCGCGCGCCACATCGCCGCGCGCCTGCGCGAATTCAACAAGGTGGACGCCGAGGAACTGTTCGAGCCTTGCCCCGATGCGGCCGTGGCACCCGCGCCCGGGCTGCCGTTTCAGTGTGAGCTGCCCACCCGCGTCATGTCTTGGCGCGAGTTTCTGCCGAAGCCGAAATAGAGCGCCTGTGGCACATGGCCTGCTGCAACACCGGCATTCAGGCCAACAGGCTCAAGGCGCAACCCAGCGCCCCGACTTGCCGCCGCTCTTTTCCAGCACCCGAATGCCGCCCATCACCATGCCGCGGTCGGCCGCTTTGCACATGTCGTAAATGGTCAGCAGGCCAATCTGAACGGCCGTCAGTGCTTCCATCTCGACCCCCGTGCGACCGAGCGTCTCGACCTGCGCGGTGCAGCGCACCTCCAGCAGCTGACGGTCGAGCTCAAAGTCCACCGCCACCCGCGTGATCGGCAAGGGGTGGCACAAGGGAATCAACTCGGCCGTGCGCTTGGCGCCCTGGATGGCGGCAATGCGCGCAATGCCGATCACGTCACCTTTTTTGGCCTGGCCGGTGGCGATCAGCTCGAAGGTGGCCGCCAACATGTGGATGTGGCCGGTGGCCCGCGCCACGCGGTGGGTCTCGGCCTTGGCCGCCACATCGACCATGTGCGCCTGGCCCTCGTGGTCAAAGTGTGTCAGGGGCGAAGTCATGGGTTCACAGTCAGAAACATGGCAGTGTCATGATAGCCACCAGCGGGCGCGGAGCAGAAGAGCAGAAGAGCAGCAGAGCAGCAGTCAGACTGGCAGGCAAGCAAGCAGGCAGGCAGGGAACGCGACGGCTGCTTTGGCGCTCCAAGCCAGTCCGCTGGAAGGACAGCCAGCTCAAGGTCAGCACGTTCCAGTTCGGCGGGGCCAAAGTCGGCCGATTCGTCGGCCGATTCAAACGGGGCCACTCCCTTTCATGGCCACTTCTGCAACTTCCACTCCCAGACCGACGCTCCTCAGCTCCTGAGCCCTCCGTCCACGCACAACCCACCTCAACCGCCGAATGCACACCACATCCCTTGCGCCCTGGCGCCGTTTGTTGGCCCTGGTTCTGGCCATGGCCACGGCCACCGGCGGCTTGTCGGCCCACCTGCCAGCGGCCGCCCAGGTTCGCCTGCCGGCGCTGGGCGAATCGGCTTCAGACGACTTGTCGGTCAGCGCCGAACGTCGCCTGGGCGAGCAAATCATGCGCGAAGGTCGGCGCGACCCGCAGTACCTGGACGACCCCGTGCTGCTGGAGTACCTGCTGCAACTGTGGCAGCCCTTGGTCGAAGCGGCGCAAAGGCTGGGCGACATCAACCCCGAAATCGAGCGCGCCTTTGCCTTCGAGGCCTTTCTGGTGCGCGATCGCAGCGTCAACGCCTTTGCCATGCCGGGCGGCTACGTGGGTGTGCACCTGGGCTTGATGGCGCTGACCCAAACGCCCGACCAGCTGGCCTCGGTGCTGGCCCACGAGCTCACCCACGTCACGCAGCGCCACATCGCGCGCAGCATTGCGCCCCAGCAGCGGGCTTCGCTGGTGGCCTTGGCTTCGCTTCTCCTGGGGGTGTTTGCGGCCAGTCGCAGCAACAGCGTCGACATGGCCAACGCGGCCATCACCACCGGCCAAGCCGCGGCCATCCAGACACAGCTGAATTTTTCACGCGATGTCGAGCGGGAGGCCGACCGCATCGGCTTCACCGTGCTGTCCGCCGCCGGCTTTGCGCCCGGCGGCATGGCGTCGATGTTCGAAAAGATGGACGCGGCCTCGCGCATCACCGACTCGGGCGGCTTTCCCTATCTGCGCAGCCACCCGCTCACCGTGGACCGCATCAGCGAGGCGCGCAACCGCACCATGCTGGCGGGCCAACCCTTGCCGCAACCCAGCTTGCTGCATGCCGCCATGCAAGCCCGTGCCCGGGTGCTGATGGACGACAGCGCGCAGTCCTTGCAACGTCTGAATGGCGCCAGTTCTTCGCCGCTGCTGGCCGACCGCGTGGGCGCGCTGGTGGCCGGGGCGCTGGCCGCGTCGATGTTGAAGGACCATGCCCGCGCTCAGGCGTTGGCGGTGCAAGCTCAACAAGAAGCCGCCAAGGCAGCGCAGCGCGAGCCGGCCGCCGAACGGGTGCTGGGGCTCTTGCAAGCCGAGTTGGCCATGGCGCGGGGCGACGCACCAGGCGCCTTGGCCGTGCTGGACCAACTGCCCGCGCGCAGCTCGGAAAGGCCGCCGCTGCTGTTGCGCGCTCAAGCGCTGTTGCTGCACCAACAAGCCAACCTCAGCACCAACCACAGCACCAACCGCGGCACCAGCGACCTGACACCCGCATTGCGGCAAAGCACCGAAGCGCTGCAGACCTGGGTGTCGGATCACAGCCAGGATGCCGCCGCCTGGGAACTGCTGGCCGCCACCAGCCAAGCGTTGGTGGGCGGCACCGAGGGCCAGGGCATGCGCCTGCGTTCCCTGCGCGCCGGCGCCGAGGCCCGCGCTGTCCTGGGCGACTTGACGGGCGCGATCGACCGTTTGCGCAGCGCGCAGCAGGTCTCGCGTGGCGCCACGGGGCAGGACTTCATCGAAGGCTCGGTCATCGACGCGCGCCTGCGCCAGCTGTTGGCGCAGCGGCGCCAATTGCAATTGGACGCCCGCGAGTCCCGCGGTGGCCGCCAAGGGGCGCCGGAAGAGCCCTCTTTGCAGTAGCTGGCGCCTCCCCTTGTCGCGGGATAAAAATCCCGCTCGGCGCGCCAGAATGAACCACCTGGAGGTGGTGCATGCAAGTGGCTTCGCAAGTCGGTGGTGCTGGTGGGGCGCGCGTGGCAGCACGGGTCGCGCTGGCCCTGGTGGTCGCTTGCCTGCCCATCTGGGTACAGGCCGCCGCCCGGGTTTCGCAAGTCGTACCGCAAGGCGAGGTCGCCGAGGTCCGCCAGATCACGGTGCGTTTCGACAGCCCGGTGGTGCCCGCTGGCGACCCGCGCCTGCTGGCGCCTTTTCAGGTGTTGTGCAACGGCGCAGCGCCAGCGGGTGACGCACGCTGGCTGAATGACCGCGAATGGGCGCTGGACCTGCGCCAACCGTTGGCGGCGGGGCAGCGCTGCGCGCTCAAGCCCGCGGCAGGATTTGCTCCACTGGGCGGGCCGCTTGCGGGCGCCACCGAGTTTGCGTTCTCAACCGGTGCCCCGGTGGTCATCTCCACCCAACCGTGGTCAGGCCAGCGCATCGAAGAGGAGCAGCACTTTTTGCTGCGCTTGAACGGCGCGCCCAACCTGGCCAGCGTAAAGACCGGCGCCTGGTGCGAGGTCGAAGGCCTGGGCGAACGCATCCCCGTGCGCCTGGTCGAAGGTGCCGCGCGCACCGAAGCGCTCCAGCAACTGCGCCGCGAGACCGGCCCTGGCCACCTGGTGCTGCTGGCCTGCCAGCGCCCGCTGCCGGCCGACGCCAAAGTGCGCGTGGTGTGGGGGCCCGGCATCGCCGCTGCCGACCAGCTCCAGCTGGTGTCGCGCCGAACCCAGCGCTTTCAATGGCAGGTGCGTTCGCGCCTGCTGGCCGAGTTCAGCTGCGAACGCGAAAACGCACGCGCCGCCTGTCTGCCCTTGCGGCCCATGGTCCTGCGCTTCAGCGCGCCCATTCCCCGCGCTCTGGCTCTGGCCATTCGGCTGCAACCCACGCCGCCAGCGGCGGGCGCAGCGCAGTCACCGAAGCTCGACCCACAAGACCGCGCCGCCACACTGGACGAAGTGCGCTTTGCGGCGCCCTTGCCCGAGAACACGCGCTTCAAGCTCATCCTGCCGGCCGCACTTCAAGACGAAACGGGCCGCGCACTGGCCAACGCCGCCAGCTTCCCGCTCGACGTGGCCACGGGCGCCATGCCGCCGCTGGCCAAGTTTGCGGCTGCGCCGTTTGGCATCGTCGAAGCCGGCATGGCGCCCGGTGAGCCGGCCATGTTGCCGATGACCTTGCGCCATGTGCAGGCCGATCTGGCCGGCGCCAGCACCGGCGGCAAGGTGGCCATCAAGCGTTTGGACCCCGCGAGCATCAGCGACGAAGTGCTGTTGAGCTGGATGGTCAAGCTTAGAAAAGACAACGAAGACCAGGTTCAAACCCGCCACCAAGGCATGCTGACCGGTGATGCCGACGTCAAGCGCGCCGACCTGCCGCAACTCAAGACCACCGAGCTGCGCGCCACCGAGGTCATCGGCGTGCCCTTGATGCAGCGTGGCTACCACGTGGTGGAAGTCGAGTCGCGCATCCTGGGCCAGGCGCTGCTGGCGTCCCAGGCGCCGATGTTTGCGCGCACCGGCGTCCTGGTCACCAACCTGGGCGTGCACTTCAAGCGTGGCCGCTCGTCCAGCCTGGTCTGGGTGACCACGCTCGACAAAGGCCGGCCGGTGGCGGGTGCTCGGGTGGCAGTCAACAACTGCCACGGCAAGCCGCTGTGGAATGGCAGCACCGGGGCCGACGGCATCGCGCGCATCGAGCGCGGTTTTGAAGACGATGAGAACGACAACCAATGCCCGCAGAACGACGGCCTGATGGTCAGCGCACGTGCCGGTGACGGCGCGGGCGCCGATCTGGGCTTTGTCTTCAGCCGCTGGAGCCGCGGCATCGAGGCCTGGCGTTTCAACATCAACACCCAAAGTGGCGTGGCCGCCAACTGGCGCGCCCACACGGTGTTCGACCGCACGCTGCTGCGCGTGGGTGAAACGGTGTCGATGAAGCACTTTGTGCGTGAAGAGGTGGCGGCTGGGCTGGCCCTGTCGGCGGTGGACAAGCTGCCCACCGAAGTGGTGCTCACGCACGTGGGCACCGACGCCATCGTGCGCCTGCCACTGAGCTGGCCACCGCGCGGCGCCGCCACGGCACGCTCGGCCGAGAGCCGTTGGCTGATCCCCCGGACCGCGGCGCTGGGCCTGTATGACGTGGCGCTGCAGCGTGGTGATCAACGCCTGGGCAGCGGCAGTTTCCGGGTCGAAGCCTTTCGCGTGCCGCTGGTGGACGCGCGCCTGGGCGGGCCGTCTGGCGTGCTGGTGGCGCCTACCGAGCTGCCCTTTGCGGCCCAGCTCAACGCGATGGCCGGCGGGCCCATGCCCTTGTTGCCGCTGAAGCTGTCGGCCCTGTTGCGCCCGGCCACTTCGCAGTTTGCCGGTTATGAAGACTTCAGTTTCGAGCCCCCGGGCAAAGCACCGGCCGAAGACGAAGAAGGCACCGACGGCAGCGTGTTGGTGGCCGACAAGCTGACGGCCACCACCAATGCGCAGGGTGCCGCCCTGATCGTCGTCAAGAAACTGCCGGCCTTGACCGGCCCGGCTGACCTTCAAACCGAGCTGACGTTTGCCGACCCCAATGGCGAAGTGCAAACCGTCAGCCAGCGTTTGCGCCTGTGGCCCGCTGCGGTGGTGGTGGGGGTTCGTGCGCCCAACTGGGCCGCAGCGCGCGGCCAGGTGCAGTTCACGGCGGTGGTGCTCAGCACCGACAGCAAACCGCTCAAGGGTCGCGCGGTGGAGGTGCAAGGCCTGCAGCACCAGACCCTGAGCACCCGCAAGCGCATCGTGGGCGGGTTCTACAGCTACGACAACCGGCGAGAAAGTAAAACCCTGGGTCTGCTGTGCAGCGGCAACACCGACGCACAAGGCCGCTTGTCGTGCAACGCCAAACTCGACGTCAACGGCGAGATCGAATTGCGCGCCACCGCACGCGACGACGCCGGCCGCGCCAGCGTGGCCACCACGTCGGCCTGGCTCAGCAGCGAAGAACAGATGTGGTTTGCGCAGGACAACGACGACCGCATCGAACTGCTGCCCGAAAAGCGCGAACTCGAACCCGGCCAGACCGCCCGGCTGCAGGTGCGCATGCCGTTTGCACAAGCCACCGCACTGGTCACCGTGGAACGCGAGGGCGTGCTCGACGCCCGCGTGGTCACGCTCAGCGGCCGCGAGCCGGTGATCGAGGTGCCGATCCCCAAGTCCGCCAGCAACGGCGCGGCCAGCTGGGCGCCCAACGTCATCGTCAGCGCGCTGGTCTTGCGCGGCCGCCTGCGTGAAGCGCCGTGGTGGAGCGTTTTCACCTGGGGCTGGAAGGAGCCCGGTGAATGGTGGCGCGCCTTTCGCTATGAAGGCCAGGACTGGCGCGCGCCCACGGCCATGGTCGACCTGTCCAAACCCAGTTTCAAACTCGGCGCGGCCGAGCTGAAGGTCGGCCTGGCCGAGCACCGACTGGACGTGAAGGTCAGCACACCGCAAACCCAGTACGGTGTGCGCGAAACCGTCAAGGCCACCGTCAGCGTGCGCCGTGGTGGTCAGCCGCTGGCCGGTGTTGAAGTGGCCTTTGCAGCGGTCGACGAAGGCCTGTTGGCGCTGCAGGGCAACCGGTCGTGGGACCTGCTCGAAGCGCTGATGCAGCCGCGCCCCTGGGCTGTGGAAACCGCCACCGCCCACGGCGAAATCATCGGCCGGCGCCACTATGGCCGCAAGGCCCTGCCGCCCGGTGGTGGCGGTGGTCGCAACCCGACCCGCGAGTTGTTTGACACGCTGCTGCTGTGGCGTGGCACGGTGGTGCTGGACGCACAGGGCCAGGCCGTCATCGACGTGCCCTTGAACGACTCGCTGACGAGCTTCAAACTGGTGGCCGTGGCCGATGCGGGCAGCGCGCTGTTCGGCACCGGCAGCACCAGCGTGCGCGTCAGCCAAGACCTGCAGATGCTGAGCGGCTTGTCGCCGCTGGCGCGCGCCGGCGACCGCTTTGACGCCGGCTTCACGCTGCGCAACACCACCGCCCGCGCCATGAGCGTGAAGGCCACGCTGAGGGGTGTGGTTCAAGGCCAGGTTCAGGGTTCGGCTGCGGGGGGTGTCACAGGTTCAGCGTCAGGTTCGGCCTCAGGTTCGACCACGGGTTCGGCGTCAGGCTCCGCACCCGGTTCAGCCCCAGGCGCGGCACCGGCCATCGAACCCGCGGCACAAACCGTTCAGTTGGCCGCAGGTGCGGCTGTCGAAGTGCGTTGGCCGGTGCTGGTGCCCGAGGGCGCCACCCAGGTGACCTGGGAAGCCGGCGCCGAAGAATCGCCGCCCGCCAGCGGCGCCAAAGCGGCCAAGGACCGGGTCAAGATCGTGCAAGCCGTGGCCAGCGCCGTGCCGCAGCGTGTGATGCAGGCCAGCCTGCTGCAGTTGGATGGCAATGTCAGCGTGCCGGTGGCAGCGCCGGCCGATACCTTGGCCGGGTCGTCGCGCGTCAGCGTGGCGCTGCAGCCGCGCCTGTCCGGCGCCCTGCCCGGGTTGCGCCGCTACTTCGAGACCTACCCCTACAGCTGCCTGGAACAAAAAACCTCGCGCGCCATCGCGCTGCACGACGGCCCGCGCTGGGCCCAATTGCGTGAAGAAGCCGCGGGCTACCTGGACAGCGACGGCCTGGCGCATTACTTCCCGCCCAACACGGGTGGCGCGGCCACGGGCAGCGACCGGCTCACCGCCTACCTGATCACGGTGGCATCCGAGGCCGGGCAGAACTGGCCCGACACCACCCGCAACGCCATGCTGGCCGGTCTGGCAGCGTTTGTC
>JANMHH010000043.1:0-10235 GCA_031375065.1 Rubrivivax sp. | reverse complement strand
TGCCGTGGACAACGCTGCGCGTTGCCCACCGCGCCGCCCTCTGCCCACTTACCCACAGCCTCCCACAACGACGATCAAGAAGGACTGAAGTCATAAGACCGAAGCCCCAAGACGAAAGATACAAGGGACCGGCGAAGCCGGGCCCGGGGGACATGAGCGGAGCCCGGTACCCGTTGCCCTCGTCTCGCCACGGACCGTCAAGCGAGCGACTGCAATGCGCAGCAAGCCGACATGGCCAATCAACCCGTGTGGATGCGAATGACCGCAAAGCCATATCAGTCCTGCAGCAACCGCACCTTCACCGTCTTGCCCTTGACCTTGCCCGCGTCCAGCTTGCGCAGCACCTGCGGAGCGATCAGCCGGTCCACCGCCACGTAGGTGGAAAACTCGTTGATGCTGATCTTGCCGATCTGGCTGCCGGCAAAGCCCATGTCCTTGGTCAGCGCGCCCAGCACGTCGCCAGCGCGGATTTTTTCCTTGCGCCCGCCCATGATCTGGATGGTGGCCATCGGTGGCAGCAAAGGGCCGTCTCCGGTGGGTGTCAGGCTGGCCAGGGGTTGCCACACCGACGGGCTGCCCTGGGCTTGTTCGATGCGGCCCACCGCGCCCATCTCGTCCATGCTGGCCAGGCTGAAGGCCCAGCCTTCCTGGTCGACGCGGCCGGTGCGGCCGATGCGGTGGGTGTGGGTGGCCGGGTCGGGTGAGATGTCGACGTTGATCACCGCTTCGAGCTGCGCAATGTCCAGGCCGCGCGCCGCGATGTCGGTGGCCACCAGCACGCTGCAACTGCGGTTGGTGAAGCGCACCAGCACCTGGTCGCGGTCGCGCTGTTCCAGGTCGCCGTGCAGTTCCAGCGCGCCGAACCCTTGGCCGCGCAGCACCTCCACCAGGTCGCGGCACTGCGCCTTGGTGTTGCAAAAGGCCAGCGTGCTGACCGGGCGGTGGTGGTTGAGCAGCTGCCCCACGGCGTGCAGGCGCTGGTCTTCCTTGACCTCGAAGTAGACCTGCCGAATCTGCGTGGCGGTGGGCACGGCCGTCAGCTTGACCTCTTGGGGCTGGCGCATGAAAGCCGCCGCCAGTTTGGCGATGCCTTCTGGGTAGGTGGCGGAAAACAGCAGCGTCTGGCGCTCCTTGGGGCACTGCTTGGCGACCACGCTGATGTCGTCGAAGAAGCCCATGTCGAGCATGCGGTCGGCTTCGTCGAGCACCAGGGTGTTCAGCGCGTCGAGCTGCAGGCTGCCACGCTCCAGGTGATCCATGATGCGGCCCGGTGTTCCCACCACCACGTGGGCGCCGTGCTCCAGGCTGGCCAGCTGCGGGCGCATGGTGCTGCCGCCGCACAGGGTCAGGATCTTCAGGTTGTCTTCGGCGCGCGCCAGGCGGCGCAGCTCTTGCGTCACCTGGTCGGCCAGCTCGCGGGTCGGGCACAGCACCAGCGCCTGCACCGCAAAGCGGCGGATGTTCAGGTTGGCCAGCAGCGCCAGCGAAAACGCGGCGGTCTTGCCGCTGCCGGTCTTAGCCTGCGCGATCAGGTCGTGGCCGGCCAGCGCCAAGGGCAGGCTGGCGGCCTGGATCGGGGTCATCGCGGTGTAGCCCAGCTGGGCCAGGTTGGCCAGCACGTGGGGCGGCAGCGGCAGCTGGCTGAAGCTGGTTTTGTCGCCCGGCTGTGTGGGCGCACTGGGCGCTGCGGGTGCTTCGGCTGCGCCGCGGGATTTTTCTTCGGCAGTGCCGGCTGGGGCTGGATGGGTGCTGTTCATGAGCGATTATCCAGGGCTCACACTACGCACCTTGCCGCGCCAGCGATCGCGCAGCTCCCGCTTGGCCCCATCGGACTGTTGCGTCCGGTTTTCTACGCCTGGTTTTTTGTGCCCTGAACCCTGCCCCCCCGAATGCCCCTGACGACCGAATCCGCCGCCGCCGCCCCCACGCTCAGCCTGCCCAACCCCAAGCACGCCAGCCGGCTGCCGGCCCACATCACGCCCGAGCAGTTGGCGCGCATCCGCCAGGCCGGTTACGCGCTGCCGCAGGTGGTCAAGCCCGCCGACTACGTGACCGAAGGCACCAAGGGCTTCGAGCTTCACCTGGACAAGCTGGGCCTGGTGCTGCTGAGCAAGCCGGTGGCCGGTGGCCGGCCCAGCCGCTGGATCGAGCCGGCACTGATGGACAGCGCGTTGGCCCACCTGGACGCCGTGGGCCTGGGCTCGGACACCCGGGTGCAGATGCTGGCCCACACCGCCACCCTGGAGACGCTGGGCATCACGCGCCGCGCTGGACAGTGGACACGGCTGGTCAGCGCCAGCCTGGTGCTGCCGCAGTCCGACTGGCAGGTGCCGGTGGCCTTCCGCGTGGACCTGGCCGCCGACCCGATCTGGGCCTTCTACCGCAGCGGTGACGTGGCGGCCTTGCTGCAGGCGCTGGGCAACGATGTGCCGTATCCGCACGCGACCGAACTGCAGGCCCACCTGACCCGTTTGGTGGCCCGCAGTGACGCGCTCCAGCACGCGCACCTGCCTTCGCTGTTGCCGCGCCTGCAGGCTGAGTGCGCCACGCCGCAGCCCTTGGCCGACCTGTTGGCCGCCACGTCGCGGGCGCAAGACCGCTGGGAACACCAGGTGGCCGAGCTCGACACGCTGCAGGGCCTGAACCGCGAGTTGGCGTTTCAGGGCTACCCCGACACCTTTCCCAAGGCGCGCCGGGCGCAGCGCCAGATTTCGCTCTACGTCGGCCCGCCCAACAGCGGCAAGACGCACGCTGCCTTCGAGCGCCTGGCGCAGGCCCTGGACGGCGCCTACCTGGCCCCGCTGCGCCTGTTGGCGCTGGAAGGCCGTGACCGGCTGGTCGCCCGTGGGGTGCCGTGTTCGCTGCTCACCGGTGAAGAAAACGTGCCCGCCAATGGCGCGCGGGTGGTCAGCAGCACGATCGAGATGGTCAGCACCAACACGCCGGTGGATGTGGCGGTGATCGACGAAGCGCAGTTGATCTTCGACAACAGCCGCGGTTGGGCCTGGACGCAGGCCATCGTGGCCGTGCCGGCTTCCGAGGTCATCATCATCTGCAGCGCCTATGCGGTGCCGGCCATCGAGAACCTGTTGGGCCTGTGCGGCGAGCGCTGCACCGTGCGCGTGTTTGAACGCAAGCAGCACGTGGACCTGCTGACCCAGCCGGTGCCGTTGTCGTCGCTGAAGCTGGGTGATGCGGTGGTGGCCTTCAGCCGCCGCGAGGTGCTGACATTGCGCGACGCCATTGCCGCCAGCGGCCACCCGGTGAGCGTGATCTACGGCGCTTTGCCGCCCGAGGTGCGCCGCCGCGAAGCCGAGCGTTTCTCCAATGGCGAGAGCCACATCCTGGTGGCCACCGACGCCATCGGCATGGGCTTGAACCTGCCCATCCGCCGCGTGCTGTTCAGCACCATGACCAAGTTCGACGGCATCGGCGACCGCCTGCTGGACGAATCGGAAGTGCACCAGATCGCCGGCCGCGCCGGCCGTTACGGCATCCACGAAGAAGGCTTTGTCGGCGTGCTGAAGGACGCCGAACCGCAGGCCTTGAAGGTGTTGAAAGACCTGCTGGCCAAGACGCCACGCGCGCCGCGCGACTTCAAGGCGCCGGTGGCGCCCAACGGTTGGCACGTCGACACCATCTCGTCACGCCTGCACAAGACCCGCCTGCACGAGGTGCTGGGCGTGTTCATGCAACAGCTGAAACTGGACGACGCGCACTTTGCGGTGGCCGAGTTGGAGCAGATGCTGAGCCTGGCCGAAGAGTTGGACAAGAGCGCCTCGCGCTTGACCTTGAAAGAGCGCTTCATCTACGCCCAGGCGCCGGTGGACATGCGCACCGACTCGCTGGTCAAGGAATTTCTGGAGTGGAGCCACAACCATTCGCACAGCGGGCGCGCAGGTCGGCCCTGGTTTCTGGACGCGGTGGACGGCCACAGCAAGCTCGAACGGATGGAACAGGCTTTGCGCGGCTGCACGCTGTGGCTGTGGCTGGACCTGCGCTTTGCGGGTGTGTACGGCCACGTGGAAGAGGTGCACGCGCTGCGCAGTTCGCTCAACGACGGCATCGAGCGCCAGCTCAAAGGCAAGCGCCCGCTGGCGCAGGTGCGGCAGCGGGCGCGGCGTTAGCCGGGGCGTCTGGCCAGCCGCGGGTTGCGGATGGCCGGCGCTTCAGTCGTGGCGGCCGCGGCGGTGCTCGTCGCGCCGGTCGTCACGTCGGTCGTCGCGGCGGTCATCGCGCCATTCACCGCGGCGGTCATCGCGCCAGGTCGGTTGACCGTGCCAACCCTGGTGGCCTTGCGGTGTGGGGTCGTAGCGGTTGGGTACACCGTCGCCATCTCGGTCCCAACGTGGGTTGTAGACCCGGTCGTAACGGTTGGGAATGCCGTCGCCGTCCACGTCCCAGCGTCTGGGCTCGCGGTAGCCGTAATCCCGGCGCGCAGGTTCGGCGTAGACATAGGCTGGGCGGGCGGGTTCGACGTAGACGTGGGCTGGGCGTGCGGATTCGCGATAGCCGTAGTCCTGGCGCGGCGGCCCCTGCCACACAGGCTCGGGCTGGCTGACCACCACGCGCGGCACGATCAGCGGCGGCAGCGGCAGCACCACGTGGCCGGGCAGGCGGATGTGCGGCGTGATCACGCGCAGCTGCACGTTGACATCTTGCGCCTGCGCGGCGCCGCAGGCGAAGGTGCCGACCAGCAGCGTGGCGGCCAGGCTGACCGAGCGGATGGGGGTGCGGATGTTTGTCAAAACAGACTCCTGGTTTTGCTGGCGGTTGTCGTTGAGCACCGTCAAGCACCTCTGCAACGCGCCGCGGTGCTTGGCGGTTCACAGGCTTGATGTGAACAGCTGTAAAGCTGGTGGGGGCGCGCCGGCGTTTGACTATCAAGCTCTGGAGCGCGCGGTTGGTCCCTGTTGTTGAGCGGGGTGCTCTTCAGTTGTGTCTTGAAGGTACGCCTTGAACGTGGCTGTGCCTGAAGGCGCGCGTGGTGGGTGCTGCGGTGGCGCAGTCGACAATGCGCGGATGGACAACGATCAACGCCGCCACAGTGCCGCTGCAGAGCGCAACCAGGGCCCCATCCTGGCCCAGCTGTTGCGCCTGCTGCCGGCACATGGTGTGCTGCTGGAGATCGCCAGCGGCACCGGCCAGCATGCGGCCCACTGTGCGCCATCGCTACCCGGCTGGCGGTGGCAGCCCAGCGACGGTGACGCGGACTCGCGGGCCAGCATCACCGCGTGGTGCCAGCACTTGCCGCAGGTTTTGCCGCCTTTGCATGTGGACGTGATGGCGCCGTCGTGGCCCGCCATGACTGAACCATGGGACGCCATCTTCTGCGCCAACCTGCTGCACATTGCACCCTGGGCCGTGTGCCCGGCCCTGATGCAGGGTGCCGCGCGGCTTCTTGCGCCGCAGGGCCTGCTGATCTTGTACGGACCCTTTCTGATCGATGGTGTGGAAACCGCGCCTGGCAACCTGGCGTTTGACATCGATCTGCGCAGCCGAAACCCCGCCTGGGGCCTGCGGCGCTTGGGCGATGTGCTGGACCAGGCGCAGGCCGTGGGTTTGCACCTGCAGGAACGGGTGGCCATGCCTGCCAACAACCAGTTGCTGGTGTTGCGCAGGTGACCCGTCAACGCCGGCGTTCAGGCGCCAGCGCTCATTCACCAGCGGATATTCACCAGCGAACATTCGGTCGCCAGCGCTCATTCGATGCCCGTGTTCAACCACCGGCGCGCTTGGCGGCATAACCCTCTTGCTGCAGCCAGCCCAGCACGCGGTCGACGTGGTCGCCTTGCACCTCCAGAACAGCGTCTTTCACCGTGCCACCGGCACCGCAGGCGCTGCGCAGGCGTTTGCCCAGGGCGGCCAGTGCTGCGTCGTCCAAGGGCAGGCCGCTCACCAGCGTCACCGCCTTGCCGCCGCGCCCCTTGGTTTGGCGACTGACCCGCACGGTGCCGTCGCCGCGCGGTGCCGCTTGGGCCCGTGCCGCGCACTGGCACTGCGCCAGGGGCTGTCGGCACTGCGGGCACATGCGGCCACTGTCGGTGGAATAGACCAGGCCGCCGGCGCCTGCTTTGCGCATGTTCATCGCTGCCGCCCTCAGAGCAAAGCCGTGGCTTCCAGCTCGATCAGCAGGCCGTGGTGCAAACAAGGCACCGGCACCACCGCACGCGCTGGGCGGTGCGTGCCCAGCCACTGCGCGTAAAGCTGGTTGAAGGCGGGCCACAGCGCGATGTCGGTCACGTAGACACGCACCTGCACCAGCTTTTCCTTGCTGCTGCCGGCGCCCTGCAGGGCGGTTTGCAGGTTATGCAGCACCTGCAGCACCTGGTCTTCAAAGCTGGCGTCGGTCAGCTTGCGCCCGCTGGCGTCGATGGGCAGTTGGCCCGCGACAAACACCAGGCCCTGGGCCACCACGGCATGGCTGTAATGGCCGCCCGGCGGGGCCAGGCCTTCGGGCTGGAGGGTGAGCAGGTCCATGGTGTTATCCTGGGTGGTGTTGATTCGACGGTGGCGCCCGCGCTCGGGTGGCAGGCTTTGCTTCGACGCCTCAACGCCGTTCGTGCCGTTCGTGCCGTTCGTGCCGCCCGTTCTGTGCACGCCGTGCGGATCCTGCAGATCGTGCAGGCCGTGCTTCTATTTTGCTGGACGCGATGTGGTTGCGGGCCCTTTGCCCCCGCGTGCGTGCCAACCACCTGTGCGGGCTGTCTGCGCGGCGCGCCAGCCGTCCACCCGCCATGCAGCCCAGGTCAATGGACCTAGACTTCCGGGCCTCGATCGCTGCTGGAGAAAACCTGTGCCCACTTGGCTGTCCGCCGCCCTTGACTACATCCCGCGCTGGCTGGAGTTTCAGATGCGCCAGGGTGACCACGTCGGCCTGTCGCTGGCCGTGGCCCATCAAGGTCGCTCGGTTTTGACCCAGGCCTTTGGCCATGCCCGGCTGGACACCGGCCAGCGGCTCACGCCTGTCCACCGCTTTCGCATTGCATCGCACACCAAGACCTTCACGGCCACCGCGGTGATGTTGCTGCGTGAACAGGGCCGCTTGCAGCTGGACGACCCGATCGGCCGCCACGTGCCCGGCCTGCACCCCCAGGTGGCGGCGGCCACGCTGGCGCAATTGCTGTCGCACAGCGCGGGCTTGGTGCGCGACGGCCGTGACGCCGGGCAGTGGGTGGAGCGCCGCCCCTTTTTGAACCCAGCCGAATTGCGCGCCGACCTGGCCGACGGCCCCAGCATCGACGCCAACACGCGCTTCAAGTACTCCAACCATGGCTATGCGCTGCTGGGCATGGCCCTTGAGGCCGTCACCGGCGAAACCTATGCAGATTGGCTGACGCGCGAAGTGGTTGCAGCGTCGGGTTTGCAGGACACGCTGCCTGATGCGCCGGTGCACGGCGTACCGCAGTTGGCCAGCGGCCACAGCGGCAAGTGGCCCTTGGGCCAGCGGGTGGTGATTCCGGCGACGATGCACACCCGTTCGCTGACGGCGGCCACCGGTTTCATCAGCACCGCCAGCGACCTGGCGCGCTTTTACGCAAGCCTGTCGCCGCTGGCCAAGAAGAGCGTGCTGTCGGTGGCCAGCCGACGCGAGATGACGCGGCCGCAGTGGCGCGAACCGCACGCCAGTGCCGAGCGTTGGTACGGCCTGGGCACGATGTCGGGCCGCGTGGGCGGCTGGGACTGGTTTGGGCACACCGGCGGCTTCCCGGGCACCTTGACACGCACCGCCTGCGTGCCGGCTCAGGGCCTGGCGATATCGGCCTTGACCAACGCTGCCGATGGCCCCAGCCAAGCCTGGGTAGACGGCATGCTGCACATCTTGCAGGCCTTCGAAAAGCACGGCGCTCCAACACGTTTATCGGCGCCCTGGACGGGCCGCTGGTGGAGCCTGTGGGGCGCGGTGGACCTGCTGCCGGTGCAAGACAAGGTGCTGGTGGCCAACCCGTCCCTGCCCAACCCCGTGCAGGACGCTGCCGAGCTGGCTGAACTGAGCCGCGACCGCGACGGCACGCGGCGTGGCCGCATCGTGCTGGCCAACGGGTTTGCGGCACATGGCGAGCCCGTTGCGCTGAACCTGGACGCGCGTGGCAAGGCACGCGCTTTTCAATTGGCCGGTGGCCGGCTGCTGCCGGAGTCTGCGGTGGCCAAAGAACTGCGCACCCGTTACGCCTGAATCCGGCTCCTGAACCGAGACTCGACATGCTGTGCTACCAGACCCTGCCTGTCACGCCCTTCCAGCAAAACTGCTCCATCGTTTGGTGTGACCAGACTTTGCAAGCCGCGGTCATCGACCCGGGAGGTGAGTTGCCGCGCCTGTTGAGTGTGGTGGCCAAGCGGGGATTGCAACTTCGCCAGATCCTGCTCACCCACGCCCACATCGATCACGCTGGCGGCACCGCAGCGTTGGCCCGTGAACAAGTTTTGCCCATCATCGGACCGCACCCCGGCGACCAGTTCTGGATCGACGGTCTGAAGCAACAGGCGCGGATGTTCGGCTTTCCCCCTTGCGAAGGCTTTGTCCCTGAGCGCTGGTTGCACGACGGGGACGAGGTTCGGGTGGGTGAAGAAGTGCTTCAGGTTCGCCACTGCCCAGGCCACACACCCGGACACGTGGTTTTTTACAGCGCCACCGCCAAACGGGCGTTTGTCGGCGACGTGCTGTTTGCCGGCAGCATGGGCCGCACCGACTTTCCAGGCGGCGACCACGCGACGCTGGTGGCCAGCATCACGCAGCGCTTGTGGCCCATGGGCGACGACACGGTGTTCATACCCGGCCACGGGCCCGAAAGCACTTTTGGCGCCGAGCGCCGAAACAACCCCTACGTGGGCGGAACCTGAGTTCGCAGGCTGGGCCACAGTTTGTCCAGCCGCAAGACCTGCAACTTGATGTGGTAGTCGACTTCAGCGGCCTGGCTTTCGACCAGCGCCTCCAGTTGCGAGCCCAGGGTGTCGGGCGGCAACTGCAACTGGGCCAGCACCTCGGAGCCCTCGTAGCTGACCTTGGCGCCCGACTTGCGCACGATGCTGAGCATCGAGGCGTTTTCGCGCGCCAGGTAAATGGCCATCGTGCCGGCGCCGCGGTTGCGGGCGTGGGTCACGGCGTGTTCAAACAGCCGGCCGCCCACGCCCCGCCCCCGCACCCGGGCATGCACCGAAACTCCAAACTCCGCGCTGCGGTGGTCCTCGGCAAAAGCCAGGTGCGACATCGCCACCAAGCGCAGGCGGGCGTCGAAGATGCCAAACACCTCGTCGCGCGCAAAGTCGAGCTGGGCGACATACTTTTCGATCTGTTCGTCGCTGGCCACGTGGCCAAAGCGCAGGTGGCGGTCTTGTTCGTCCAATGCCAGCAGGTGGGTCAAGACCCGGCTGCGGTGGCGCTCGGCCAGGCTGCGGATCGGTAGCCACTGCCAAAGGCGGTGCGGTTTTTTGCGGTCCGACGGCAGGGCGGCATTCAGAAGATCGGTTTGCGTGTTCATGCTGAGGCTCCCTTTGGGCTGCAGGCATCCTACGCTAAGGATTTAGGGTTTACCCTCAATTGCCCTGGTTTCTGGCTTGAAGGCTTGCCGATCCACGGCTGCCGGTTTCACTTTGGTGGCAGCCCGGCAAGGCGGGCCGACAGCATGCCCGGCGAGCTGGATGGACGAGCCGCATGGCGCGATGTACACTCATGAGCTGCCCTGGGTTCGGCTGGGGTGGGTCGTGGTGTTTGTTTAAGCTGGCGAGGCCGTCTTTCAATGCGGCGCCAAAAGCCTGAATACCCCGGTGAAATTCCCCGAAAGACCTGCGCGTTGTGGGTTGAAAGTCGGGTTGGTCTCGACTTGCTCTGCACGCGTTTTTAGAGAGACCCTCATGAAGACCTTCAGCGCCAAACCGGCCGAAGTGAAGCACGAGTGGTTTGTGATTGACGCCACCGACAAGGTGCTCGGACGTATTGCCAGCGAAGCAGCACGCCGTTTGCGCGGAAAACACAAAGCCATTTACACGCCTCACGTCGATACCGGTGATTTCATCATCGTCGTCAACGCCGACAAGATCCGCGTCACGGGGGCCAAGGCCACCGACAAGATCTATTACCGGCACTCGGGCTACCCCGGTGGCATCTATGCCACGCCGTTCAAGGACATGCAGGCCAAGCACCCCGGCCGCGCCCTTGAAAAGGCCGTCAAGGGCATGCTGCCCAAAGGCCCGCTGGGCTACGCGATGGTCAAGAAGCTGAAGGTTTATGCCGGTGA
>JANMHH010000362.1:0-8652 GCA_031375065.1 Rubrivivax sp. | reverse complement strand
CAGCCGCCGGTGACGCCGACACCCGCGTGGCCCGGCTGGCCCAGCAGATGCTGGAGCTGGAGTACACGCTGATCCCGCACGGCCTGCACGTGGCCGGCCGGGCGCCCAGCGCGGCCCAGCGGGTCGACCTGCTGCTGGCGATGGCCGAGTCCTCGCACGGGCGTCAACTGGAACGCCACGCCGTCGAAGCCCTGGTCGCCGGACATCCACCCGCCCAGGCCTTGGACATCGGCGGAGTCGAGCGCGATGACAACACCTTGGCGCTGATGGTCGAGTTGGCTGGCCTCAACACGCTGTTGGCCCAGGACACCGAGGTCGCCGCCCTGCTGCGTGCGCTGGACGGCCGCTACATCCGCCCGGCCCCGGGCGGTGACATCCTGCGCACGCCGGCGGTGCTGCCCACCGGCCGCAACATCCACGGCTTTGACCCTTTCCGCATTCCCAGCGCCTTTGCGGTGAAAGACGGTGCGCAGCAGGCCCAGCGCCTGCTCGACAGCCACGCGCTGGAAGGCCACCCGCTGCCCGAATCGATTGCGATGGTGCTTTGGGGCAGCGACAACCTGAAGAGCGAAGGCGCGCCGATCGCCCAGGCCCTGGCGCTGATGGGCGCCCTGCCCCGCTTTGACAGCTACGGCCGCATCGCCGGCGCGACCCTGATTCCCTTGGCGGAGCTGGGTCGTCCGCGTGTCGACGTGGTGATCACGCTGTCGGGCATCTTCCGCGACCTGATGCCGCTGCAGATCAAGCTGCTGGCCGAAGCCGCCTTTCTGGCGGCCTCGGCCGACGAGCCGCTGGAACAGAACTGGATCCGCAAGCACGCGCTGGCCTACCAGCAGGAACACGGCTGCTCGCTGGAAGTGGCATCGCTGCGGGTCTATGGCAACGCCGAGGGCGCCTACGGCTCCAACGTCAACAACCTGGTCGAGAGCAGCCAGTGGACCGCCGAAGGTGAACTGGCCGAGACCTACACCCGACGCAAGGGCTTCGCCTACGGCCGCAGTGGCCGTGCGGTGCAGCAGACCGCGCTGCTCCAGAGCATGTTGGCCGACGTGCAGTTGACCTACCAGAACCTGGATTCGGTGGAGCTGGGTGTGACCACGGTGGACAACTACTTCGACACCTTGGGTGGCATCACGCAGGCGGTGCGCGTGGCCAAGGGCGGCCAGCCCAGCGACACCCCGCCGGTCTACATCGGCGACCAGACCAAGGGCGACGGCACGGTGCGCACGCTGCGCGAGCAGGTGGCGCTGGAGACCCGCACCCGCGTGCTCAACCCGAAGTGGTTTGAAGGCATGCTGGAGCACGGCTACGAGGGCGTGCGCCAGATCGAAGTGCACGTCACCAACACCATGGGCTGGTCGGCCACCACCGGCCAGGTCCAGCCCTGGGTCTACCAGCAGCTGACCGAGACCTTCATGCTCGACCCGGCCATGCGCGAGCGCCTGGCCCGACTCAACCCCACGGCCTCGGCGCGGGTGGCCAACCGGCTGCTCGAAGCTTCGTCACGCCAGTACTGGCAACCCGACGCGGCAACCCTGGCCGCCCTGCAACAGGCCGGCGAAGAACTTGAAGACCGCCTTGAAGGCATCTACCCCGAAAAGGCAGCAGCATGAACATCGACACCACCGACACCATCACCACCATTTCGCCCGACCAGATTCGGCGCGGGCCGCGTCCGGCCGCCGGACGGCCTGACGGCGAGGGCAGCCTGCAGGTGCAGCTGGACCCCAACCTGAAGATCGGCACCGCCAAGGTCTTCGCCATCTATGGCAAAGGCGGCATCGGCAAGAGCACCACCTCCAGCAACCTGTCGGCGGCCTTTTCCAAACTGGGCAAGCGGGTGCTGCAGATCGGCTGCGACCCCAAGCACGACAGCACCTTCACGCTGACCAAGAAGATGCTGCCCACCGTCATCGATGTGTTGGAGACGGTCGACTTCCACGCCGAAGAGCTGCGCGTCGAGGACTTTGTCTTCCCCGGCTACAACGGCGTGATGTGTGTCGAAGCCGGTGGGCCACCGGCCGGCACCGGCTGCGGCGGCTATGTGGTGGGCCAGACCGTGAAGCTGCTGAAAGAGCACCACCTGCTCGAAGACACCGACGTGGTCATCTTCGACGTGCTGGGCGACGTGGTCTGCGGCGGTTTTGCCGCCCCGCTGCAGCACGCCGACCGCGCCCTCATCGTCACCGCCAACGACTTCGACTCGATCTTCGCGATGAACCGCATCGTGCAGGCCATCGGCGCCAAGGCCAAGAACTACAACGTGCGCCTGGGTGGCGTGATCGCCAACCGCAGCGCCGCCACCGACCAGATCGACAAGTACAACAACAAGATCGGTCTGAAGCTGGCGGCGCACTTTCCGGACCTCGACGTGATCCGCCGCAGCCGCCTGAAGAAGTCAACGCTGTTCGAGATGGAGTATTCACCTGAGCTTGAAGCGGTGCAGAACGAGTACATGCGTCTGGCGGCCTCGCTGTGGCTGGGCGTGGAGCCGATGAACGCCGTGCCGATGAAAGACCGCGACATCTTCGACCTGCTGGGTTTTGATTGAGACCCGACGCCATGAGCACGCCCGTTCAAACCGCCGCCTACGAAACCCGCCGGGGCCAGATCGAAGACTACTTCGACCGCACCGCGGTCAAGGCCTGGGAGCAGCTGACATCGACCGCACCGGTCGGCCACATCCGCAGCACGGTGCGCGCTGGGCGCGACCGCATGCGCACCACGCTGCTGGGCTACCTGGGCCACAACCTGACGGGCCGGCGCATCCTGGACGCCGGCTGCGGCACCGGCGCGCTGGCACTGGAAGCGGCCCGCCGCGGCGCGCAGGTGGTGGCCATCGACCTGTCGCCCCAATTGGTGGACGTGGCGCGCCAGCGTGCGCTGGAGCTGCCCGACGGCGCTGCACTGGCCACCCGCATCGACTGGCGCAGCGGCGACATGCTCGACCCGGCGCTGGGCCACTTCGACCACGTGGTGGCGATGGACTCGCTGATCCACTACGACCAAGCCGACATGGTTCGTGTGCTCAGCGCCTGGGCTGAGCGCACCCGCAGCTCGATGTTGCTGACCTTCGCACCGCGCACGCCCTTGCTGGCCGCGATGCGTTCGGTGGGGCGCCTGTTCCCGCGCAACAACCGGGCGCCGTGGATCGAGCCGGTGGCGCAAGCCTCCTTGCACCAAGGCCTGAAAACGGCGGTTCCACAGTTCACCATCGGCCGCACGCTGCGGGTGGCCAGCGGCTTTTACACCTCACAGGCGCTGGAGCTGCGTCGTTCATGAAGACCACCCGGCGACCCCCGTTGGCGCAGCGCGCGATCCGCGCCTGGGCCACGCTGGGCCCGCAGTACATGCCGTTTGCCGACGCCGCCAGCGTTGACCTGCCGCTGCGCCGCTTGCTGCGCTTGTCGCTGTTCAAGTTCACCATGGGCATGACCCTGGCATTGATGCTGGGCACGCTGAACCGCGTGATGATCTTCGAGTTGCAGGTCTCGGCCTGGCTGGTGTCGCTGATGCTGGCGCTGCCGCTGCTGGTGGCACCGTTCCGGGCCATCACCGGCTTTCAATCCGACACCCACCGCTCGGCCTTCGGTTGGAGGCGCGCGCCTTTCATGTGGGGCGGCACGTTGGTGCAGTTTTTCGGCCTCGCGATCATGCCCTTTGCGTTGTTGGTGCTGTCCGGTGGCGGCGCGGTGCCCACGCCGCCCTGGGTTGGCCAGGGTGCGGCGGCCTTGTCCTTCCTGATGGTGGGCGCCGGCTTGCAGACCTCGCAGACCGCCGGGCTGGCCCTGGCCACCGACCAGGCCAGTGAAGCCACCCGCCCGCGCGTGGTGGCACTGATGTACGTCATGCTGCTGCTCGGCACCGTGCTGGGCAGCCTGGGCTACAGCCTGCTGTTGGCCGACTTCAGCCCGCAGCGCCTGGTGCAGGTGGTGCAGGGCACCGCCATGGTGGTGCTGGTGATCAACGTCTTTGCCTTGTGGAAGCAGGAACCGCGCAACCACGAGCGCGCGGCCGCCATGAAGACCGAGCCGCCAACGCCGTTCCGCCAGGCTTGGGGCCGCTTCATCCAGAACCACCGGGCCCGCCGCTTCCTGTGGGCCACCGGCCTGGGCACGATGGCCTTCAACATGCAGGACGTGGTGCTCGAACCCTATGGCGGCGAGATCCTGGGCCTGAGCGTCAGCGCCACCAGCAGCCTGACCGCGCTGGTCGCCGGCGGCGCGCTGATCGGCTACATCCTGTCGGGGCGCAGCCTGGCGCGCGGCATCGACCCGCTGCGCCTGGCCGGCTATGGCGCGGTGCTGGGCCTGCCGGCTTTTTCTGCCGTCATCTTTGCCGCACCGATGGACGCCAGCTGGCTGTTCCGCCTGGGCGCATTTGGCATCGGCCTGAGCGGCGGCCTGTTCGCCGTGGGCACCTTGCTGGCGGCGATGCGCCTGGAAGAGGGCCGCTTTGTCGGCATGGCCTTGGGCGCCTGGGGCGCCGTCCAGGCGGTGTCGGCCGGGCTGTCGATGTTCATTGGCGGCGCGCTGCGCGACACCGTGTCCAGCCTGGCCACACAAGGTGCGCTGGGCACCGCGCTGGCGCAGCCGGTCACCGGCTACAGCGTGGTCTACCACCTTGAGATGCTGTTGTTGTTTGTCACCCTGGTCGCGATCGGTCCGCTGGTCGGCCGCCGCAACGCGACCCCACCCCACCCGCGCAACTTCGGCCTGGCCGACATGCCGGGTTAGCCTGCTGCAAGAGGAGCGTTCACCATGGAATTTGGCGCAATCACCGGCTATGTCGATCTGGCCCAACTGCTGCTCTACGCGTTCTGGATCTTCTTCGCCAGCCTCATCATCTACCTGGTCCGCGAGGGCCACCGTGAGGGCTATCCGATGGAGACGGATGGCCTGAGCCGCGAGGTCAAGGGCTGGCCGCTGCCCTCGGCGCCCAAGGTCTTCAAGACCGTGCATGGCGACGTCACCGTGCCGGACCTGACCCGGGGCGAACCCGCTTACCGTGCGGCGCCCACCTACGCCGCCCCAGGCTCACCGATCGACCCAGAGGGCGACGCGATGACGGCTGGAGTCGGCCCTGGCGCCTACGCCACCCGAGCCGACGTGCCGGACACGTTGGCCGACGGCCACGTGAAGATCGTGCCCTTGCGCGTGGCCAAGGCCTATGGTGTGTCCGACAAGGACCCCGACCCACGCGGTCTGCCGGTGCTGGGCGGTGACGGCCAGATCGGCGGTACGGTGCGCGACCTGTGGCTGGACCAGGCAGAAATGGTCTTCCGTTACCTCGAGGTCGAAACCTCGGCCGCCACAGGCGCCAAGCGCGTGTTGCTGCCGATGCCGTTTGCCAAGGTGCGGCGCTCGCAGGTCGAGGTCAACTCGATCTTCGGCAAGCACTTTGCCGGCGTGCCTGGCCTGAAGAACCCCGACCAGATCACCTTCCTGGAAGAAGAGCGCATCGTCGCCTACTACGGTGCCGGCACCCTCTATGCCGACCCGCAGCGCGGCGAGCCGATTCTCTGACCCGCCACCGCGCAGGACCCTGTCATGAGCATCGAAAGCCACGGCCACGAACACGAAATGGAGCCCCAGTACGGGCTGCCTGAACGCCTGCCTGCGGGCGAGAAGATCCTGTGGCAGGGTTCGCCCGACTTCCACGCCATGGCCTTGCGCGTCTTTCACCTGCGCAAAGTGGCGCTTTACTTTGCGCTGCTGCTGCTCTTGCGCGCCGCGCTGGTGGTGGCCGATGGCGGCAGCCTGGTCGACGCCTTGTTGGCGCTGGCCTGGCCGCTGCCGCTGGCGCTGACTGCCCTGGCTGCACTGAGCAGCCTGGCCTGGATGACCGCCCGCACGGCGGTCTACACACTGACCGACAAGCGCCTGGTGATGCGCATCGGCATTGTGCTGACCCTGACCTTCAACATTCCTCTGCGCAGCCTGCAGTCGGCCGCCCTCAGAAGCGCCCACGACGACATTGGCGACATCGTGGTCCAGCTGGCCGGGCCGGACCACATCGCCTTTCTCCACCTGTGGCCTCATGCCCGGCCCTGGCATGTGGCACGGCCCGAGCCCATGCTGCGCACCGTGGCCGATGCACCCCGGGTGGCCGCCCTGCTTTCGCAAGCCTGGGCCGCACAGCGTGGTGCCCGTACCGCCGCAACCCCGTTGCAAGCGACTGCAGCCCCAAGCCCTGCGCCGAACCTGACCCCGCCAGGCCAAGAAGCGCCCAGGGCCGAGGCGCTGAATCGCCCCAACCCATGGCAGGCCAGCCCGACATGAGCAGCAGCACGCCCAACCTGGCCGCCAACACCACCATCCGCGCGGTGAAGCTGGCGGCCAGCCCACCCGACACCTTTCCGCGTTGGGTCCTCTTGTGTGCGGGCGCGGTCCTGGCCTTCTCGCTGATCAGCGTCGGCCTGGTGCGCATCACCGGCAACGGCCCCGATCAACGGCCCGCCCCGGCCACTCAGGAACGCCAGTTGCGATTTGAAGACCGTGCCGACGGCAGCATCGCGATCACCGACGCCCGCACCGGTGAAGTCGTCACCTCGGTCCAGGGTGAACAGGGCTTTGTACGCGGCGCCCTGCGTGCCCTGACCCGCGAACGCAAAGCGCGCGGCCTGGGCTCTGAGCAGGCCTTTCAACTGATGGTGCGCACCGATGGCGGCCTGACGCTGTACGACCCCGCCACCTCACAACGGGTCGACCTGGAGGCCTTTGGCCCGACCAACGCCCAAAACTTCGCGCGCCTGCTCAAGGCCCCGCCGCCGCAGCGCCCCACCCCCTTGCCTGAGCTGCAGGCCCCCAGCAAACCCTGAGGCCGAAGGAGACCCGCATGGAAGCCCGCACCGCCACCCTGGCCAGCCCCGAAGACGCTGCCCGCCACGCCAAGACCGAATCGCTGCTGACGCCGCGCTTTTACACCACCGACTTCAAGGCCATGGACAAGCTCGACGTGACGCCCATCCGCAAGGAATGGGACGCCATGCTGGCCGAGTACGAAGGCGACAACAACCACGACCACTTCCAGCGCACGCCCGAGTTCGCCACCGAAGTGGCGCAGGTGTTCTCGCAGGTGTCACCCGAGCTGCGCCAGGAATTCCAGGAGTTCCTGGTCAGCTCGCTGACCAGCGAGTTCAGTGGTTGCATCCTCTACAACGAAATCCAGAAAAACGTCACCAACCCCGACATCAAGGCCCTGATGCGCTACATGGCACGCGACGAATCGCGCCACGCCGGCTTCATCAACCAGAGCCTGAAAGACTTCGGCCTGGGCATCGACATGGGTGACCTCAAGCGCACCAAGGCCTACACCTACTTCAAGCCCAAGTACATCTTCTACGCCACCTACCTGTCCGAGAAGATCGGTTACGCCCGCTACATCACCATCTTTCGCCAGCTCGAGCGCCACCCGGACAAACGCTTCCACCCGATCTTTCGCTGGTTCGAACGCTGGTGCAACGACGAGTTCCGCCATGGCGAGAGCTTCGCCTTGATCATGCGCGCCAACCCGCACCTGCTGCGCGGTGGCAACCTGCTGTGGATTCGCTTCTTCCTGTTGGCCGTGTACGCCACCATGTACGTGCGCGACCACACGCGGCCGATGCTGCACCACGCCATGGGCCTGGACAGCGACGAGTACGACTACACCGTGTTTCGCATCACCACCGAGATCAGCAAGCAGGTGTTCCCGATTTCGCTGGACACCGATCACCCCACTTTCCGCGCCGGGCTGAAGCGTTTGTTCGAGCTGCAGACGCGCATCGACCAGGCCAAAGCGCGCGGCGGTCTGATGGGCAAACTCACCCAGGGCTGGTGTACGGCCGCAGCGGTGCTGACCTTTGGCCGCTTGTATTGCCTGCCGGTGCAGCGCCACGATCTGCCGGCCAATGTGCGCGTGGCGCCGGCCTGGTAACGGGCGGCACCACGTCTTGATCCGACCACCGGCCATCCGCAGCGCGGGCCCCGCCCTCTTGCCACCATGAGCCACCCCGCGCTGGCCGTTGTCTTTGCGGTTTTCATCTGGTGGTTCAGCACCGGCATTGTCTTGCTGCTCAACGGCATGCAACGCCGTTCCTTTCGGTGGAGCATGCTGATCAGCTCGGCTCTGGGGCTGGCCGCGCTGGTCGCCCTGGCCCACACCGCTCAGCAGACCGGTCCCGCCGCGATCTACTGTGCCTTCAGCTGTGCCTTGCTGGTCTGGGGCTGGCACGAGCTGAGCTTTCTCACCGGCTGGATCACCGGGCCGCGCACGACCGCGATTGCAACTTCACTGCGCGGCTGGCCGCGCTTTGTGCAGGCGGTGCGTGCCATCCTGTGGCACGAACTCTGCATCCTGGCGGTGGGCCTGCTCATCGTGGCGCTGACCTGGAACGCACCCAACCAGACCGGCACCTGGACCTTCCTGGTGCTGTGGAGCATGCGCACCAGCGCCAAGCTCAACCTGTTCCTGGGCGTGCGCAAACTCAGTGAAGAGTTCTTGCCGCCGCACCTGGCCTACCTGGAGAGTTTTTTCCGGCGCCGGGCCATGAACCTGCTGTTTCCCTTTTGTGTCGCCATCGCCAGTGGCGTGCTGGTGCTGATGGTGCTGCGGGCCCTGGCGCCGGACACCCCCAGCAGCGAAGTGCTGGGCCTGACCCTGGTCGGCACC
>JANMHH010000349.1:0-6657 GCA_031375065.1 Rubrivivax sp. | reverse complement strand
CTTCGCTCACTTCGCTCAAACAGCCTGCGCCAAAAGTGTTGACGAGGCGCGCTGCGCGCGCGGGCCCTGAACCCTGCGTTCCTCGGCGCTTCACACGCACGCCGCACCCCGGCCAGACAGCCCTTTGCAGCAACGGCAGTTGCGCAGGATGGAACGCCACCTCGGAAGTTTGAGCGGCAGGCGGTGCCCGGTGGGGGCGCTGTCTGTGGCGCTGAGCAGCGCAGGCGGCAGGGCGGCGCGCGCAGCGCGCTTCGTCAACACTTCTGCTGCAGCCTGTTTGAGCGCAGTGAGCGAAGCGAACGCAGCGAGTTTTGCAGCACGCCCTGCTGGCGAGCAGCGCAAGGCAGCCGGTGCGCAGCGCCGGCCGCCACAGCCTGCACCCCCGCCGGGCACCGCCTGCGGCGACGCGCCAACTCCCCGAGCGCCGCTTTATCCGAAGATGGCCGACCACCCACCTTCGCCCTGCCAGAGAGCAGACAAACCCTCCGAACCAATAGAACGAGGCTTCTCTCAGAACCTTCTACATCGCCAGCGCCATCAACTCCGCACGGCGCCAATCGTCCAGCGTGTCGATGTCGACCACGCGGTGGCTTTCCATCTCGTAGCCATGCCCGTTGCTGTGCATGCGCAGGCCCGACGTCCAGGCGGCGGTGCGGCCCCAGTAAAACTGGCCGGCGTCGAAGTAGCACTTGGGCAGGTCTTGCGTGCGTGTCAGCTCGTGCTCGGGGTAGACAAAGGCCATCGGCCCCTGCTCGGGCTTGCGCATCGCGCGCCAGGGTGAGCTGTGGAAGGCCACCACCGGGTAGACGTAATCGGCCTGGCGTTGCTCAAACAGCTCGAACGCACCACGCAGGTCCTGGGCTCGCAGCAAGGGCACGCAGGGGTAGATGCAGCACACCGCAGCTGGCGCCTGGCCCTGCTCGACAAACCATTGCGCGGCGTGGCCGATGACGGGCACGGTCACGGTCTGGTCATCGGCCAGGTGCAGCGGCCGCCTGAACGGCACCGTGGCACCGTGCTGCACCGCCACGCGGGCGATCTCGTCGTCGTCGGTGCTGACCACCACGTGTTCAAACAGGCCCGACTCGCGCGCCGCGGCAATGGCGTAGGCCAGCATGGGCTTGCCGCCAAAGGGCAGGATGTTCTTGCGCGGGATGCGCTTGCTGCCGCCACGGGCGGGGATGACGGCGATGTTCATGGCTCAAGGCTCCGCAGGGGCTGCGATGGGTAAACGGGTTGCCTGTCGGACGCCAGCAGGCTGAAGTACAGCGAGTCGTGCCAGGCGCCTTCAGCCCAATGGGTTTTTCGGTGGCGGCCGTCGAGCGCAAATCCCAGTTGCTGGAAGAATTCGGCCTTGACCGTGTCAAAGGCGTAGATCTCGCTCCACAGGCGGTTCAGGCCCAGCTCGTCAAAGGCATAACGCGTCATCGTGATGGCAGCGTCAGGTGCCAGTTGCGAGTCGATGTACAAGCCGTCGGCGCCCAGGTAGATGGAAAGATCGGCCGTGCGGTTGACCCAGTCGATGTAGCACAGGCCGCAGGCACCGAGCAGGCGCCCACTGCCCTGTGCGGTGATGGCGAACATGCGGGTGCCGGGGTCGCCATTGACCTTGGCGTCGAACCACTGGCGCTGCTGCGTGCTGTTGAGCTCGCGGTACTCGCGAAAGTAGCGCCGCAGCTCAGGTTGGTTGCGCCAGGCCAGCAGCTGCGGCAGGTCGGCTTCTTCGATGGCGCGCAGCGCCGTCAGCTGGCCCTGTATCACGGCAGCAGGGCTTCGGCGGCCGAAAGAACGGGCGCACGCACGGCCAGCGTGGCGCTGGCCAGCGCGTCGCCGGCCACCAGGGGCACGCTGAGCTTTCGGCCCAGCACCTGCGGCAGCTCGTAAGGCCTGGCACTGCCCAGCGGCGCGGGGCGCAGGGCCTCCAGATCGGCGGCGGTCAGCACATGGCCTGCCGGCAGGTCGCGCGTGGCGCGCAGGCAGCGTTGCTGCAAGACCGCGGTTTGCGCTTCGTTGTCTTCGACCCGCTTGACACCGTCGCCCAGCGCGGCCTGCAGCTCGCGGCTGCGGTCGATCATCTCGCGCCAGGTTTGAGGGTCCATAGCAAAGCCGTGGTCGGGGCCGGCGCGGTGGGTGTCGTCGGTGAAGTGTTTTTCCACCACGCGGGCTCCCAGGGCAATGGCCCCCAGCACCGTGGCGTGGCCGGGTGAGTGGTCGCTCAAACCCAGCAGCAAGCCCGGGTAACGCGCGGCGTAGGTGCGCAACACGTTCAGGTTGATGAAGCGGAAGTTCTCCAGCGAGCCCGTGTAGTTGGTGTTGCATTGCATCAGCACCAACTTGCGGTTGACGGCCAGCACCGCCTTGACGACCCGGTCCACATCGGCTTGCGTGCTGGCCCCGGTGGCCACCAGGATGGGTTTGCCGGTGCGCGCCACGCGTTCGACAAAGCTGACAAAGGTGACGTCCCCTGAGCCGATCTTCCACGCCGGCACCAGGGCGTTCAGGCTGTCCACCGCTTCGTCGTCATAAGGGGTGGTCATGAAGTCGATGCCGGCCTCGCGCGCGGTGGCGGCCAGTTCAGCGCTCCATTCACGGTTGAGTTCGTGCTGACGGTAAATGTCGAAGACCGGCTTTTTCCAGGCGGCCTGGTGGCTTTGCTGAGCGCCCAGCGCGCGAAAGCCGCGGTCGCTGACGATCTTGTCGGCTTTGAAGTGCTGGAACTTGGCGCAGTCGGCACCGGCGCGGGCGGCCTGCCAGATCAGTGCCTTGGCACGCTGCAGCTCGCCGTCGTGGTTGGCGGCGATGTCGGCAATGAAGTAGCTGGGCTGGTCCAGCGCCAGCACGCGTTGACCGATGCGCAAAGGCTCAAGCGGGGACATGTTCAGACTCCTTGAAAACGATGGCCAAGGTGGCGGCCACTTCTTCGGTGGTGGGCAAAGGGCGGCCCAACAACGCCTCGGCCCGGCGCACGTCCAGCCCCAGCGCGTTGGCACGTGGCAAACCGCCACTTGGGCGCGGCTGCGGCTGGGCATGTTGGCTGCTCAGGCCCAGGGCCTGCGCCAGCGACCGGATGAAGTCCAGTTTGCTGCACGATTGGCGGGCGGCCACGTTGAGCAGACCGGTCACGCCCAGGTCGCACAAGTCCAACAGGGCCAGCGCGCACTGCGAGGCCTCCATGCTCGACGACCACGTGTCGGTGTAGGCCGCGATGGCTTTCTCGGCCTGCAGCGCTGTCACCACCCACTCGGCAAAGCTGGGCTGGCCCGGCCAGCCGCGTTGACCGACGATGTTGGTGCGCGCCACCAGCGCCAACGGGCTGCTCAGCGCCAGTTGTTCGCCCGCGTGTTTGCTGCGCGCGTAGTGGTTGAGCAGCAGCACCGGCGCGGTCTCGTCGTGCAAGCGGTTCTGGGTGTCGACGAAGTAGTGGTCGGTTGACACCTGAACCCAGGGCACCCCGGTGTCGCGCGACCAGGCCGCCAGCAGGCCCGCCAGCCGGGCGTGCAAGGCGCAGGCCAATTCAGGCTGGTCTTCGCAGCGTTGCAGGTCGGTGATGGCCGCGGCGTTGATCAGAAGCTGCGGCGCCAACGGTTCCATCACACGCGCCAAGGCCTGCGGCGACGTCAGCGACGCCAGGTCGACGCCACTGCAGCGCGACAAGCCCACCGCCGCGCGGCCGCGCAACGCCAGCTGACGCATCAGCGCCTGCCCCAGCAGGCCGCTGGCCCCCAGCACCACCACCGTGCCTGTCATGGTGCTGCTCAGTGGTGCGCGACCTGGGGCTGATCGACGTGCTTTTCAATCAGCGCGCGCAGCTGCGGCACGCTCAGGAAGTCGCTGTTGCTGCCACTGTCGTAACAGAAGCCGGGCGTCACGCGGCGGCCCTGCATGCGTTCGCAGTAGTCGTCCACGGTGTATTCGCCGCCGCTGGGCAGGATCGCAAAGTAGCCGCCCAGGTCCACCGTGTTGGGGCTGTCGCTGGCGGTGATCATTTCCTCGTGCAGCTTTTCGCCGGGGCGGATGCCGACCACGCGCTTGGCAGCCGCCGGGGCCACGGCCTCGGCCACGTCGGTGATGCGGTAGCTGGGGATCTTGGGCACCAGGATCTCGCCGCCCCAGGCGTTTTCGATGCTCCACAGCACCATCTCCACACCGTCCTGCAAGCTGATGTTGAAGCGCGTCATCTGGGGGTCGGTGATGGGCAGTTCACCGCTGGCGCGGCGCTCGACAAAAAACGGGATCACCGAACCGCGGCTGCCCATCACGTTGCCATAGCGCACCACTGAAAACCGCAGGTCACGTGAACCCTTGATGTTGTTAGCGGCCACGAACAGCTTGTCGCTGCACAGCTTGGTGGCGCCATACAGGTTGATCGGTGCCGCGGCCTTGTCGGTGGACAGGGCCACCACGCGCTGGACCTGGCTGTCCAGGCAGGCCTCGATGACGTTCTGCGCGCCCAGCACATTGGTCTTGATGCACTCGAACGGGTTGTATTCGGCGGCCGGCACCTGCTTGAGCGCCGCGGCGTGGACCACCACGTCGACACCTTCCATGGCGCGCTTCAGGCGGCTGGCGTCGCGCACGTCGCCAATGAAAAAACGCAGCTGCGGAAATTCGCGTGGCGAAAACTCCTGGGCCATTTCAAACTGCTTGAGCTCGTCCCTTGAAAAGATCACCAGCCGCTTGACCGCCGGGTAGCGCTGCAAGACGGTGCGCACAAAGGCCTTGCCAAAAGAGCCGGTGCCACCGGTGACGAGGACGGACTTGTTGTTCAGCATGAGAGGGGCTCCAGGGACATCGGGTCGACTTCAGGGTCGGCTTCAGTGCCGACATCAGGAAAAAGATGGTCGTGCGCGGCGCTGCAGCGCTGGTCAAAGGCTTGGTTCTGCAGCCGTCGCTCGGCGCTGAAGCGCTCTGCGTCGCCCAGCAGCTGGCGCACCTGCTGCAGCGCGCTGGCGTGGTCCATCAGCGCGATCACACCGTCCTGCACCAGCGGCATGCAGACCGTGTAGTCGGTGGGCCAGCGCTGTTCGTTGACCTGCAGCACCAGGCTGCCAGCGTCCAGGAACGGCGCCACGCCGGTGGTGGGTTCGCCATAGGCGATGCACAGCTGGCAACGTTCGGCCAGTTGTTCCAGGGGTTGCGTGACGTGCTGCACCAACCGTGCAGGTGGCAGGCCCAAGGCGCTGGCCAGCACGCTCAGCGCAGGCGCGCCCGGTTTGGGGCGCAGGATCAACTCCACGCCGGCACCTTCGCACAAGGCCTGCAGTGCCTTGTGAAAGGCCGCCAGCGCATGGGCGTCGACATAGCTCAGTCCCTCGGTCTGCATGCTGTTGAGCAGCAGGCACACGGTTTGCACCGGGCCGTGTTCGCGGCGGCCCACGCGGTGCGGGTAGCGCAGCGAGCGCATGGTCACGTTCTGACCCAGCACGGTGCGCGCCTGGCAGCCATAACCGGCACGCTCGACGGCGGTGACGCGGCGGGCATGTGGCAGCAGCATGCTGGGATGGCCGGAGTGCGGCGCCACCGTGATGTGCGCGCCCAGAACGTCGGCCACCGAAAACAGCGGGCCGTTGAGACCGGCGTCCTGGTCACTCAGCAGCATGGCCGGCCGAAAACCGGCCAGGCCGTGGCTCAAGGCCCGAAAGTTCACCATCTGCCAGTGGCAACGCTGGGCCCAGGCCGCCAACTGTTCGGCGCGGGCCAGCGGTTGTGGCAACAGGTGACCCAGGGTGTCTTGCAGCACCGGCAGCGCGCGTTCGCGGTAGCTCAAGGCGATCAGGTCGGGGCCGGTGGCCGCCAACGGCACCAGCACGGCCGCACCGCGGTGCAAGGGCACGTCCCAGAAAGGGCTTGGCAGGTCCAGCGTGAAGGGGTGGCTGCGCGAAACCTCGGCGGCCAGCCAGGCGCGGTCATAAAAGCAGGTCGGCACGTGCGTGACGGCGCTGACGCGGCCGCCCGCCATGGCCTGCCGAAGGTCCGGCCCATGCAGCACATGGTCGTAGGCGTCGCTGCGGTGCCAACGGGCCTGCTCGTAACTGTCCAGCACCGCAAAACGGCTGGGGTCCTGCGCCACCAGGTCGGTGGTCAGGAAGGAGTCGAAGTACATCTGCTGCACCACGGCCGGGCGCAGCAAGCCGATACGACGCTCGGGGAAGGTCTGTTCGATCAAGCGGCCCAGCTGGCGGGCCACCAGGGCGCGCTGCAGCGCCAGGAAAAACAGGCCGACGTCCCAGCCGTGCAAACTGGGCGCCGGGCCAGGGCCGCGCCACAACGCCAGGCGTTCATGGGTCAGGCGCAGGTCCAGCAAGGTGGCCAGCGCCATGGCTTCACTGGCGGCCCGGGCCTGAAAGTCGGGGTCCTGCGGCAAACGCCGAAACTCGCAGCGCTGCAAGCCGCGAACCGCGGCTTCGTCGAGCAGGCCCGGATCGACAAACAGCAGCCGGTGCGAGGCCGCCAGCTCGGGTTGTTGCAGCAGCCAGCTCAGGTCGCTTTTTTGAAGCACCAGAAGGCCGTCCACCTTGACCAGGGGGAGCGACGGCGCCGCGGCGGGCGCGGCAACAGCAGGCGTGAGAACGGAGGGACTCGGCACGATGGCGCAAGTCTGGAATCGACAGCCCCCGGGCGATCGCCGGAGAACGGGGCGAATGGGGGGCCAATTGG
>JANMHH010000335.1:0-5499 GCA_031375065.1 Rubrivivax sp. | reverse complement strand
GGCATCGTCTTCTTCATCCTGCTGGCCGGCGTGTTGGGCGGCATGCTGTGGGCCGCCATCGTGGCGCTGCTGCGCGACCGCGCCAACGCCAACGAAATTCTGGTCAGCCTGATGCTGGTCTACGTGGCCGAGATGGTGCTGAGCTACCTGGTCTACGGCCCTTGGAAAGACCCCAAGGGCTACAACTTCCCGCAGACCATCACCTTCCTGGCCGACACGCGTATCCCCCGGCTCATTCCCAACCTGCGCGCCCACATCGGCGTGATCATCGCGGCCGTCGCGGTGGCGGTGTTCTGGATGTTCTTGTTTCGCACCTACCGCGGCTTTGCCTTGCAGGTGGGTGGGCTGGCGCCGGCCGCCGCACGTTATGCCGGTTTTTCTTCGCGCAGTGCCTTGTGGACAGCCCTGCTGATCAGCGGCGGCATGGCCGGTTTGGCTGGCGGACTGGAAGCTGCAGGTCCGCTGGGTCAACTGTCGCCGCATGTGCCGGCGGGCTATGGCTTCGCGGCCATCATCGTGGCCTATGTGGGGCGGCTGCATCCGGTGGGCATCATCTTCTCGGGCATCCTGATGAGCATGTTCTACATCGGGGGTGAGTTGGCGCAGTCTCGGATGGGGCTGCCGAAGTCGCTGACGGGGGTGTTCCAGGGCTTGCTGCTGTTCACGCTGTTGGCGGCGGATACGCTGATTCACTACCGGGTGCGATGGGTGCGGTCGGGCGGTGGTTCAGGTGCCGCTGGTGCTGGTGGTGGTTCTGTGGTCAAGGGGGCTTGAACATGGAACTCACTTCGGTCGAATCCTTGCGGCGGTTCGTGCTCGAGCAGTCGCGCAGCAAAGGCGCGGCCGGGCTTGCTGTGGCGCTTCGCTGCGGCGGTCTGCGCTGCGCTCCGACTCCCCTGCGATGCTCGGGTTCAGGGCCCAGCGGCATAACTCGCTGCGTTCGCTGCGCTCTCTTCGCTCAAACAGATGCCGCAAGTCAGTTGACGATGCGCGCAAGCGCGCCGGCCCTGAACCCTGCGCTTCTCGGCGCCGCAGAGGCGCGCCACAGCATGCCCGGCCGCGCCTTTGCTCCAACAGGTATGGCGGTCGAGGCTGGAGAAAGTCAAGAGCCTCACCGTCGTGAGAGGTCCTTGGCTTTCAGCATCAAGGGCTCTCAAACAGCCGGAAGTTCTCGCGCGACCTTTGGGCCGAAGGGCTCCCAGCGTTTTTTCATCGAACCGCCACTGCTGTTGGCTGAGCGGCGGGCGGTGCCCGGCAGTGGCGCTGTCTGCGTCGGCGAGAAGCGCAGGCATGCGGTCGGCGCGCGCAGCGCGCTTTGTAAACTGACTCGGCGCGGCTGTTTGAGCGCAGCGCCCGCAGGGCGCGTAGCGAGTTCCGCGACGCGACCGCTTGCCGAGCATCGCAGCGCAGTCGGTGCGCAGCACCGACCGACGCAGCCTGCGCCGCTGCCGGGCACCGCCCGCCGCGACACGCGCCAGTCCGCGCTGCCGCGCAATTCAAACAACAAGGTGCAGCAGTCCGGCCTTGATGCTGGTGTCGCGCTCACCCAACCGCGCTCAAACCCACTGCAACGCCAGTTCGAACCCCAAGGAGCCCACTGACATGGAAGGCTTCGCTCTGCTCATCGCCGCCACCCTCAACGCCGGCACCGTGCTGGCGCTGGCCGGCATCGGCCTGCTGATCAACGAACGCGCTGGTGTCATCAACCTGGGTGCTGAAGGGATGATGCTGGTGGCGGCCATTGCCGGTTTTGCCACCGCCTTGCTGACCGGCAGCGACTGGCTGGCCTTCTGTGCAGGCGCCGTGGCCGGCGCTTTGATGGCCGCCGCATTTGGTGTGCTGGTGATCTGGCTCAACACCAACCAGGTGGCCAGCGGCTTGGCGCTCAGCCTCTTTGGCGCCGGGTTCTCGGCCTTTGTGGGCATCAACTTTGTGCAGGGCAAGTTGGGTGAACGTGACCAGTTCAGCGTGCCGCTGTTGGCCGATGTGCCCTTCATCGGCCCGGCGCTGTTTCGCCAGCACCCGATGGTCTACATCGCGATGATCCTCGTGGCTGCGGTGGCCTGGTTTCTGTATCGCAGCCGTGCGGGACTGGTGCTGCGCGCCGTTGGCGAATCACCCGAATCGGCGCACGCACTGGGCTATCCGGTGCGCCGCATCCGCATGGCCGCCGTGATGGTGGGTGGGGCGCTGTGCGGCGTGGCCGGGGCTTACCTGTCGGTGGTCTACACGCCGCTGTGGGTGGAAGGCATGGTGGCCGGCAAAGGCTGGATTGCGCTGGCGCTGACCACCTTTGCCACCTGGCGCCCGGCGCGCATCCTGTTGGGTGCCTATCTGTTTGGCGGCGTCACCATGTTGCAGTTTCACCTGCAAGGCCAAGGCGTCGACATACCCAGCCAGTTCTTGAGCATGCTGCCCTACGTGGCCACGATCGTGGTGCTGGTGTTGATCAGCCGCAACGCGGCCTGGATCCAGGCCAACATGCCGGCGTCGCTGGGCAAACCCTTTTTCCCCGGCAGCTGAAGGCCATTTTTCACCCGGCCTCACAGCGCCATAATTTCGCGTTCCGTTGATCCCACAAACGAGGAGAGATCCCCCATGACACTGTTATCCAAGCGTTCCCTGTTCAGGCTGGCCGCCCTGTCGGCCGTGGCCGCCACCGCCGCCCTGGTGGGCTGCGGCAAAAAAGAAGAAGCCAAGCCTGTTGCTGCCGCACCAGCTGCTGCATCAGCCCCCGCGCCCAAGCCCGAGCCGCTGAAGATCGCTTTTGCCTACGTCGGCCCGGTGGGCGATGGCGGCTGGACCTTTGCGCACGACAACGGCCGCAAGGCGATTGAAAAAGAGTTTGGCGACAAGGTGGTCACCAGCTTCGTCGAAAAAGTGCCCGAAGCGGCCGACGCCGAACGCGTCTTCCGCGACATGGTGGGCCAAGGCAACAAGCTGATCTTCGGCACCACCTTCGGCTACATGGAGCCCATGCTCAAGACCGCCGCCGACAGCAAGGGCGTGATGTTTGAGCATGCCACCGGCTACAAACAAGCCGACAACATGCGCACCTACGACAGCCGCACCTATGAAGGCGCCTACATGGCGGGCGTGATCGCCGGCAAGATGACCAAGAGCAACACGCTGGGCGTGGTGGGCTCGATCCCCATTCCTGAAGTCATCCGCAACATCAACAGCTTCACGATGGGCGCGCAGAGCGTCAACCCGAAGATCAAGACCAAGGTGGTCTGGGTCAACGAGTGGTTCAACCCGCCCAAGGAAACCGAAGCCGCACAAAGCCTGATCAACCAGGGCGCTGACGTGCTGTTCCAGAACACCGACTCGTCGGCCGTGCTGCAAACCGCCGCCAAGAACAAGAAGCTGGCCTTCGGCTGGGACAGCGACATGACGGCCTATGCGCCCGAGGCTCACCTGGCCAGCGCCATCATCAACTGGGCCCCGTACTACCTGAAGGCCACGCGTGACGCGCTGGATGGCAAGTGGACCGGCGGCTCCGCCGTGTGGTGGGGTGTCAAGGAAGGCGCGATCGACGTGGTTTCCATCAGCGACAAGGTACCGGCCGACACCAAGGCCCAGATCGACAAGATCAAGGCCGGCCTGAAGGACGGCAGCTTTGTCATCTGGAAGGGGCCCATCGTCGGCCAGGACGGCAAAGAGGTGTTGGCCAAGGACGCGGTCGCCGACGACAAGTTCCTGGGCGGCGTCAACTTCTACATCAAGGGTGTGGACGGCAAGGTGCCGGCCGGCAAGTAAGCCACCCCACGCCCTTCCCGCCTCCAACGCCGCCGTGGCTCTGCCCGGCGGCGTTTTTCTTGGCCTGTCCGATGGGGCACTCAGACCGCAGCGCCAGCGGCACTAGTTCACGAACCCCGCCTCAAGCCAGGCCTGCAGCGCTTGGCCTGCACCGAACAGGCCGGTATTTGGCCGCCAGACCTCAGGTCCTCTCAAGTTGTATCGCTGTGCCACCGATATCCGATCGACAGCACTCGGAAGAGGCTCGGCCACGTGGGTGGCCGTCCCTAAAACCCCCGAGCGCAAAAGGACAGAGATATGGCTTCCATCGTCGAGAGCTTTTCCACCGCGCAAATTGCAGCGCTGACCACCGCGCAGCTGGCTGCCCTGGCCACTTCGGACTGGCGCGCTTTCAGCACCAGCCAGATTGCTGCGCTCACGGTGGACCAGGTCTCGGCCATCCGCACCTCGGCGCTGAACTCACTCAGCACCAGCCAGATCCAGGCCTTTGAGTCACGCGACATCGCGGCGCTCACCGCCACCCAGGCCCAGTCGCTGTCCACGGCAGCGATTCGCTCGCTGACCACCTTGCAGTTCGGCGCGCTGACCTCGGTGCAGATCGGTGCGCTGACCACGGCCCAGGTCAGGGCCATGGAAACGGCCGACATCGCGATGCTCAGCACCAACGCGATCAGTGCGCTGAACCAAAGCCAGGTGGCGGCCATGGCCACGGCCCAGGTGGCGGCGCTGCAAGAAAGCCAAGTGGCGGCACTCGGCACCAGCCAGTTGCGCGCGCTGAGCACGGCGCAGATCGGAGCGCTTTCATCGGCCGATTTCAACGCCTTGAGTTCAGGCCAGATCGCGGCGCTGACCACCGCGCAGCTGCGCGCCATCACCACCGCCGACTTCCAAGGCATTGGCTCGAGCGACATGGCGGCCCTGGGCACCAGCGGCTTGGCCGCCTTGAGCAACGCCCAAGTGGCCTCGCTCAGCGCCGGGCAGGTGCAAGGTTTGACGGCCCAACAGGTGGCCGCCTTGTCCACCGCACAAGTCGGCAGCCTGGGCTCGACCCAGACTTCAGCCTTGCAAACAGCCGATATGGCGGCCCTGTCGACGCAGCAGATCCGGGCCCTGTCCAGCGTCGGCATTGCGGCGCTGGAAAGCGCGGCCTTGCAGGCCCTGAGCAGCAGCCAGGTTTCGGCCTTCAGCACCAGCCAGCTCAGCGCCATCGCCACGCGGGCCATCGGTGGCCTGGACAGCGGTGACGTGCGCGCACTCAGCACGGCACAGCTGCGTCAGCTGAGCAGCGCCCAAGTGGCCGCGCTCGAAACCGACCAGGTGGCTGCTCTGACCACCAGCCAGGTGTCGGCCCTGGGCACGTCCCAGGTGCGCAGCCTGGAGACCGCCGACCTGGCTGTTTTCAGCACCAACCAACTGGCGGCGCTGGGCAGCGCCCAGGTGGCCGCCTTGGGCTCGAGCCAGCTGCAGGGCCTGAGCAGCAGCCAACTGGCCAGCCTGAGCACCAGCCAATTGGCCGCGCTCAGCAGCGCCGCCACCGCCGCTTTGGGCAGCACCGAACTCAATGCCCTGACCACGGCCCAGATTGCAGCCCTGCGCACGTCGCAGTTGCAGGGCCTGGACACCGCGCAACTGGCCGCGCTGGACTCGGCGGCACTGGCCGCCTTCAGCACCGCACAACTCAACGCCTTTGGCACGGCCGACTTCGCCGCCTTCGGCACCACGCAACTGGCCGGCCTGAGC
>JANMHH010000290.1:0-3091 GCA_031375065.1 Rubrivivax sp. | reverse complement strand
GGGCGCGATGGCGATGGCCGCAGGTGGCTTCCACGCACCCGACGCCACGCTGGCCTGGCCGACCGGCGAATTTGGTGGCATGGGGCTGGAAGGCGCGGTGCGCCTGGGTTTTCGCAAGGAGCTGGAGGCGGTGGCCGCGGGACCGGAGCGAGAAGCCCTGTTCAAGCGTTTGTTGGACGCGCAGATGGAGGCCGGTGGCGCTTTGAACATGGCGGCCACGTTGGAGATCGACGCGGTGATCGACCCGGCGTCGACCCGTCAACGGGTGGTCTTGGCATTGGCCTCGGCACCGCTGCGCGAGTGCCGCAGCCGCTTCATCGACAGCTGGTGAGCGACAGCCCGCTCTGCGCGCGGCTGGGGCTTGCGCCGCGCAGCGCGTGCGGCTAGCCTCGCGGCGTCGCTCAGCGGTGCTGCACAGGCCGTTGTTGCCCTTGTTCAAAACATTTCTGGGAGGAACTGTTCATGCCCATCAAGCTCGCGCGGACCGCGCTGTTGGCCCTCTTGGCCTCGGGCAGTGCCCAGGCTTTCACCTTTGATGAAGCGTTGAACGGCGACCTGTCGGGCAACCGCCTGGCACCCACGGCCTTGAGCGCGGTGGCCGGTGTCAACTCGCTGTCGATGTCGGCGGCCGCGGGCGACCGCGATTACTTCACCTTCGATGTGCCGACCGGCTTGTTGCTCAGTTCGATCTTTCACCACACCTACGTTTCGGCCGATGACCTGTCGTTTTTTGGCAATCAGCGGGGCACCACGCTGACCGAGCCGCCCACCGGCACCAACGCCGGCAACCTGCTCGCCTACACGCTGTTTGGCAACGTCACAGCGGGTACCGAGATCCTGGACAACCTGGCGGCCAGTGGCAGCTTCAGTCCAGCGGCCCAGGGCTTTTCAGGGGCACTGGCGGCAGGCAGCTACACCTTCTGGGTCCAGCAGACCGGCGTGGTTGCTAACTACACCTTCGACTTTGTCCTGACCCCCGTGCCCGAGCCTTCGTCGTTGGCGCTGCTGCTGTTGGGCGGGCTGGGGCTGGCGGGCGTGGTGCGCAAGCAAAGGGGCCAGCGTTGACTCTGTGGCTTGGCGTCGTCTGCCGCGGCGCTCACCGCGCGTCGTTGAGCTTCCAGTCGTAGTCCAGAAAACCGATCTCCAGGCCCTGCGCCTTGATGCGTTCGCGATCGGCCGGCGCGTCGGCCAGTGCGTTGGCGTAGCGCGCGGCAAAGGCGCCCAAGGACGTGATGCCCTTGTACCCCTGCTTGAAGTCGTCGCCATACCAGTCGAAGATCTTGCTCAGCTGCAGCTTGCCGTCGGCAAAGCGGTTGCGGCTGCGGTCGCTCATGAAGCGCAGCGCTTGTTCGTCCAGCTGGGCTTCCAGCCGCTCACCCACAAACGCTTCCTCGCGCAGCATCGGGCAGCCGATGCTGGCGCAATTGACGGCAAAGTGGATGCGCGGGTCGTCATAACGCCCCTTGGCGCGCAGCGTGTCGTGCTCGATGTTGTCGAGCGACATCTCGGTGCCCAGCAGCGCGATGAATTTGGGCTTCCAGGGGTTGCTGAGCAGGCTGCCCAGGTCGCGGATCGACGCCAGCTTGGGATAGCGGGTCAGGATCAGCGCCACCGTGAAGGCGTTGTAGGCGTTGATCAGGAAGGCCATCTGCTGCGGTTTGCTGAAGGTGTTGAAAACGCTGCTGCTGACCGCGCTCAGGCTGTCGGTGTAGGCCTTCAGCGCGCCGCTGTCGCTGGCAAAACCGGCATAACGCGCCTGCGACGCCTTGCCGCCGCCCAGCAGCAGCACATGTCTTTTCAGCAGGGTGGTCCAGGCCGCATGGCTGTGGTCGAAGGTCTGTGCGGCCGCTGGGCGCGCCACCACCGCGCCCAGTGCCAGGGCGCCCCAGGACAACAACGTCTGGCGCCGTTCATGCCGGGACTCCCCGGCGCTTGAAAGCTGGGTCTTGACCTGGGCTGCCAGGGATGCGGGCGATGAAAGTTTCATGGGGGCTGTGCGACAGTGTGTTTTGGACGCGTTCAACGGTCGGCCACGCGGCGACTTTTCTTACGTTCATCGTAGCCTCATTGCACAGTACAGTGCGCGCCAGCATGAGCAACCCCGCCACGCCCGACCCTGCGCTGCGCGCCAAACCCGGCCACACCCCGGCGGTGGCGGCTGTTGAAGCGGCGACGGATTCCGCGCTGGGGCGCTTGGGTGAGCGGGTGCAGGCCAACGCCCGCGAAGCCCTGATCACGGCCAGTTTCATCGGCGAGGTTTTGTTGGCCACCGCCCGCCTGTTGCGCGGCAAGAGCGGCATGCGCTGGGGCGACCTGCTGCGCCAGATCGACCAGACCGGGCCTTTGTCGTTGCCGATCGTCGCGCTGACCTGTTTTCTGGTCGGCCTGATGCTGGCCTACATGGGCGGTGCGCAGCTCGACAAGATGGGCGCGCCGACCTTCATTGCCGACATCGTCACCGTGGGCATGGTGCGCGAGCTGGCCGGCTTGATGACCGGCATGATCTTGGCCGGCCGCGTCGGGGCCTCGTTTGCCGCGCAGCTGGCCACCATGCAGGCCGGCGAGGAGATCGACGCCTTGCGCGTCCTGGGCGTCAACCCGATCGACCACCTGGTCTTGCCGCGCCTGCTGGCGCTGGTGCTGGTGGCCCCGCTGATCATGGCCTTCGCCAGCGTGGTGGGGGTGTTGGCGGGCCTGGTGCCGGCCACGCTGGTCTACGGTGTGCCAGCGGCCGAGTACCTGCACCGCAGCCTGTTGGCGCTGACCTGGACACACCTGTGGATCGGCGTTTTCAAGTGCACGCTTTATGCGGCGCTGTTGTCGCTGGCCGGTTGCCGCGAAGGCCTGCACGCCGGGCGCGACGCGCAGGCGGTCGGGCTGGCCACCACTGCCGCGGTGGTCAAGGGTTTGGTGTGGATCATTGCTGCGGCCTGCGGCACCACCGTGGCCTTGCAGGCCTTGGGCTTTTGATGGCCCTCGCGATGCCCATGCCCATGCCCATGCCGATGCTGCAGGTGCAGGCACTGACGGTGGCGCACGGCGACCGGGTGGTGCTGCACGACATCAGCTTTGACGTGGCCGCTGGCGAGGT
>JANMHH010000247.1:0-2979 GCA_031375065.1 Rubrivivax sp. | reverse complement strand
GCTGGCGCCGATCAGTTCGGCCACGATGACATAGGTCCAGGCCCAGCCCAGCACCATGCGCAGGGTCTCGGCGATCTCGGGCGCGGCACCGGGGATCAACACCCGCTTGACCAGGCTGCTGTCGCTGCTGCCCAGCGTGTATGCCGCCTCCACCAGGTCGCGACGGGTGTTGCCCACCGTCACCGCGATCATCAGCACCAGTTGGAAAAAACTGCCAATGAAGATGACGGCCAGCTTTTGCGCCTCGCCGATGCCGGCCCACAGGATCAGCAGCGGGATGAAGGCGCTGGCCGGCAGGTAGCGGGCAAAGCTGACGAAGGGCTCGAAGAAGGCCTCGATGGGCTTGTAGGCGCCCATCATCACGCCCAGCGGCAGCGCCAGCGCCGCCGCCAGCACAAAGCCGCCCACCACACGCCACATGGTCATGCCGATGTCGTGCGCAAAGTCCATCTGCGTCAGCAACACCCAGCCCGAGCGCAGCATCTGCAGTGGGTCGGCCAAGAAGATCTTGGGTACCAGGCCACCAAAGGTGACTGCGGCCCACACCGCCACGAAGACGACGAAGAACGACACACCCAGCACGAGCCGCGTGCCGGGTGCCACCGCAGTCAGTGGCTTCATTTGATGAAGCGCGTATCAGCCAGCTTGCTCATGTCGGGCAGCGTCTTGATGATGCCCACGCTCAGCAGCAGATCGGCGGCTTCCTTGCTGAAGGCCGCGTGCTCACCGGCAAAGAACTTCTGATTGGCGGCGCGGTCTTGCCAGCGCAGGAACTTCTGGCTGTTCTCGAACGCTTCGGCTGTCTGCTTGACGTCGGCGCCCATGATCTCGAAACTCTTCTTGGGATCGGCCTTGATCATGTCCAGCGCCGCAAAGTAGGCGTTGGCCAAGCCTTGTGCGGCCTTGGGGTTTTCGGCCAGGAACTTGGGCGTGCAGCCAAAGGTGTCCATGATCATCGGGTAGTCCAGCGTGGTGGCGATGATCTTGCCCGCCTCGGGTTTGGCGCGCACGGCGCTCAAGAAGGGCTCGTAGGTCATGCCGGCGTCGAGGTTGGCGGTGCCGGCGAGCATGGCGTTGGCGGCCGCCTGCGGCTCCAGGTTGACGATGTTCACGTCCTTCAGCGACAGGCCGTTCTTGGCCAACATCCAGGCCAAGGTGAAGTAAGGCGCGGTGCCGGGTGCACTGGCGGCCACGGTCTTGCCCTTGAGCTCCTTGATGCTGTTGATGCCGGGCCGGACCACCATGCCGTCGGCACCAAAGCTCTTGTCCAGCTGGAAGATCTGCGTGGTGGCCACGCCATTGGCGTTCCACACCACCCAGGTCTCCACCGTAGTGGCCGCGCACTGGATGTCGCCGCTGGCGATGGCCAGGTGGCGGTCTTTCTGGGGAATCTTCTTGATGCTGACGTCCAGGCCCTGGGCCTTGAACAGGCCGGCTTCCTTGGCCAGCGTCAGCGGCGCAAAGCCGGTCCAACCGCTCATGCCGATGGCCACTTTGGCGTCTTGGGCCTGAACGGAAAAGGCCAGTGCGGCTGCGGCCAGAACAATCAAAGACTTCTTCATGGGAGCTCCTCTTGGGGTGTGATCGGGGGGTAACTGGACAGGGTGATCGCGGGCGCTGGTCGTTCAGACCGGAATCCACAACGCCGGCAGGCCCGGCAGTGTGCGCAAGATGCGGGCCAGCTCGCCGCCACGCACCAGGTTGCTGGCAGCCTCGATGTCGGGCGCCAGGTAGCGGTCTTGCATCATGCTGGGGCACTGTTTGCGCAACAAGGCGTGCACCTGCTCCAGCGCAGGCGAGCTGCGCAGCGGACGCAGGAAATCGATGCCCTGGGCCGAGGCCAGCAGCTCGATGCCCAGGATGTGCGCCACGTTGGCGATCATGGGCTGCAGCCGGCGCGCGGCAAAGGTGGCCATGCTGACGTGGTCTTCCTGGTTGGCGCTGGTGGGCAGGCTGTCCACGCTGGCCGGGTGGGCCAGGCTCTTGTTTTCGCTGGCCAGCGACGCGGCCGTCACGTGCGCGATCATGAAACCGCTGTTCAGGCCCGCGTTGGGCGTCAAAAACGGCGGCAGACGCGACACGCCACTGTCGATCAGCATGGCGATGCGGCGTTCGGCAATGGCACCCACTTCGGCGATCGCGCAGGCCATGGCGTCGGCGGCCAGCGCCACCGGCTCGGCGTGGAAGTTGCCGCCGGAAATCATCGCTCCGTAGGGTTCCGATCCGAGGCCGTTGGCCTCGGGCGCAAAAACCAGCGGGTTGTCGGTGACCGCATTGGCTTCGCGCAGCAACACCAAAGCGGCGTGCCGCATCTGATCCAGGCAGGCGCCCACCACCTGCGGCTGGCAACGCAGGCAATAAGGGTCCTGCACGCGGTCGTCGCCTTCTTCGTGGCTGGCACGGATGGCGCTGCCTTGCAGCAGCGCGCGGTAGTACTGCGCCACGTCGATCTGGCCGGGCTGTCCGCGCAGCATGTGGATGCGCGGGTCGAACGGGCCGTCGCTGCCGCGTGCGGCGTCCACCGTCAGCGCGCCAATGACCAAGGCCGACTCCAGCACCGGCTCAAAACTGAACAGCGCGTGCAAGGCCAGCGCGGTGCTGGTTTGCGTGCCGTTGATCAGCGCCAGGCCTTCCTTGGCCTGCAGCTTCAGCGGCGTGATCTTCTTGGCCTGCAGCACGGCAGCAGCCGGCTGGCGCACGCCGTTGACAAGGAAGTCACCTTCGCCCATCAGCGCCAGGGTCATGTGCGACAAAGGTGCCAGGTCGCCGCTGGCACCCACCGAACCTTGAGAGGGCACGTAAGGAATCAAGCCCGCGTTGTGCACCGCCAGCAGCGTGTCGATGACCACCGGCCGCACACCACTGTGCCCCCGTGCCAAGCTGGCTGCCTTGATGGCCAGCATCAGCCGCACCACCGCCGGTGCCAGCGGCTCGCCCACGCCCACGCTGTGGCTGCGGATCAGGTTGAGCTGCAGCGTG
>JANMHH010000246.1:0-3419 GCA_031375065.1 Rubrivivax sp. | reverse complement strand
GCGGTCGGCGCCGGGGCCGCTGATGCGCCGGCCTTCCAGCGTGACTTCACCGGCGGTCTGCACGTCCAGCCCGGCCACGATGCGCAGCAAGGTGCTCTTGCCGCAGCCGCTGGGGCCCAGGATGGTGATGAAGGCGTTTTCGGCCACATCCAGATCGGTGGCCTGCAGCGCCAGCGTGGTGTCAAAACGGCGCTCGAGACCGCGCACTTGAAGAATGGGCTGGTTCATCTGTTCATCGCCCCAGTTGCGCCCAGGGGAACAGCTTGCGGTTCACCCATTTGAAGAACAGGTCACTGGCCAGGCCAATGAGCCCGATGACGATGATGCCGAAGATGATCTGGTCGGTGGCCAGCAAGGCCTGGCTGTCGGTGATCATGTGGCCGATGCCGCTGCTGGCACCGATGAGTTCGGCCACGATGACGTAGGTCCAGGCCCAGCCCAGCACCATGCGCAGGGTCTCGGCGATCTCGGGCGCGGCACCCGGGATCAACACCCGCTTGACCAGGCTGCTGTCGCTGCTGCCCAAGGTGTAGGCGGCCTCCACCAGGTCACGTCGGGTGTTGTCCACGGTCACAGCAATCATCAACACCAGTTGGAAAAAACTGCCAATGAAGATGACGGCCAGCTTCTGCGCCTCGCCGATGCCAGCCCACAGGATCAGCAGCGGGATGAAGGCGCTGGCCGGCAGGTAGCGGGCGAAGCTGACAAAGGGCTCGAAGAAGGCCTCGATGGGCTTGTAGGCACCCATCATCACGCCCAGCGGTAGCGCCAGCGCAGCGGCCAGCACAAAGCCGCCCACCACCCGCCACATGGTCATGCCGATGTCGTGCGCAAAGTCCATCTGCGTCAGCAGCACCCAGCCCGAGCGCAGCATCTGCAGCGGGTCGGCCAAGAAGATCTTGGGTACCAACCCGCCAAACGTGACGGCGGCCCAGACCGCCACGAAGACGACGAAGAAGGACACACCCAGCACGAGCCGCGTGCCAGGTGCCACCGCAGTCAGCGGCTTCACTTGATAAAGCGCGTGTCGGCCAACTTGGACATGTCAGGCAGCGTCTTGATGATGCCCACGCCCAGCAACAGATCGGCGGCTTCCTTGCTGAAGGCTGCGTGCTCACCGGCAAAGAACTTCTGGTTGGCGGCGCGGTCTTGCCAGCGCAGGAATTTCTGGCTGTTCTCGAAGGCTTCGCCGGTCTGCTTGACGTCGGCGCCCATGATCTCAAAGCTCTTCTTGGGCTCGGCCTTGATCATGTCCAGCGCCGCAAAGTAGGCGTTGGCCAATCCTTGTGCGGCCTTGGGGTTTTCGGCCAGGAACTTCGGCGTTCAGCCAAAGGTGTCCATGATCATCGGGTAGTCCAGCGTAGTGGCGATGATCTTGCCGGCCTCGGGCTTGGCGCGCACGGCGCTCAGGAAGGGCTCATAGGTCATGGCCGCGTCCAGGTTGGCGGTGCCGGCGAGCATGGCGTTGGCGGCCGCCTGGGGCTCCAGGTTGACGATGTTCACGTCTTTCAGCGACAGGCCGTTCTTGGACAGCATCCAGGCCAAGGTGAAGTAAGGCGCGGTGCCGGGCGCGCTGGCCGCCACGGTCTTGCCTTTGAGATCCTTGATGCTGTTGATGCCAGGCTTGACCACCATGCCGTCGGCACCAAAGCTCTTGTCCAGCTGGAAGATCTGCGTGGTGGCCACGCCATTGGCGTTCCAGACCACCCAGGTTTCAACCGTGGTGGCGGCGCACTGGATGTCGCCGCTGGCGATGGCCAGGTGGCGATCTTTCTGCGGAATCTTCTTGATGCTGACGTCCAGGCCCTGGGCCTTGAAGAGGCCGGCTTCCTTGGCCAGCGTCAGCGGCGCAAAGCCGGTCCAACCGCTCATGCCAATGGCCACCTTGGTGTCTTGGGCTTGGGCAGAAAAGGCCAGTGCGGCTGCGGCCAAAACAATCAAAGACTTATTCATGGGAACTCCTCCTGGGGTGTGATCGTTGGATCGGGTGGGGTCGAAACGTGGTGCCTGCGGCTCAGACCGGTATCCACAGCGCCGGCAACGCCGGCAAGGTGCGCAAGATGCGGGCCAGCTCGCCACCGCGAACCAGGCTGCTGGCGGCTTCAATGTCGGGCGCCAGGTAGCGGTCCTGCATCATCGTGGGGCACTGTGCCCGCAACAGCGTGTGAACCTGCTCCAGTGGGGGTGAGCTTTGCAGCGGGCGCAGGAAGTCAATGCCTTGCGCCGCAGCCAGCAGTTCAATGCCCAGGATGTGCGCCACGTTGGCGATCATGGGCTGCAGCCGCCGTGCAGCAAACGTGGCCATGCTGACGTGGTCTTCCTGGTTGGCGCTGGTGGGCAGGCTGTCCACGCTGGCCGGGTGGGCCAGGCTTTTGTTTTCGCTGGCCAGCGACGCGGCGGTGACGTGCGCGATCATGAAGCCGCTGTTCAAGCCAGCGTTGGGCGTCAGGAAAGGCGGCAGGCGCGACACGCCGCTGTCGATCAGCATCGCAATGCGGCGCTCGGCGATGGCGCCCACTTCGGCAATGGCGCAGGCCATGGCGTCGGCGGCCAGGGCCACGGGCTCGGCGTGGAAATTGCCGCCGGAAATCATCGCTCCGTCTTCAGCGAATACCAAGGGGTTGTCGGTGACCGCATTGGCTTCGCGCAGCAGCACCAGCGCAGCGTGCCGCATCTGGTCCAGACAGGCGCCCACCACCTGCGGCTGGCAGCGCAGGCAATAGGGGTCTTGCACGCGGTCGTCGCCGTCCTGCATCTGGCTCTGCCAGTGCTGGACATCCCCCTCGGGGGGCGGGCGGCGAGCATCGCCGACCTGGGGGCGCATGTCCATGTGGCTGGCACGAATGGCGCTTCCTTGCAGCAAGGCGCGGTAGTACTGGGCGACGTCGATCTGGCCGGGCTGGCCGCGCAGCGCGTGGATGCGCGGGTCGAAGGGACCGTCGCTGCCACGTGCAGCGTCCACCGTCAACGCGCCAATCACCAGGGCCGACTCCAGCACCGGCTCAAAACTGAACAGCGCATGCAGCGCCAGCGCAGTGCTGGTCTGGGTGCCGTTGATCAGCGCCAGGCCCTCCTTGGCTTGCAACTTCAAAGGCGTGATCTTCTTGGCTTGCAGCACCGCCAGCGCGGGCTGACGCACGCCACCCACCAGAAAATCGCCCTCGCCCATCAGCGCCAAGGTCATGTGCGACAGCGGCGCCAGATCGCCGCTGGCGCCCACCGACCCTTGAGACGGCACATACGGAATGAGGCCCGCGTTGTGTACCGCCAGCAGCGTATCGATGACCACCGGCCGCACACCACTGTGCCCCCGTGCCAAGCTGGCTGCCTTGATGGCCAGCATCAGCCGCACCACCGCCGGTGCCAGCGGCTCGCCCACGCCCACGCTGTGGCTGCGGATCAGGTTGAGCTGCAGCGTG
>JANMHH010000155.1:0-10066 GCA_031375065.1 Rubrivivax sp. | reverse complement strand
GAAGTCTTGCACGCCCCAAACCGGGCCGATGCCCGCGAAGCCCGGGAAGGTGAGCGGGTTCCCAGCTGCATCGCTGCTGACCAAGCGAACGTTGCCAGTGGCGATGTCGAGTGCAAAGACGTCGCTCTTGGGGTTGTTGTCCCCCGCTTCCGGATGGTCGGCGCGGCTTGAAAAGGCCAGTGTCAAACCGTTGGGCGCCAGCCAGGCGCTGCCATCGGCCAGACCTTGCGACGTGGTGAAGCGGACCCGGCTTTCCAGGCTGATCAGCTGCCCCGTGGCCAGGTCGCGCAGCAGCATGCGAGCCGGGCCGTTGGCCGTGCAATCGTAGCCGCTGCAGGTGCGGGTGGGCTGGGCAATGAAGGCCACCCGCGAGCCGTCGTCGGAAATGCCTGCAAATTGGAAGGCGTCGACGTTGGGCAGGCTGCTCAGCAGCGGCGTGACACGGGTTTGCACGCCCGTGCTGACGTTCTTGACCAGGATGGCCAGCTCGGTGCCACTGTTGCCCAGCACGTCCACGCGACCATTGGTTGCAGGGGCGATGAAGACCACGGTGGCGGCATCGGGTGTCATCGCCAGGCAGGTCAAAGACAGCGAGAAGCCGTTGACCACGCGTGTCACCGCGTTGCCGTTCAGGTCTTTCAGGTAGATGTCGGGTCGGAAGGGGCTCGGGTCGGAACCGACCAACGCGTCCGACGACGAGGTGAACAAGACCTTGCTGCCATCGGCCGACACCGCACAGGGGTTGCCTTCGGCGGCCTGGCTCGCCGCGCTGGCCGAGACCAGCGCCAGCGTGGTGTCGGTGGCCGGTGGCGGCGGTGGTGGTGGTGGTTTACGACGTCCCAGCGCCGTGGCGCGCCCTTCGTCCAGGGCACTGGCCGCTGCGCTGGCGGACTCGCCGTTGGCGTGACCACCGCAGGCCGCTGTGCCCAAAATCAAGACCAGCGATGTGGCGCTGAACAGCCAGCGCTTCAGGGTTGTGTGCACAGGGCGTCTCCAGGGGCCAGGCAAGGGTGCCAGAGCCGCAGTGTTGGGTCTGGGCTGGCAAAAGTCCTCACGAAACCTTCCCGTCATGGCCCGTGGCTGTCGCCTGCGACCCCGCCCCTCTCAGCGGTCATTTGTCGGGCTTGCCTTCAGCTTCAAGCCGGCAGGCCGAAAACGCCGAATGGACTCCACCATCTCCTCGCCAACGCAGGCGGCCGACGAGGCCGGCCCCGATGGCGGTGGCTGGCGAAGGTGGCTGCAGCGCTGGCGCGACCCGTCGGCCAGCTCGGCCCTGCGCGGCAGCACGCTGCGTTTTCGGCGCCTGTCCCTGAGCCCGAGTCGGGTGAGCCTGTTGCTGGCCACGGCCGCGCTGCTGGCGGGTGTGGGCGTTGGTGTGCAAACCTGGCTGAGTCAAAGCCAGGCCGTTGGCGATGTGGCGCTGGCCACTTTGAACGGGGTCGACCAGCGCATGGATGCCATCGAGCGAGAGATCAGCTTTCTCGACCCGCCCGCCAGCGCCGGCGATTGCACGCCCGAACAGGTCTCCAAACTGCTCGACGCCAGCCTGTCGTCGCCTCGGGTGCGGCGCTTCCGCCAGGGGCTGCCGGGCGCGGACTTCGCCTGTGGGCCCGACGGTCGCGTGCCGCCGCTGAACTTGGACGTGCGGCCTGGAGCGGGTCTGGTACTCGACTCGACCGGCCAGATAGCCAACCGGTGGGTCGTGACCCAGCTTGGAGCCAGCGGCTGGGTGACCCAGGCCGAACTGGACGGCCGGGTGTTCGAGCAACTGTCCAGGTCGACCTGGGCGAGCGCGGTGGCGCAGAGAGTCAGTCTGCTGTCTGCCACCGGGCGGCGCTTGGCGGTGCTCAGCGGCCATCAGGCCGGCACGGCAGCGCTGGCGCCTGCCGAACCGGCCTTGCGCAGCGTGCAGCTGTCGCCCCGCCACGGCTTGGCCGTCGAGGTGGAAGTTGGTGCGGCACCGTTGTGGCGTTACGGCGGGAGGCGCGCCGCCGCAGCCGCTGGCACGGCCCTGCTGCTGGGCATCGTTGTGGCGACCGGGGTCTGGTTGCGGGCCGTGTACCGCGCCCGCTTGCGCCACCGAATTGAACGGGCCCTGCGCCGCCGACAGTTTGAACCCCACGTGCAGCCCATCGTCGACCTGGCCAGTGGCCGCTGCGTCGGTGGTGAGGTGCTGATGCGCTGGCATCACCCGCAGCGCGGGGTGCTGGCACCGTTTGAGTTCATCGAAGAGGCCGAGCGCACCGGCCTGATCGTGGCCATGTCTGACCTGGTGATGGTGCGTGCCGCGCAGCGCCTGGCGCAGTTGGCGCGCCTGCAGCCCGAGCTGTATTTTTCGTTCAACATCACACCGCAACAGCTGCGCCAAACCGGCTTTGTGCAGCGGCTGGGCGAGATCTTCAACGCCGAGACCCTGCTGCGCAAGCAGGTGTTGCTGGAGCTGACCGAACGCGAGTTTGTCGACGCCTCGACGCGCCGCGCGCTCGAGGCCTTGCACCAAGCCGGCTGGCGCATCGCCATCGACGACTTTGGCACCGGCCAAAGCAGTCTGGCGTCGCTGGAGCAGTTGCACGTGGACCGCATCAAGATCGACCGCGCCTTTGTTCGCACCATCGACGAGCAAACCGTCAAGCGTCCGGTGCTGGACGCCATCATCACGCTGGCCGGCCAGCTGGATGTGCGCTTGATCGCCGAAGGTGTCGAGACCCAGGCCCAGTGGGACTACCTACGCCGACACGGTGTGCAGTGCGCCCAGGGCTACCTGTTCGCCAAGCCGATGCCGATCGACGCTTTTGCCCGTTGGCTGTGGCACAAGTCCGAAGCCGCCGACCCGGCGGCCGCGCCGTTGGGCAGCGCGCCGTCGCTGCCGCTGAACCCCGTGGATCCGCTGCTGGCCCATGCCCAGGACCAACAGCTGTGGCAACGGTTGCGCACGTCGGGTGGCTTGGACGTGCGCACCCGGTTGCACGGCTTGCGCAGTTATGCCGACTGTTTTGTCGGCCGTGAAGCGGTGGACTGGCTGGTCCGCCACCAGTCGGTCGACCGAGCCCATGCGGTGCGCCTGGGCCAGCGCTTGATGGCCCTGGGCCTGATCAGCCATGTGCTGGACGAACATGACTTCAAGGACAGCGAGCTGTTCTACCGCCTGGCGGCTGCGGGCGATACCGCTGCGTCGGCTGACGGTGCGACGGGCTTGGCCGATGCATTGCGCGGCGCTGACGGCCCGCGGTGGCGCGACCAAACCCGAGGGCTGCTGCTGCACCGCGGCTGCGCCAGCGGGCACGAGATAGTGGACTGGATCGTGCGGCAGCATGACGTGGCTCGGGTCACGGCGGTGCAATGGGCCGCCCAATTGATGCGGCAGGGCGTGCTGCGGCACGTCTTCGACGACCAACCGCTGCGCGACGATCGCACGCTGTACCGGTTGGGTTGAAACCGCGGGCCAGCCTGGGGCTCAGTGCAGCACCAGCAAAGGAATCTGGCTGGCGGCCAACACCGCCTTGGTCTGCGAGCCAAACAAGAATTCACCGAAGGCACCCCGTCCATGGGTCACCATCACGATCATGTCGCAGCGGCGCGACTCGGCCGCCGCGATGATGGCCTTGTGGACCAGCGGCACTTCATCGTGCCAGCCCTCGAAAGGCACGCCAGCTGCCGCCGCCGCCGCTTCAAACCCCTTCAGGATGCCTTGCGCATGGGCCAGACACTCGGCCGCGTGCTGGCGCATCTCGTTGCGCAACAGCGCCTCGTTGCGCGGGCCGGTGGGAATGGGCGGCAACGGTTCGGCTACAAAGCCGATCACCGTGGCGCCCATCTGGTGGGCCAGGGCCAGGCTTTGTGAAATGGCGCGCTCGGAAAGCTCTGAGCCGTCAACCGGGACGAGGATGCGCTTGAACATATTTTTCTCCTGGCAGACCGGTTCGCGGTCGCTGCCGTAAGCTATTCCCATCTGAGCGCAGCGACTTTGACCTGGGCCAAACTTCTGTCACAGCGACGGCACGCCGCTGGGGTCCAGGCCATCGTCCGGGGTCTCGAACAGGTACGGCCCGGTGCCGACGTTGTCGGCCTTGTCGGCGGGCACAAAGCCGCCACGGCGCACGTCAAAAACGTGTACTTCACCCTCTTCGATGACGTAGTGCCAGCCGTGCAGGGTGAGCGTGCCGGCCTCGACCCGCTCGCGCACCATCGGGTAGTCCATCAGGCGCTCGAGCTGCAGCACCACTGCGCGCTGCTCGGTGCGGCGCAGCACCTCGGGGCCGGGTTCGGCCACCGGCAGCGCGGCTTCGCGGCCCAGTTCCAGCCAGCGTGCCAGGTTCTGTGCGGCAGCAGGCACTTCACCGTACAAAGCTCGAATGGCGCCACAGTGGCTGTGGCCGCAGACCACGATGCGCTGCACATTCAGGCTGAGCACCGCGAATTCGATCGCCGCGGCGGTGCCGTGAAAGCCCTGCGACTGGTCGTAGGGCGGCACGAAGGCGCCGACGTTGCGCACCAGGAACAGCTCACCGGGGCCGGCGCCGGTCAGCAGGTAGGGCACCAGACGGGAGTCGCTGCAGCCGATGAACAGCGTCAGGGGATGCTGGCCATCGTCGACCAGCATCTTGAAGTGCGCCCGCTGCAGCGGGAAGGCCTGCTGGTGAAAGTGGCGCAGGCGCTCGAGCAGGTCGTCGGGCATGGCCAGGGCGCTATTGCACCAGCGGTGTGGATGCGGTTTCCAGATCCACGCCCGAGAGCCGGGCCGCCCCGGCCAAAACTTGCAGGTACTGGCGCAAGGCGGTGGCAAACAGCTGTTGGCGCAGGTCTTGCGCCACCGCGGCCTTGACCTGCTCGAAGCTGGGCGTCAAGCCGGCGCGCCGGGCCAACACCTGCACCACGTGCAGACCAAAGCGGCTGTGCACCAGGCGGGGCAGAACGCCCACCTCGGCATGGCCAAACAGTTCACGCGCGAATTCGGGCGCGCAGTCTGGCGCGGTCAGCCAGCCCAGTTCGCCACCCTCGGTGCCGCTGGGGCAGTTGGACAGCTGGCGGGCGGCCTGGGCGAAGGCATCGTCGCCGCGGCCATCCTGGGCGCGCAGATCGATCAGGCAGGCTTCGGCACGCTGGCGCAGCGCGTTGACGTCCACACCCGGGGTCACCGCAAACAACACGTGCCGCACCTGCACCGCTTCACCTTGGGTGTAGCGCGCGGTCTGGGCGATGAAGTGCCTTTGGCAGGCCTGTTCGTCGGGGTCGGGCAGCGCCAAGGCCTGTTCCAGCAGCGATTCGATGGCGCCGCTGGCGGCTTCGCTGATGGCTCCTTCCAGCGGCGCGGGGTCGGTGTTGTCCAGCAAGCCCGTGCGCATGGCCTGCTGGCGCAGCAGTTCGGTGCAGGCGCGTTGGCGCAGCTCCTCAGGGCTGACGGCTTCGCCGTCCAGTGCCAGCGGCACGTCGTTGATCAAGGCGTTCATGTGGACCTCCGGGCTTGGGACGGGTGCTGGGTGGAAGGGTCTGCCGCCGGCAGGCCCAGCTTTCTCGAGCGCACCAACTGGTAGGGCCGAAACAGGTAGGCCACGGTGCCAAAGCCGCTCCACACATGCACCAGGCGGCTGAATGGGAAGAGCAGGAAGATCGTCATGCCCAGCAGCATGTGCACCTGGAAGTGCCACTGCACGCCCACGACCAGGCTGGCGTCGGGGCTGAACAGCACCAGGCCCTGCAGGTAGTTGGCCAGCCTGAGCATGGTCTGCGGGTCGGAAACGTGGCTCAGCGACGCCGGCAGCGTGGCCAGGCCGATCACCAGCTGCACCCACAGGATGACCAGGATCGCGATGTCGGTGCGGTGGCTGGTCAGGCGGATGCGCGGGTCGAAGATGCGCCGGTGCAACAGAAGGCTCAAGCCGATGAAGCAGATCAAGCCGGCCACACCGCCCGCCACCACGGCCACCAGTTGCTTTTGCGAAGCGCTGACCAGGTATTCGTAGATCCAGTGTGGCGTGAGCTGGCCAAACAGGTGGCCAAAAAACAGGAACAGAATGCCGATGTGGAACAGGTTGCTGCCCCAGCGCAACTGCCCGGCGCGCAGCAGCTGCGACGAGTCGCTCTTCCAGGTGTACTGGTCGCGGTCAAAGCGGGCCAGGCTGCCCATCAGGAAAACGGCCAGACAGATGTACGGGTAGACGTTGAAGACGAAGTTGTGAAAGGTGTTCATGCCGAGGCTCCTGTGGCCGGTGGGGCGGGTACGCGGGACGGCCCGACGGCCCGCGCCGGGTTCTTGACGATCTGGATCGGCTGCGGCTGGCCGGGCCGGGCCTGGCCCTGCGTGGAGCAGCCGTCGAAGGCCATCGGCTCCATCCAGCTGTCGTCCAGCGCGGGTTCTTCGGGCAGCTTGACGGTTTGGGCCTTTTCGCCCGCCAGGTCGAGCACCGCTGCAATGACGATGGCGTAGGGGCTGCGGCGCTTGTTCAGCGCGCTGAAGATAACCTGCAGGATGTGCGACACCTCGCGCAGGAAGGCCCGCGCCTGCTCGGCCGGCTGCGTGCTGGCGTATTCCAGCACCACGCACAGGTGGTCGGGCAATTCGTCGGGCCCCAGCAACAGGCCGGCTGCCTCGTAGGTCTTGACCAGGTCCACCATCGCCGGGCCACGGTCGCGGCTGTCGCCGTGCACGTGTTCAAACAGGTGCAGCGCGGTGCCGCGGCCGCGGTCGAAGGTTTCGACGTACACCGCTTCGGTGTCAAAGCTGCGCGGGCTGCGCAGACGGTCGATCAAGGCGTCCAGTTCGACCAGGCGGCTGGAGTTGAGGGCCCGCTCGTCGTGCAACGCGTCGCGCAACGCGCCCAGCTGGGCGCGTAACTCGGCGTCCGGGTAGGCCAGCAGGCGCGCCAGCACGCGCAGGCTCCAGGCCATGTGCAGCAGTTTGCTCATAGCGCCGCCTTGATCGGGATGGTGCGTTTCTTCTCGCTGCCAAACAGGCTGGTTTCGGTTTCCCCTTCGCTGCAGCCGTTGCCAAAGGTGAAGCCGCAGCCACCGCGCACGTTGAAGGCGTTTTCGGCGTATTCGCGGTGTGTGGTGGGGATCACGAAGCGGTCTTCGTAGTTGGCGATGGCCATCACGCGGTACATCTCCTCGACCTGCGTCACGCTGATCTGCACCTGGTCCAGCGCGGCCATGTTGACCATGCCGTCGACGTGCTTGGCGCGTTGAAAGGCACGCATGGCCAGCAGCCGTTCCAGTGAGCGCACCACCGGCGCGGTGTCGCCTGCGGTCAGCAGGTTGGCCAGGTACTTGACCGGGATGCGCAACTGATTGACATCGGGAATCTCGCCGTTGGTGCCCACGTGCCCGGCGTTGGCCGCGGCGGTGATGGGCGACAGCGGTGGCACGTACCAGACCATCGGCAGCGTGCGGTACTCGGGGTGCAGTGGCAGCGCCACCTTCCATTCCACCGCCATCTTGTAGACGGGGCTGTTGCGCGCCGCTTCCAGCCAGTTTTCAGGAACGCCGTCGAGGCGCGCCTGCTCGATCACCGCCGGGTCGTGCGGGTCCAGGAAGATGTCGAGCTGCGCCTGGTACAGGTCCTTGTCGTTGACCACGCTGGCCGCGGCTTGAATGCGGTCGGCGTCGTACAGCAACACGCCCAGGTAGCGGATGCGGCCGACGCAGGTCTCAGAGCACACCGTGGGCTGCCCGGCTTCGATGCGCGGGTAGCAGAACACGCACTTCTCGGCCTTGCCGCTCTTCCAGTTGTAGTAGATCTTCTTGTAGGGGCAGCCGCTCACGCACATGCGCCAGCCGCGGCACTTGTCCTGGTCGATCAGCACGATGCCGTCTTCTTCGCGCTTGTAGATGCTGCCCGACGGGCAACTGGCCACGCAGGCCGGGTTCAGGCAGTGCTCGCACAGCCGGGGCAGGTACATCATGAAGGTGTTTTCAAACTGCCCGTAGATCTCCTTCTGGATGTCGTCGAAGTTCTTGTCCTTGCTGCGCTTCGAAAACTCACCGCCCAGGATCTCTTCCCAGTTCGGGCCCCACTCGATCTTCTCCATGCGCTGTCCGGTGATCAGCGAACGCGGCCGTGCCGTGGGCGCGGCCTTCATCTCGGGTGCGCTGTGCAGGTGCTCGTAGTCGAAGGTGAAAGGCTCGTAGTAGTCGTCGATCTGCGGCAGGTTGGGGTTGGCGAAGATGCGCATCAGCAGCTTCCACTTGCCGCCCTGGCGTGGTTCGATGCTGCCGTTGGCCTTGCGCACCCAGCCGCCGTTCCACTTGTCCTGGTTTTCCCATTCCTTGGGATAACCGATGCCGGGCTTGGTTTCGACGTTGTTGAACCAGGCGTACTCGACGCCCGGGCGGCTGGTCCAGACGTTCTTGCAGGTCACGCTGCAGGTGTGGCAGCCGATGCATTTGTCCAGGTTCAGGACCATGCCGACTTGGGCGCGGATTTTCATGGGGCCTCCCGGAAAGCTTGCTTGAGGAAGGCAGCCCCCAGGGCTGCCTTGTGGCCCCTGACGGGGCCGGGGGGTAGCGAGCGGATGCGAGCTTGGGGGCTCATGGATTTTCTCCTTGCGACTGGAACGCTTGCGTCAGGTGGTCTTCGCGCGGCGTGTCGAGCCAGTCGACCTTGGCCATCTTGCGCACCACCACAAACTCGTCGCGGTTGGTGCCGATGGTTCCGTAGTAGTTGAAGCCGTAGCTCAGCTGCGCATAACCGCCGATCATGTGGGTGGGTTTGGTGACGATGCGGGTCACGCTGTTGTGGATGCCGCCGCGTGTGCCGGTGATCTGCGAGCCCGGTGTGTTGATGATTTTTTCCTGGGCGTGGTACATCATCACCATGCCCGGGTTGACGCGCTGGCTGACCACGGCGCGGGCCGCAATCGCGCCGTTGATGTTGAAGAGCTCCACCCAGTCGTTGTCTTCGATGCCAGCGTTCTTGGCGTCGTCCTCGCTCAGCCAGATCACCGGCCCGCCGCGGTTCAGCGTCAACATCATCAGGTTGTCGCTGTAGGTGCTGTGGATGCCCCACTTCTGGTGCGGCGTGATGAAGTTCAGCAGCACTTCTTTGTTGCCATTGGGCCGCAACTGGTGGATGCCGGCGGTGGTCTTCAGATCCACCGGCGGGCGGTAGCTGCTGAAGCCTTCACCAAAGGCGATCATCCACGGGTGGTCCTGGTAGAACTGCTGGCGGCCGGTCAGCGTGCGCCACGGGATCAGTTCGTGCACGTTGGTGTAACCCGCGTTGTAGCTGACGGTTTCGCTTTCGATGCCGCTCCAGGTCGGGCTGCTGATGATCTTGCGCGGCTGCGCCTGGATGTCGCGGAAGCGGATCTTTTCGTCCTCGCGATGGATGGCCAGGTGCTGGTGCTTCAGGCCGGTGAACTTCTCCAGCGCTTGCCAGGCCTTCACCGCCACGTGCCCGTTGGTCTCGGGCGCAAGCTGCAGGATGACCTCGCAGGCGTCGATGTCGCTGACGATGCGCGGCATGCCCTGCGTCACGCCGTCGGCCAGCGTCAGGCCGTTGAGCTGGCCCAGCTGCGTGACCTCGATGTCGGTCTTCCAGCCGATGCCCTTGCCACCGTTGCCCAGCTTGTTCATCAGCGGCCCCAGCGCGGTGAAGCGCTTGAAGACGTTGGGGTAGTCGCGTTCGACCACCGCGATCTGCGGCGCGGTCTTGCCGGGGATCAGATCGCACTGGCCCTTCTTCCATTCCTTCACGTCAAAGGGCTGGGCCAGTTCAGCCGGCGTGTCGTGCATCAGCGGTGTCAGCACGACCTCCTTTTCCACGCCCAGGTGGCCCACGCAGACCTCGCTGAAAGCCTTGGCAAAACCCTTGTAGATTTCCCAGTCGCTGCGTGACTGCCACACCGGATCCACCGCCGCACTCAGCGGGTGAATGAAGGGGTGCATGTCGCTGGTGTTGAGGTCGTTCTTTTCGTACCAGCTGGCGGTCGGCAGCACGATGTCGCTGTACAGGCAGGTGGTGCTCATGCGGAAGTCCAGCGTCACCAGCAGGTCCAGCTTGCCTTCGGGCGCCTGCTCGTGCCAGACCACTTCAGCCGGTTTGGCGTCGTCCTTGCCCAGGTCCTTGCCC
>JANMHH010000114.1:0-15104 GCA_031375065.1 Rubrivivax sp. | reverse complement strand
GACCACCGCGTCGGCCACGCGCTGTGGTGAACGCCGGTTGCCGCCGCCCAACCACAGCACCTGGGCGTGGTCGACCGCAAACCAGCCCGACTGCCCGCAGGCAAAAGTGGCCACGCCCGGCATCAGCGCGCTGAAACGCTCGGGCGCCTGGTCCCAGGTGATCAGCTGGCCGTCGTCCAGCAAGGCAAAAAGGCATCCTGGCTGACGCCCACCTGGCGCACGCCGGCTTTCAGGCGTTGTGGCGCTGCACGGCCGGTCCAGCCGTAGGCCACGCCGTTCTGCAGAGCCATGTGGCGCTCGTAATACGACGCCAACTGCGGGCCGGAACTGTCGGCCAGGGCCGGGGTGTTGTTCATCAGGATGCAGGGCCCGCTGGTCAGGACGAGAAATTGGCGTCGTTGCATGCGGGCTTGGGCGACTCACCGTGCAAGCGACCGCCGCAGCAGTTCGACGATGGCGCGTTGGCCGCGCTGCTCGGCGTGCGCCAGCGGCGTCACCCCCTGGGCGTCGGCCAACTGGGGCTTGGCGCCGTGGGCCAGCAACAGGCGCACGATCTCGGTGTGCGCGGCGCCGCCGTCGCCCAGGATGATGGCCTCCAGCAGCGCGGTCCAGCCCAACCGGTTGACGTGGTCAACGTCGATCTTCGTCTTCAGCAGCTCGCGCACCGTCTCGACGTGGCCGTGATGCGCCGCCGGAATCAGCGCGGTGCCGCCATAGCGGTTGGTGCTTTTCAGGTCGGCACCGGCGGCCAGGGTCAGGCGCAGGATGTCCAGCCGCCCCTGCGCTCCGGCGTACAGGAACGGTGAATCCTGGATCGCGTCCTTGGCGTTGACGTCGGCGCCGCGCTCGATCAGCAGCCGTGCGGCTTCGACCCGGTTGGCGTGCGTGGCTGCCAGCAAGGCGGTGCGGCGGCGTGCGTCGCGTGTGTCGACCGCCACGCCGGCGTCGAGCTGCTTCTTCAAGGCCGCGATGTCGCCGGCTTCGGCTGCGCTGAACAGCACGGCTGCGTCGGCACGGGCTGCGAGCGGCCAGGCTGTGCCCGTCGCCAGCGCGGTCAGCGCGTTGCGGCGCTTCACCGGGGGGCTCCGGCGTCGGTGAGCGCCGGCCCGTGGACCATGCGCGAAATGCCGGCCCAGCCGGCAGTGGCTGCGCACATGCGGCAGGGGTGCGAGGTGGAAACCAGAACGCAGCCCGACAGCTCGCGCGTGCCCAGGCGTCGTGCGGCGTCGCGGATCGCCTCCATCTCGGCGTGCGCGGTGGGGTCGTTGGCCGTGACCACCCGGCTGGGCGCTGCACCGACGATCACGTCGCCGCGCAGCACCACCGCGCCCTAAGGTTGGTCGCCGGCGCGCACGGCCTCGTCGCGCAAGGCCTCGGCCCGGCGCATCGCCTCGGGCAACGTGACCCCGGCGGCGGGCGCCAGCGAAGGCAAGCTGGCCCAAGCGGCCAGCAGGCAACTTCGGCGGCCAACGTGGAAGGGGCCAGGGCGCCAGGGCATGCGCTGCATTCTGCCCCGCGACGGCCGCCGAAGCCACTTGGCAAGAGCGCCGGGTCTGCTGCGCGCCCACGCCTTGCCTTTGTTTAACATGCAGACGGGTCCGGCCTGAGTTCCTGGCACCGACTGCCAAACACCCGCTGAACCGACCCGCAGCAACACCCGGTGCTGCACCGACACCGACACCGACCGCGCTCACCTTGAACCCATCCCACAACCCCTGGCGCCTGTCCGTTGCCCCGATGATGGACTGGACCGATCGCCATTGCCGCACCCTGCACCGGCAGATCACCCAGCACACGCGCCTGTACACCGAGATGGTGACCACCGGCGCGCTGTTGCATGGCGACGTGCCCCGCCACCTGGACTTCAACGCCGAGGAACACCCGGTGGCCTTGCAGCTGGGCGGCAGCGAACCCGATGACCTGGCCCACTGCGCCAAGCTGGCCCAGCAGTGGGGCTACGACGAAATCAACCTGAACTGCGGCTGCCCCAGCGAACGGGTGCAACGCGGTGCCTTTGGCGCCTGCCTGATGGCCGAACCCGAACTGGTGGCCGACTGCGTGAAGGCCATGCGCGACGCCACCGACCTGCCGGTGACCGTGAAGCACCGCATCGGCATCGACCGCGTCGACAGCTACGACTTTGTGCGCGACTTCGTGGGCACCGTGTCGCAGCGCGGCGGCTGCCAGGTCTTCATCGTGCACGCCCGCAGTGCCTGGCTGAAGGGCCTGAGCCCCAAGCAGAACCGCGAGGTGCCGCCGCTGCAATACGAGTGGGCCTGGCGCTTGAAGCTGGACTTTCCGGCGCTGACCATCGTCATCAACGGCGGCATCGCCGATGACGAAGCGATGGCCTTGCACCTTCAGCATGTGGATGGCGTGATGGTGGGCCGCCATGCCTACCACGAGCCCTATGCGATGGCCGCCTGGGACAGCCGGTTCTTCGGCAGCACTGCGCCGGTGCCCAGTCGCGACGACATCGAGCAGCGTTTTGTCGGCTACATGGAGCGGCTGGTTGCGCAGGGCGTGCCCTGGTCGCATGCCGCGCGTCACATGCTGGGCCTGCGCAACGGTTTGCCCGGCGCGCGGCGCTGGCGCCAGGTGTGGTCGGACCACCACCTGAAGTCGCTTTCGCCGCGCCAGGTCAGTCAGCAGGCCGCTGCCGGTGCCAGGGCGGCGGTGCTGGCTTAGCATCGTGCCCAGACACCTTGCATGGAAGGATTCCCCATGGCCACGTCCAGCCCCAAGACCGTGCCGACGAAGGCCAGCGTCAAGGACTTCATCGCGCAGCAAGAAGACCCCAGCCGCCAAGCCGACTGCACGGCCTTGGTCAAGATGATGGAAAAGAGCACCGGCGAAAAGGCCTGCATGTGGGGCGCCGCCATCGTGGGCTTTGGCACCTACCGCACCGTTTACGCCAACGGCAGCACCGGTGACTGGCCGGTGGTGGCCTTTTCGCCGCGCAAGAGTGACCTCACGGTGTATCTGATGCCCGGCTTCGAGAGCCAGACCGCGATGCTGGCCAAGTTGGGGAAGCACAAAACCGGCAAGGTTTGCCTGTATCTCAAACGCCTGGCCGATGTGGATCTGGGCGTGCTGCAAGAACTGATCGACCAATCGGTCCAGGCCATGGCACCGCAACGCATTTTGAAAGGCAAGACCTCGTGACATCCGGCGCGTCAACAACACCCAGCCCTGGCGTGCTGGCCATCATCGGCGGCAGTGGTCTGTACGACCTGCCAGGTCTGGCCGACACCCGCTGGGAAACCGTCGACACGCCCTGGGGCGCACCGTCGGACCAGATTTTTCGAGGCCGCCTGGGCAGCGCGCAACTGGCCTTTCTGCCGCGCCACGGCCGTGGGCACCGCATACCGCCGTCTGAGGTGAACTACCGCGCCAACATCGCGGCCTTGAAAAGCCTGGGCGTGACCGACGTGCTGTCGGTCTCGGCTGTCGGCGGGCTGCGGCCCGATCTGCCGCCAGGCACTTTTGTCGTGGTGGACCAGTTCATCGACCGCACCTTTGCGCGTGAAAAAAGCTTCTTTGGCACCGGCATGGTGGCCCATGTGTCGATGGCCAAGCCGGTCTGCCCGCGGCTGGGCGACCACGTGCAGGCCGCGCTGGCGCAGCAAGGTGTGCCCCATGTGCGCGGTGGCACCTACCTGGCCATGGAGGGGCCGCAGTTCAGCACGCTGGCCGAAAGCCAGCTGTACCGCAGCTGGAACGCCAGCGTGATTGGCATGACCAACATGCCCGAGGCCAAGCTGGCGCGCGAGGCCGAGCTCTGTTATTGCTCGGTCAGCATGGTCACCGACTTCGACTGCTGGCACACCGGTCATGAAGCGGTGACGGTGGACGCCGTGATCCAGGTGCTGCTGGCCAACGCGCAGGCCGCCAAGACCCTGGTGGCGGGGCTGGCCGGCACCATCGCGGCCGACCCGCAGGCATCGGCTTGCGCCTGTCGCCAGGCTTTGCAGCACGCCTTGATCACCGCGCCTGAAGCGCGTGACCCGGCGCTGGTGGCCAAACTGCAAGGGGTGGCCGGGCGTGTGCTTAGGCCTGCGGCTTGAAGCACGGCTGCAGCCGCGCCCGCAGTCGCACCTGCGCTCGCGCACGCAGTGGCAGCGGCAGCGGCAGTGGCGCCAACGCAGCACCTCGATGAAACTGCAACTCAGCCGCGTGTCTTCACGCCCGTGGCGATTGGTCTGGCCTTGATCGTCAGCGGCCAAGCCTTGCGGCCGGTGCGCGCCTTGCCCACGCGCCAGGCCATCGAGGTCATCGACCAGCGCGCGCTGCCGCACCGGCTGCAACTGCGCCAGCTGGGCACCGCGCGTGACGTTTTTGTGGCCATCCGCGAAATGTGGGTGCGCGGCGCGCCATTGATCGGCGCGGTGGCCGCCTATGGCCTGGCCCTGCAAGCCAATCGCGACGCCAGCGACGCGGCTTTGCTCAACACCGCGACCCTGCTGCAACAGGCCCGCCCGACGGCGGTCAACCTGAGCTGGGCCGTGCAGCGCCTGTTGCGGGGCCTGTTGGCCGTGCCGCTGCAAGGCCGCGCCGTGGCGGCCTGGGCGCAAGCCGAAGCGCTGGCCGAAGAAGACGTCGCCGTCAACTTCGCCATCGGCCAACACGGCCTGGCCCTGCTGCAAGCGGTGGCCGCCCGCAAGCCGGGGCCGGTGAACGTGCTGACCCACTGCAATGCCGGTTGGCTGGCCACGGTGGACTGGGGAACTGCCACCTCGCCCATCTACCAGGCCCACGCGGCCGGGCTGCAAGTGCACGTGTGGGTGGACGAAACCCGCCCGCGCAACCAGGGCGCCAGCCTGACCGCCTGGGAGCTGGGCCAGGCCGGCGTGCCCCACACGTTGGTGGCCGACAACGCCGGTGGCCACCTGATGCAACGCGGCCAGGTCGACCTGTGCATCGTGGGCTGCGACCGCGTCACCGCGCAGGGCGACGTCTGCAACAAGATCGGCACCTACCTGAAGGCGCTGGCCGCGTTTGATAACGGCGTGCCGTTTTACGTGGCCATGCCCACGTCAACGCTGGACATGGCTTTGCTGGACGGCTTGAGCCAGATTCCGATTGAAGAACGATCAGCTCGCGAAGTCACGCACCTGCAGGGCCGCAACGCAGCAGGTGAAGTCGTCGAAGTCTGCGTGGCGCCTGAAGGCACCACGGCTGCCAACCCGGCCTTTGACGTCACACCCGCGCGCTTGGTCACCGGCTTGATCACCGAGCATGGCATCGTGGCCGCGCAGGCTGCGGCTCTGCAAGCGCTGATGGTGAATCCGGGTCCACCGGCACCAGCCACCACATGAGCGAACAAGACCTGCGCCAACAGCTGCTGGCCGCGGTGCAGCGACTGGACGCCCTGGGCATGAACCGCGGCAGCACCGGCAATGTCAGCGCCCGCTGGGAGCAAGGCATGCTGATCACGCCCACCGGCATGGGGGCCGAAGATCTGCGCGCGCAGGACCTGGTCTGGGTGGGCTGGGACGGCACGGTGCAGGGCGACTGGCAACCGTCTTCAGAGTGGCACTTCCACCAGGCCGCTTACCAGGCCCGAGCCGACCTGCACGCGGTGGTGCACAGCCATTCCACGCACGCCACCGCCTTGGCCTGCTTGCGCAAGCCCTTGCCGGCCTTTCACTACATGGTGGCGGTGGCGGGCGGTGACTCGGTGCCCTTGGTGCCTTACTTCACCTTTGGCACCACCGAGCTGTCGCAGGCCGTTGGCGCTGCACTGCAAGACCGGCTGGCCTGCCTGCTGGCCAACCATGGCTTGGTGGCGGCGGGCGCAGACCTGGCTCAGGCGATGAAGGTGGCGCAGGAAGTGGAGTCCTTGTGCCAGGTCTACCTCCAAGCCCTGGCCGTGGGCGAGCCGGTGCTGTTGAGTCCTGCCGACATGGCCGTGGTGCTGGAAAAATTTCGCCACTACGGTCGCGCAGCCCGCTCTTGATCGGGGCCATGCGCCCAGGGTGCATGATGCAGGCCTGTACAACTTGGAGCGCAGCACATGAGCAAGGGCAAAAACGGCAAGGAAGAGAAAAAACCGAAGAAGGCACACGTGCCCAACCCACCGGGTCTGCCCGCCAATCTGGCGGCATTGACTCCGGCAGGCCGGCCGAAGAAGAAGTAGGGCTGCGTCCGCAGCCGCGCTCCGGCGCAGCTTCATCCGGCAGACCATGATCAAGCGACGCACGCTGGTGCAACTGGGCGCCACGCTGTGCGCCGGGTCGGCGCTGGCCAGCACCGCCACCGACTGGGAAACCGCCGAGCCCGAATCGCAGAGCCTGCGTGCCAGCGCGGTGGCCGACGCCTTGAACGCCGGCCACGCGGTGCCCGGACTGCGTGCACTGCTGGTGGCACGGCGCGGGGTGTTGGTGGCCGAGCGCTACTACGCGGGTGCACATGTGCAGGCCCTGCAGCCTGTCAACTCGGTGACCAAGAGCGTCTGTTCGATGCTGGTGGGCTTGGCTTTGCGCGACGGCAGCTTGAAGAGCCTGGACGACACCGTGGCCACGCTGCTACCGGAAGCCCTGGCCGACGTGCCCGACTCTCCCGCAGCCAGCGTCACGCTGCGCCAGATTCTGGCCGGCCGCACCGGCCTGGCTTTTGACCCGATGCAGTATCGGCAACTGGCCAGCGCCCAACCGATGGTGCGCTTTGCGCTGAGCCGGCCTGCGGTGCCGGTGGCCGAGCCGGGCTGGTCCTACAACGATGCGATGGTGGCGCTGATCGCCCCCATCCTGGCGCGCGCTCAGGGCGCAGACCTGTCGGCGCTGGCCCAGCGGCAACTGCTGCGCCCGCTAGGCATTGAGCGCCACGAATGGCAACGCGACCGCGACGGCAAGCCTTTGGCACCGGGCGGCTTGGCCTTGCGCACCCGTGATCTGTTGAAGTTGGCGGCGCTGATGTTGGACGGCGGCCGCTGGCAAGGCCAGCAGGTGTTGCCCGAGGCCTGGGTCACCCAGAGCCTGACGCCCTTGGGCCCCGCCACCTGGCGGCCCGCCGCGATGACCCACGTGGGCTACGGCTTGCTGTGGTTTACCGGCCGCTGGTCAGGCCAGCGCGTGGCCTGGGCCTGGGGATACGGCGGGCAGTTTTCGCTGTTGGCACCCGATCTGAATCTGGCGGTGGCCAGCGCCGCCACGTCGCCCCGGCCCTCTGAGTTGCGCGAGCAGACCGACGCGGTGATGACGCTGGTCGGGAAGATGGTGGAAGCGGCTGCCTAGAACGGCGCGGGCCTGGTGGCCCCGAAGATCAAAGCGGGAGTCAACCGCGCGGCAAAGACAAGCCACCAGCCACGCTTCAGTTGGGACCTGCTTCCAACGCAAAACTCAAGCCGGCCCGTTCCTGCAAGCGTGGCACCACCGCCATGCCCAGCGCGGCCCCCGGTGTCCACACGCCACCTGGTGTGGTCTTGCGCGAGATGTCCTGAACCAACGCCAGCGCACATTCGCTGATGATTTTGGAAGTGGACCCGTAGCCGGGATCGCGGTCGCCGTTGACCCGGGCACTCAGGCGCTGGCCGCCCCGGCCGACGCCACTGAACAGCACCTCATAGCGCCCGGTCTCGCGGGCGTTGGGCCCTGGGCCGGTGCCGGGCTTGGGCAAGGCAAAGCGCTGCAGCAGCGCGCGCGTGGGGCCAAAGCCCAGCAGCGCGTTCTGGATGGTTTCTGTGCGCACCGTGCCGCGTGCGCGCAGTTCACCGCTGCGGCCGGGGCCGCAGGACAAACGTTCTTCGTAGACAAAGTCCTGGCCGTACAGATGCCCCAGCAGCGCATTGCTGCGGTGTACGTTCTTGGTGTTGATGGGCGCCATCACGAAGGGCGCGCTCCAGGCGCCGGTGAAGTCGTCCAACTGGGCCTGGTGGACATCGGGCTGCGGCGGGCCGTTGAAGCCCGGTGTCAGTGCAAAGGGGTTGGCCATCGCCCGTGCAGCTTCGGGGTCGCGGCCCATCGCAGCCATGGTTTCGACCAGGCTGGCCGCGGTGCCGCCCGAGAAGCCGCCCTTCATCACCATCACCCGGCCTTGCACGTGGCGCAAAGGCTGCCCGTCGCGTTGAATGGCGTGGTGTTGCAAGAAGCGCACGCCCAGGTCAAAAGGCACCGAGTCGAAACCGCACGAAAAAACGATGCGTGCGCCACTGGCCGACGCGGCGGCTTGGTGGCGCTGGATCATCTGCGCCATCCAGGCCGGCTCGCCGCACAGGTCCAGGTAATCGCACCCGGTTTCGACGCAAGCTTGCAGCAGCGGTTCACCGTGCAGCTGATAGGGGCCCACGGTGGTGATCACCGCACGCGTGCTGGCCACCAGGCGGCGCAGCGCGGCCGCGTCGGTGGCGTCGGCCGCCAGCAGCGGCACGCTGCTGGGCACCTGGATCAGGTCGCGTACCTCTTCCAGCTTGGTCAGGCTGCGACCGGCCATGGCCCAGCGCACGCCACCGTCTGCGCCGTACTGGCGGTTCAGGTAATCGGCGACCAGCCGGCCCGTGAAGCCGGTGGCGCCAAACACGATGAGGTCAAGCTTTTTGCTCATGGCTTGGATGCAAGGTTGTGGTTGATGCAATGCGTTCGGGCCAGGTGGCGAGCAGCAGGCCCAGGGTGGCCAGGCCCAGCGCCAGCAGGTGCGCAAGGCCAAAGGTTTCGCCCAGCACCAGCGCGCCCACCAGCGCTGCGCCCACCGGCAGCAGCACCATGAACACGCCGGCCTCTGACGACGGCACCCGTTTAAGGCCCTGCATCCACAGCCAGACGCTGACCATGCTGGCGGCCACCGCGTAAAACACCAGCAGTCCCCAAGTGGATGGCTGCACGGCGGTGAAGTCAAACGACAGCGCTTGCCACACGCCAAACGGCGTGACCAGGGCCAGGCCCCACAGGTTGATCAGGGCGCTGATGCGGCGCGGCGACACGTTGCTGGTGAGCTGCTTACCGATCACCACATAACAAGCCTCGCAGAAGACGGCACCCAGCAACAAGAGATAGCCCCAGGGCGACTCACCCTGGCTGGCCCCTGGCGCGGCACGCGCCCAGGCCAGGATGCCGATGCCCGCCACCGCACACACGATGGCCATGCCCACCCGGGGCCGGATCTTTTCACCCAGGGTGACCCGCGCCAGCACGGCAATGGCCGCCGGAATGGCGGCCATCGTCACGCCCGCGGCCAGCGCGGACGTCAGCGCCACGCCATAGAGCATGCAGATGCTGAACAGGAAGTTGCCCAAGAAGCTTTCCCAGAACAACAGCCGGCGGTCGCGCGGCGACAGCGCAGGCTCGCCCGGCCCGCGCCGCACCCAATGCGCCATGGCCACCGCAGCAATGCCAAAGCGCAGCCACGCCAACAGCAACACGGGGAAAGCGGCCACCAGCAGCTTGGACAGCCCCACATAACTGCCCACCAGCAAGGTGCTGGCGGCCAGCGAGGCGTAGGCCCAGCTCAGCGGAATGCGGTGTGCGGAAGAAGACGCGGGATCAGGGTTGAAGTCGGGCATCAGGCCATTGTGCGTTGCATGCGCTGCGTCCGTTGCATGCGTTGCGCCACCCAGTCCTCGACCTGCTGGCGCAGGCAAGGCAGCGGCACGCAGCCCTGGGCCAGCAGGTGGTCGTGAAAGGCACGCAAGTCAAAGCGCGCCCCCAGCGTGGACTCGGCCTGGCGGCGCAGCGCGCGAAACTGCATCTCGCCGACCTTGTAGGACAAGGCCTGGCCCGGCCAGCCGATGTAGCGGTCGACTTCGGTGGTCACTTCGTGTTCGCTCAGCGCCGTGTGGTCGCGCAGGTAGCCTTGCGCCTGCTCGCGGCTCCAGCCCAGCGTGTGCAGCCCCGTGTCCACCACCAGGCGGCAGGCCCGCCACATTTCGTAGCTGGCGCGGCCAAACTCTTCCAGCGGCGTTTGGTAGATGCCCATTTCGCTGCCCAGGAACTCGGCGTACAGCGCCCAGCCTTCGCTGTGGGCCGACAGGCCCTCCAGCCGGCGAAAGGCCGGTTGATCGGTGTTCTCAGCTGCCAGTGCAATCTGCAGGTGGTGGCCCGGCACGGCCTCGTGCAGCGTCAAGGCCGGTAGCGCATACCAGGCACGGGATTCGAGCTTGCAGGTGTTGACCCAGTACAGCGCCGCCTGGTCGCCATCAGCCGGCGCCGGCACATAGCGGCCGCTGGTGTAGAAGGGCGCGATGTCGTCGGGCACCGGCGCCACCCCAAAGGGTTGGCGCGGCAGCTTGCCAAAAAAACGGGGCAGGGCGGTGTCCACGCGCTTGCAGATCCACGACGCGCGGCCCAGCAGTTCTTCGGCGCTGCGGGGGTAGTGCTGCGGGTCGCTGCGCAGTTGCGCCAGAAAGCCAGCCAGCGTGCCCGTCCAACCGCAGGCCTTCATCAGGTGGTGCATGTCGTCCAGGATGCGCGCCACTTCGGCGCGGCCTTGTTCATGCACCTGCGCCGCGGTGAGCGGCAGGGTGGTGAAGGCGCGCACCCGTTCGGCATAGAACGCTTCACCGCCGGGCAGCTCGCGTGCCGCAGTGGTGCTGCGCGTGCGCGGCAAGTAGCGTTCACGCATGAAGGTGGCCAGCCGTTGGTAGGCCGGCAGCACCTGCGTGTCGATCACCCGCTGCGCCTCTTCGGCCAGCCGTTCAAACTGGGCCGGTGGCACGGCGCTGGGGCGGTGCTTGAAAGGGGTGAAGTAGGGCGTGGCGCGGGCTTGGCCCAGGTTCAGCATGTGCGTCAGCGGTGCGTCGCGGCCCTGCATGACCACGCCGGGCAGCACCAAGCCCTGCTGCAAGGCTTCGGTCAACAGTTCGATGTGGTCGTCGAAGTAGGTGCCGATGGCCGCCAGGCGGCCCAGGTGGCTTTGCAGCTGCTCGGTGGTCTGCAAGGGTTGCTCGCGCCACAACTCGGGCAGGTAGCTGAAGAAGGCCGAGTCGCCGTCCATCGGCATCAAGGCACCGCCATGGTCCAACTCGCCCAGCAGGGTGTCGATCTGGTTGGCGTACACCGCCAGATCGACGCGGCGCGCCGCGTTCAGTTGGGTGGCGTCGATGCGCTGCAGCGCTGCGCGCGTGTCACGCCAGCGTGCCTGGCGCGCGGCGCGGCTGGCGGCGTCCACGCGCTCCAGGCGGTGGTCGTGTTCGTGCACACTGGCCTGCGTGGCCAGGCGCGGAAACTCGGCCAGGCGCCAGGTCCATTCGTCTTGCACCAGTTGGTCAAAGGCGGTGGTGCTGGGGTTGGGGGCGGTGGATGGTTCGAGCAAGGCTCACTCCGTGATGCGGTTGGCTGAAGTCTTCAGGCTGGTCGTGCGGTGGCGGCTTCGCGCTGGCGCCAGGCCCGGCGGGCCAAGCCCAGCAAGAGCAGCAGCGCCGCGCCGGCCAGGGCCAGCGGCCACCACACGGCCTGGTTCCATTGCGCCACGCGCTGGGTGCGCAGCTGGGTGTCGACCCGCAGGTACTTGATGCGGTCTGGGATGACGATGCTGGGCTTGCCGTTGTGCACCCAGGGCTGAAAGGCCAGCGACGAATACGGAAAGTAGCCCATGGCCCAGGGCGCGTCGTGCTGCAGGATGGCCACCATGCGGTCCACCACGGCTTGCTTGCGAGGGCCGTCGTCCAGCGTGCGCAGTTCGGCGTAGAGGCGGTCGTATTCGTCGTTCTGGTAGTTGGCCGCGTTGTTGCCGTCAAAGCGCGCCATGCTCTGTGAGCCGGTCAGCAGGAACAGGTAGTTTTCGGCGTCGGGGTAGTCGGGTGTCCAACCCCACCAGTAGACCTGCTGAGCGCCACGGCGCATCTTGTCGCGGAACTGGTTGTAGTCGGTGTTGCGCACTTCCAGCTGCACGCCTAACTTAGCAAATTGGCGAACCATCCAGTCGAACTCGGCCTTCTTCTCGGGCGTGGTGGTCTTTCCGTAGTCGTAGTTCAGAACCAAGGGCTGGCCGGTGCTGGCGTCGCGGCCCTGCGGGTAACCGGCCTGCACCATCAACGCTTGGGCCTGGGCCAGGGAGCGGCGCTGCAACTGGCCGTTGACCACCTGATGGGTCACCGGGTTGTGCCACAGCCCTTGCCCTTCGCGCGAGCCAAAGTTGCCCGGTGGCACCGGGCCGTGCGCAGGCACTCCGCCCACGTGGTCGAAGATGCGGCCGTAGCCTTCTTCCCAGTCGATGGCGATCGACAGCGCCTGGCGCAGCAGGCGGTTGCGCTCTTGCTGCTGCGGTGTGGCGCCACGCCCCACCACCGGGTCCAGCCAGTTGAAGCCCAGGTACCAGCTCTGCCCGTCCACCACCTGGGGAAAGCGCAGGCCGCGTGATGTCAGCCGCTGGCGCACGTCTTCCGAGCGTTCCATGTCGGCGCGGAACTCCACGCCCCAGTCGTTGCGCTCGACCTCGGGCATGTCCAGGTGGCCTTGCACAAACAGCTGCTTGCGCGGCACGCGCTCTTTCACCATCACCGCCACCACGGTGTCGATGAAGGGCATCGCTTTGCCGCAGTCTTGCAGCAGGCCAGCTTGCTGGTCACCTTCGGCGCCTTCACAAGGGTAGGTCTCGCCGCGGAAGTTCGGGTTGCGGCGCAGCACGTGGCGGCGATCGGTTTCGAACTCACTCAGGTAATAGGGGCCACTGCCAATGGGCCAGCGCGTGCTGGACAGGCCGTTGGCCCGCATGCCGCTCTGGGCATAGAAAGCGTCGGCCTCCCAGGGCACGGGGGCGGCAAAGGTCAGCGCCAGCCAGTAGCTCCACTGCGGCGCCTTGCCCAGGATGCGCAAGCGCAGGGTGTGGCGGTCCAGCGCCTGCGCGCCTGCCAGCGGCCAGCGGCGCAGGTCCAGAAACGGCTTGTCAAGACTGCTGGCGGGCAGACCTTGGGTCAATTGGCGGTCTTGCTCGCGCACCAGCTGCACATAGTCCTTCAAGCCCAAGACGGCGTCGATGAACAGCGACTGCGCGGGCGTTTCCAGCCGCGGCGAGGCGTGGCGCTTGAAGGCGTAGACAAAGTCTTCGGCGGTGATCTCACGCGTGCCGGTGGCGCCAAAGTCCCAGGGGCTGAATTTGCCGCGCACCTGATCGTGCGTCAGTTGGTGGAAGCGGTAGCGGCCCTGCTCATCAACGGCAAAGGCCGGGTGCGGCGCCCAGCGCATGCCAGCTCGGATGGGGATGTCGTAGACGCTGAGCGCGATGCGCTCGGCCGCAGCGTCTGCCGGCAGGGGGCGGCCTTGGCTGTCCAGGTACTGCGGCTGCACCACCTGGCTGGCTGCGCGCGGTATCAGCTGGTAGGGGCGCTTGAGGTAGTGGTACTGGTACAGCGGCTCGTGGATGGAGTAGGTGTAGGGGTTTTCGTTGACGCCAAACGACGATGTGGCGTCCAGGTGCCGTGGCGAGCTTTGGTCGAAAGAGATGTAGAGCGTGTTTTGCGCCGCCGCGCCGCTGGGCCAGGGGTTGTTGTTGCAGCCGCTCAAGCCCAGCGCCGCGCCCAACAGCCAGACGCCGGCCCGCCCAGCCATGCGCTCAAGCCGCGCCGTCGCAGGCGGCTTCCACTTCTTGCACCGTGCGCGCAATGTGCGGCCCCAGCACGCGCGCGCCGCTGTCGGTGATCAGCACGTCGTCTTCAATGCGCACGCCGCCAAAGTCCATGTGGCGCGCCATGGCGTCGAAGTTGATGAACTGGGTGTGCAGTCCTTGGGCCTGCCACTGCTGCGCTTGCCAGGGGTTGAAGTAAATGCCGGGCTCCACCGTCAGCACAAAGCCGGGCTGCACGGGCCGTGCCATGCGCAGGTAGCGGTGCCCGTGCAGCGGGCTGCGACTGAAACCCTGCCCGTAGCCCACGTGTTCTTCGCCCAGGCCTTCCATGTCGTGCACGTCCAGGCCCATCATGTGGCCGGTGCCACAGGGGAAGACGATGGCGTGCGCGCCGCACTGCACGGCTTCAGCAGCATTGCCGCGCATGAAGCCCATGGCGATCATGCCTTCGACCAGCACCGTGCAGGCGCGTTCATGCGCCTGGCGGTAAGGCACGCCGGGTTGGAGCAGCGCGATGGCCTGGGTCTGGGCGTCCAGCACCAGGTTGTAGATGTCCTTCTGCAAGGGCGTGAAACGCCCGCTGGCCGGAATGGTGCGGGTGATGTCCGACGCATAACCCCGTGGTGACTCGGCACCCGAGTCGTTGACCACGATGTCGCCGTCTTTCAAAGTTCGGCTGTGGTCGTGGTTGTGCAGGACTTCGCCACGGCTGCTGAAGATGGGCGCGTAGGCCATGCGCAGGCCGCGCGCGCTGACCAGGCCCTCCATGGCGCCCACCACCGCTTGCTCGACCACACCGGTACGGGCCTGGCGCATGGCCAGGTGGTGAATGTCGCGGGTGGTGTGCAGGGCCTCTTCGATCTGCGCCACCTCTTCGGTGGATTTGACGGCGCGCATGTCGATCACCGCGCGCAACAGTGTGGGGCTGACGACGTGGTGGCCGCCACCGCGGGCGGTAGGCAGCTGGTGAACCGTACGGCCTTGGCGCTGGTGGAGTTGCAACCGTTGGTTCAGCTCAGACAGCGGGGCATGGTGTTCGATGCCAGCGCTGGCCGCCACGAGCCCGCGGCCTGGCGTGGGGCCAGTCCAGACGATGTCGTCGGGCTGGGGCTCGTCGGCCAGCAGTGTCGACTGACCGCTGTCGCAATCAAGCAGCAAAGCCAGGTTGGGCGTGGCCAAGCCGCTGAAGTACAAAAGCGTAGAGTCCTGGCGAAAGGGGTAGCAGTTGTCGCGGTAGTTGACCGGGCTGTCGGCGTGGCCGCGCAACAGCACCAGCCCCTGGCCGACGGTGCGCGCCAACTGGGCCCGGCGCGCAGCGTACAAGGCGGCGGGCCAGCTGGGTGTCAAGGTGGCCCCCATCCAGTCAACGCTGCACCAGGCCCACATCGGGCAGTGCGGGCCGCGTTTTCAGCGCCTGGGCCATCACCTGCTCCACATGCAACTTGTCGGCGCCTTCCAGGGCCAGGCGTGGTGGCCGGGTGCGCCAGGTGCCGCGGCCCACGATGTGTTCACACAGCTTGATGCATTGAACCAGGTCGGGCCGCGCGTCCAGGTGCAGCAGCGGCATGAACCATTCATAAAGCGGCATCAGCTCGGCGAAGCGCCCGTCG
>JANMHH010000105.1:0-5113 GCA_031375065.1 Rubrivivax sp. | reverse complement strand
AATACTTCGCTGCGCCCGGTACCCATTGCCCTCGTCCATCCACCATGGTGGCGGTCCAAAAAAATCGGCACGCCACCGCTGGTGCCTGAGCGGGCGATTGGGGTGCCCTGCGGAGCGAAGTATTAGGAGGAGCGGCGGGCGAAGCCCGGCGCGGGGGACATGAGCGCAGCAGGGCACCCCAAGCGCACGCGATCGCCACAAACTGCCGCAGATCGAAAGTCAGCAATGCGCCGTCGGCAGTCTGATCCGGCCCCAACTTCCTATGCGACCAGACGCAAGTTGGTATCAGTCGATGGGCAGGCGCACGGGCAGGTCCAGAATCGCTGAGCTCAGCGTCTTGCCGTGCGCGTCCAGCGCCAGCGAGCGTGTCACACCACCGCCCAGCGCCAGGTCCATCACCAGGTGCACGGCGCCCAGGTGCGGCAAGAGATAACGCTGTACTTCGCCGTGCACGATGCCGCTGTAGCGGGCCTTGACCGCGGCCACCGTCAGCACCTGTTCCAGCGCAGCGTAGTGCGCGGGGTTGATGGCGATCACGCTGAGCGTGGCCCGGTTGCCTTTGTCGCCACTGCGGGCGATGGCGATGTCGTGCAGCTTCATCTCAGGTTCGCCCGGCCGTTGCGAAGGACCTGAGCGCGCCCTTGGGGGGCAGCGAACGCAGTGAGCTTGGGGGTTTCATCTCAGGACTCCAGCATCTGCAAGGCAGGCCGCACCGCTTTGCGCGGGATCAGGGCCGACGCTGCCGCAATGACTTCGCGCACCGATTGGGTCACGCCGCCACCGGCAGCGGGGCCGTTGAGGTAGAGCGCTTCGACCTCCTGGCCCACACGTTCGGCCTGCGCCCGGGTGGTGCAGCGCAGGGCCAGGCGCAAGCGCACTTCGTAAGGCTCATTGCGGCCGCTTTGCCGGGCCAGTTCCGACCCGTGCATGGCGCTGACCCCAATCAGTTCGGCGCGCTGTTCCAGACCCTGCCAACCCAGGCGCTGCAGCCGGTGCTGCAGCAGTTGCAAGGCCAGCTGCCCACGCGCCACCGCGCCGGGGCCGGCGTAAGAGATCTGGCCTTCGCCCATGAAGCCGTCGCGGTAGCCCAGCGTGGCCTTCAGCTGGGCCGGGCGCGCACTGCCGCTGGCGCCGCTGACACGCACGCGGTCGGCGCCCAGGTCGTGCAGCTGGACCTGTGAAAAGTTAGCCACCACGTCGGGTTGCAGATAGCGCGCCGGGTCTTCGATTTCGTAGAGCAGTTGCGCGGTGCAGGTCAGCCGGTCGACCCGGCCACCGGTTCCGGCCAGTTTGGTGATGACGGCGCTGCCGTCGGCGTTGACCTCGGCCAGTGGAAAGCCCAGGTCGGCCAGGCCTGGCACGTCGAAGTGGCCGGGGTCGGCGATGTAGCCGCCGCTGACCTGGGCCGCACATTCCAGCAGGTGCCCGACCAGGATGCCCTGGCCCATGCGCTGCCAGTCGCCGGCCTGCCAGCCGAAGTGGTGCATCAACGGCGCCAGAAACAGCGCCGGGTCGGCCACGCGGCCGCTGATGATCACCTGTGCGCCAGCCGTCAGCGCGGGCAACAAGGCGTCGGCGCCGAGGTAGGCGTTGGCCGAGATCAGGCGGTCGCCAAAATCGGACGCGTGGGCGACTGTGTGGGAGGTGGCCTGGTTCGCCGGGTGCTGAAGCGTTGACCGGTGCCGGGTATCTGCCGCGATGTCCTGGGTGTCCAGCAGCGGCACGTTGTGCTGGTGCACCCAGTCCAGCACATCGTCGCCCGTCACCACGCCCACTTTGAGATTCGGCAGCCCCAGTTCGCGGGCCACGGCCAGCGCCGCCAGACCGGCCGCTGCGGGGTTGGCTGCGCCCATGTTGCTGATCACGGTGGTGCCGTGGCGCACACAGGCCGGCAGCACCGCCCGCAGGCGCTCTTGCAACAGCGGGTCGTAACCGTGCTCAGGGTCTTGCAGGCGGCGCAACTGGGCCAGCGCGATGGTGCGCTCGGCCAGGCACTCAAAGACCAGGGCGTTCAGGTTGCCGTGTTCGGCCAGCGCCTGCGCAGGGTCGATGCGGTCGCCGGCATAACCGGCGCCACTGCCGATGCGGTAGGTGTGCATCGCGCCAGCATCGCATCTGGGCGCGCCGGCCACCAGGGCGGTCTACCCGCAGGCCAGCGCCCCACTCAGCTGCCCGGCGTTCCGGTGTTGATGAGCTCGGCGAAGTTCAACATGTTCATCGGTGGGGGCAGTTTCAAGCGCTTGGCAGCGGCCATGCTGATCTGGTAGCTGAAGCGTTTGAGCGTGTCCACCGCGATGCTGGAGGGCGCCTGTTTGCCGACCAGGATCTGCTCGACCTTGTGGGCGGTGTACTGGCCCAGGCTGAAGTAGCGGCTGACCAGGCCGGTCAGGGCGCCGGCTTGCATCAGCTGTTCGGTTGAAGCAAAGGTGGGCAGCGACTCTTCCATCGCCGTCGGAATGATCACCCCTTCAGCCAAGGTGCCCAGGAAGCTGTCGGGTGGCAGGTACAGCCACTGGGCGCCCGCGGCCTTGAGTTCGCGCACCAGCTCCGAGGCCCCTTCGGCCGACGGTTTGTTGTTGGCGTCCAAGCGGAAAGGGCGCTCCAGCAGCTTGAAGTTGCGTTCACGCGCCAGGCGGCGCAGTTCCTCCAGGATCACCACCGAGTTGCGCTCGGTCGGGGTATAGAGCACCCCCAGCGTTTGCAAGGGCCGGTACTGGCCCATGGCGTTGACCTGGGCTTCGGTGGGTGCCACGTGGGTGACGCCGGTGACGTTGCGGCCGGTGTTGGCCAGTTGCGGCACGATCTTGGCCAGCACCGGCGCGGCCACCAAGGTGAACACCACCGGGATGTTCTGGATGAACGGGCTGTGATCAGCCGCGTCATACGGCCCCACCACACCCAGGGTCACCGAGGTTCCCCAGGTGTAGATCAGGTCGGGCTTGGTCTGGCGGATTTCGGTCAGGAAGGCCGGCATGCGGCTGGGGTCGCGGTTGAGGTCGCGCCAGGTGATCTGCACCGGCACCTTGCGCGAGGCAAAGTACTCCTCGAAACCGCGCTCGACCTCGGTCGAACCGCGAAAGGTGATGCCGTAAATCTGAAACGGCTTGCCGCCCGCCGCAGCGCTGGGGCGGGTGGGTTTGCTGGTCTGCGCCCAGGCGCTGGCGGGCAACAGCAGGCCGGCAGCAGAAGCGGCCAGCAGGCGGCGGCGTTGAAGGATGTGGTTCATGGGAAAGGCTCCAGGCGGAAAAAAGGGGGCTCAGGCCGGCACGGCGGCTGGCGCGCGGCGCAGGCGGGTCACCAGCAGAAACAACAGGCCACAAACCAGGACCGCAGCGCCCAGCGCGACAAAGGCCTGGCGGTAGCCGACGGCCACCACCAGGGCAGCGGCCAGCATCGGACCGGCGGCGTTGCCCAGGCGTTCCAGCAGCCGGTAAACACCGTAGACCGTGCCTTCGCCAATGCGGCGCACTTCGGTTTCGCAGTGCTCGCTGACCAGCGCGCTTTGCGCCGAGATCGACATCGATTGCCCCAGCCCGACCAGCGCCACCGCAGCAAAGACCCAGCCCACCTCAGCGCCCGCCAGCAGCAGCACGCCGCCCAGGCCCGACAGCAAGAGGCCGCCGCCGACCAGCCACTCCATGCGCTCCCGCGTGGTGGCCCAGGCCGCGGTGAGGGGCGACACCACCACCATCAACACCGCGTAGGTCATCAGGATGCGGCCGGCCATGGCCTGCGTGCCCGCGATTGAGACCACATACAGCGGCACCAGGTAAAAGCACAGGCCGGTGAGCAGGATCTTGGCCGGCATGGCCGCCAGCCCGGTGACCGTCATGAAGCGGCTGTTGCCCAGCAAAGAGAAGATCTCCTTCAGGCTGGGCACCTTGTTGGTGGCGTGGTGGGTTCCAAAGTGGGCTGGCAGGCGCTGAATCGCCAGCAGCGAACCGGCCGCCAGCAGCGCTGCCACCACCAAGGTCGCGCGTTCGCCCACGTTGTCGGCCAAAATGCCGCCGATCGACGGTCCGCAGATGCTGGCCACCATGATGGCGCCGACAAAAAGTGCAAAGCTCTTGGCGCGTTTGCTGGGCGTTGCATGCTCCAGCACATAGGCCTGCCCCGCAACAAAAACCATCGCGTAACCCACCGCGCACAACGAACGCCACAACAGCAGGTCAATCACGTTTTGGGCCATGGCGCTGAGCAAGAAGCCCACGGCCGCAATGCTGGCGCCCATCATCATGGTGCTGCGGGTGCCACGCCGTTCGCAGAACACCCCCAGCCAGGGCTGGGCCAGCGCCACGATCAACATGAACAGGGCGATCGGCATGCCGACCACAAACTGTTCCGATAGGCCCGGCAACGGGATCAAGAGCTGCTTGACATAGCCGGGCAGGAAGGGCCGGGTCAATTCCTCGGCCAGGATGAACAGGAACAGCGGTGCTCGGATGCGCGCCAGTTCCGACTCGTCGCCACGCGCGGGCGGTGTTTCGGTGCCAAAACGGTAGCGCTGTGCCAGCCGCTCCAGCCCCAGATGCACGGTGGCCAGCGCCTGGTGACGCTCGTGGGTGGGCAGCTGGCGCTGCCGGCGAACCTCTTCCACCAGCTGCAGGTAGGCCGAGTTCAGGCGTGTCAGCACGCCCTGCATCGCAGCCAGCAGGCTGCCGAAGGTGTAGCCGGCATGGGTCTGGGCTGGGGTTGAAAAGTGACCCGCAGCGCCGCGCTCGAAGGTCTGTCCCAAGGCCTTGAGGTCGGCCTCCAGCTTGGCCCCGGCCATGAAGTGCAGCAGCTCCAGCGTGAAGAACAGCGACACGATCAGGATCACCAGCACGTCCAGCAGCATGTCGGCGACGATGGCGTCGACGAAATCGGCGTCCACGCCCAGGTGCAACAGGCCGAGCTGCTGGCCGTCGGCGGCCACCACCGGTATCGAGACGATGTACAGACCGGCCACCAGCACCGGTGGGTCGATCACGTCGGGAACTTCGAGCGTGGCCAGGATTTCGCGCTTGCGAAAGTGCTCCAGCGCAGCGGGCGGCAACTTCAGGTGCGAGTGGATCAGCTTGCCCTGGGCGTCGGTGATGGCGAACGCAGCCATCTCCGGAATGGTCTTGCGCAC
>JANMHH010000018.1:0-20849 GCA_031375065.1 Rubrivivax sp. | reverse complement strand
TTCAAGGCCGGTGCCAAGGTGGCACCTGGCAAGTCGGCCGGCAAAGGCGCCCCAGAGAGCGCCAGACGCTCGCGCAAGCCTGCGCCAACCCGGTCAGCGCCCAAGCCACGCACACGTCGCTGAGGGGACTTGGCTCTCTGGCGCCGCTGGCAACGGCCCGCTCAGGGCGCGGTGCAGCCGTCGCTGCCTTGCAGGGTGGCGATCAAAGCGCTGGCCAGCAAGGCCTGACCCGGCCATCGGCGCGCAAATCGGTCGGCGGCATGGCCATGTTGCCAGGCTGCCGCTTGAGCCACCGCCAAAGCGGTTGCTGCAGGTTGCTGGGCCCACAAGCCCGCGATCCAGCCGGCCAGCGTGTCGCCCGTACCGGCCGTGGCCAACGCAGCGTTGCCGGTGCTGTTGATGATCCACGGTTGCCCTGCAGCTGCGATGACCGATCCTGAGCCTTTGAGCAAGACACCCACCTTCCAGCGCTCCGCCAGCCTCTGCGCCGCAGCCATGCGGTTGTGCTGCACCGCCTTGGCGTCGGTGCCCAGCAGGCGCGCTGCTTCCAGTGGGTGAGGTGTCAGCAAGGTCGCCAAGCCGCGTGCAGACCGCTGCAGCAACAGCGTCTGCAGTTGCGGATCCGCAGCGACGGCGTTGATGCCATCTGCGTCCAACACCAGGCGCGCCGCGTGCGACAGCAACGCCGGCAAGGCCTGGCGCACGGCTGAGCCACCGCCACAGCCGCAGACGACGGTGGTGCTCGCCAAGACGGCTGGTGATTCACGCCACCATTCCTTCCGGTTCATCAACTCAGGCCGCGGCGGTGCAGTGTCGATGTCGGACAGCAGGCTGCAAAACACCCGTCCGGCGCCCGCAGCCAGGGCCGCCGTTGCAGCCAGCCAGGCTGCGCCCGTCATGCCGGTGCTGCCACCGACCACCGCCACATCGCCATGACTGCCCTTGTGGGCGGCGTGCGGGCGCACGCGCGGTGCCGGCGGCCCCGACAGCCAGCCAACGGGGCTCGCCGCTGGCTGCGCGCCCAGGCCATCCAGCCAGACCTGGCCGGCGTGATCGCGCCCCTGCGCCGTAAAGCAGCCCGGTTTGAGGGTCAGCAAGCACAGGGTGACATCGGCACGGACTGCGGCTGCACCCAGCAAAGTGCCCGTGTCCGGGTCCAAGCCGCTGGGCAGGTCAACTGCCAACACACGAGCGGTGCTGCCGTTCATTTGCCCAATGGCTTGAGCCAGGTCACCGGCAGGGGCGCGCCGGGCGCCCAGGCCCAGGAGGGCGTCGATGTGCAAGCTGGCCACCCCGTCGCCCATCGCCCCGGCACGCCAGGGCACACCGGCAGCCAGGGCCGCCGACCACGCCAGCGCAGCGTCAGTTGGCAACTGGTCGGCTCGCGCCAGCAGTTGAACCTGCACCTGGCGCCCGTTCAGGTGCAGGTGGCGGGCAGCCACCAGACCATCCCCGCCGTTGTTGCCGGGCCCGCACCAGATCTGGATCGGGTTGGCATGGGGCGCCTGCGCCAAAGCCAAGCGGGCCACCGCCAGGCCGGCTCGCTCCATCAACTGCCCTGCTGGGCAGCCTTGTGAGGCTACGGCTTCGATCTGCTGCGTCGCTTGCCTGTCAAACAAGGCCCAAGGGCCGGTGTCCGAACCGACGCGCAGCGGGGTCGAGCGCAAGGTCGGCGGTTTGTTCATCGCGCCATTGTGGCGCTGGCCCAAGCGTTCAGGCCCGGGCTTGAATGCCCAGCCTTTGCAAACCCAGCCGGCTGATGTCGATGGGAGCAGGGCGGCCACCGATGCATTCGGCGAGCACCCGCGCCGAACCGCACGACAAAGCCCAGCCGCTGGAGCCGTGGCCCAGGTTGAGCCAGACCCCAGGCGCACCGCTGGGGCCCAGCACGGGCGGGCCGTCGGGCAACATCGGGCGGGCGCCCTTCCAGTGCTGGGCCTCGCGGGTCACGGTGCTGCCTGGGAACCATTCGTCGAGCACGCGGTACAGGGTCCGCAGCGTGGCCAGTTTCATGTCGTTGTCGCGCCCGCCAATCTCAGCGCTGCCGGCCACCCGAATGCGGTGCCCCAGGCGGCTGATGGCCACCTTGTAGCGCTCGTCCATCAAGGCGGCCTTCGGCCCCAATGGAGCGTGCCCGTCGACATGGCGCACGGGCGCCGTGACCGAATAGCCATGCACCGGGGCCAGCGGCAGTTTCAGGCCCACCTGGCGCAGCAGGGCGTTGGCTTGCACGCCCGCGCAGACCACCACGGCGTCAAAGCTCTGGCTTTCCTGGCCCGCCGTCAGCAGTTGCGGGCGCAAACCCGGCGTCAGTTTCTGGATCGCCGTGTCAAAGCGGTATCGGGCCCCCAGCTTCTGTGCTTCGGCCTTCAGCAGGTGGGCAAAGTGGCGGCAGTTGCCCAGCCCGTCTTGCGGCAGGTGAATGGCGGCGTGAAGCGTCGCGCCAGGGTTGAGGGCGGGCTCGAGTTCAAGCACCCGGCGAGCGTCGATGACCGCGTGAGCGACCCCCAGCTCCTTCAGCAGCGCCAAGCCGCGTTGCGAGGCCTTCAGTTCGCGCTCGGTGCGCATCAGCACCATGTAGCCGCTGGCCTGTTCGTACTCCAGGTTCAGGGTCCGTGTCAGTTCTTGCAAGCGGTCCCGGCTGAAGTGCGCCAGCCCTTGCATGGCGGTGCGGTTGGCCACGTGAACGCGCGGCCGACAGGCGCGCCACCAGCGCCAAAGCCATGGCAGCTGCCTCAAGGCCCCAAGGGCCTGGATGCGCACGGGCGTGTCGCGCGCCAGCAGGTGGCTGAGCACCTTCCACGGCATGCCGGGCGCGGCCCATGGCGTCACATAGCCCGGCGCCAGAATCCCGGCGTTGGCAAAACTGGTCTCGGCCGCCACGCTGGTGCGCCGCTCAAAGACGGTGACCTCGTGGCCCTGGACGGCCAACTCGTAAGCGGTGGTGACGCCCACGATGCCAGCCCCAATGATCGCTACTTGCAAAGGACAGCTCCCGTGGGCAGCGCACCTTCGAGCACAAACGCTCGTGCTAGACTCATTGGGTTTGCCTTAGCTGTGGTTGATGGCGCGGTGCTGCAAGACACCTCAGCGGTGTTTTTCGGGGCCGGCTGTTGTCATGAGCTTGGCCTGAAAAGGGCGCAAGTCTCGGGTCTTCTTGAAAACCCGTTCTTGCCACCAACCCAGAGCCAATCTTTGCCACGGGCTGGGGCCAACAAATCGCGAACCCGACCGAACCAAGGTGTTGTGCGTGTTCAGCAGGCTGATCAAAGCGTTCAGCTGGCTGTTGCATCACGATGTAACGGCGGGATTCTAGACCCAACCTTCGGAGTTTTATATGACTGTCTCCATGCGTGAAATGCTGGAAGCCGGCGTCCATTTCGGACACCAAACGCGCTTCTGGAACCCCAAGATGGCCCCGTACATCTACGGCCATCGCAACAAGATCCACATCATCAACCTCGAGAAGACGCAGCCGCTCTTCGAAGACGCGTTGAAGTTCGTTCGCCAGCTGGCTGCACGCCGCGGCACGATCTTGATGATCGGCACCAAGCGCCAAGCGCGCGAGGTCATCGCGTTGGAAGCCCAACGCTGCGGCATGCCCTATGTCGACCAGCGTTGGCTGGGCGGCATGATGACCAACTTCAAGACCGTCAAGGGTTCCTTGAAGAAGCTCAAGGACATGCAGGTCACCAAAGAGTCGGGCACCGACGCGATGATCAAGAAGGAAGCCCTCATGTTCGAGCGCGAACTGACCAAGCTTGAAAAAGACATCGGCGGCATTCAGGACATGGCCGCACTGCCCGACGCCATGTTCGTCATCGACGTGGGGTACCACAAGATCGCAGTTGCCGAAGCCAAGAAGCTGGGCATCCCGGTCATCGGCATCGTCGACACCAACCACTCGCCGATCGGCATCGACTACGTCATTCCCGGCAACGACGACTCCGCCAAGGCAGTGGCGCTGTATGCCCGCGCGGTGGCCGACGCCGTCATGGAAGGCAAGTCCAACGCCACCAACGAAGTCGTGCAGGCGGTCAGCGCTGGCGGCGACGAGTTCGTGGAAGTGCGCGAAGAAGCCTGACCGGCTTTTTCCGCGAGTGGTTCTTGGGGCCCAGCGCAACACGCGCTGAGGCCGAGTTTCGCCGCCGGGCTGCCGCACAAGCCGAGCAGCCCGCCCGGCATTTGACCTTGATGGAGATTCCAATGCCCGCAATCACTGCAAGCATGGTGGCCGAACTGCGTGCCAAAACCGATGCGCCCATGATGGAGTGCAAGAAGGCACTGACCGAAGCCGAAGGCGACGCGGTCCGTGCCGAAGAAATCCTGCGCGTCAAGCTGGGCAACAAGGCCAGCAAAGCCGCTTCGCGCATTGCCGCCGAAGGTGTGGTGGCCTCGGCCGTCAACGGCAGCACCGGCGCGCTGCTCGAAGTCAACTGCGAAACCGACTTCGTGACCAAGAACGACTCCTTCCTGGCCTTCGTGAAGAGCTGCGCCACGCTGGTGTCCGAGCACAACCCGGCCGACGTGGCGGCGATCGCTGCGCTGCCGCTGTCCCAGGACGGCTTCGGCCCGACGGTGGAAGACGTGCGCAAGGGCCTGGTGGGCAAGATCGGTGAAAACATGTCGATTCGCCGCTTCAAGCGCTACACCGGTGGCGGTCAACTGGCCAGCTACCTGCATGGCACCCGCATTGGCGTGATGGTGGAGTTCACTGGTGACGCCGTGGCGGCCAAGGACGTGGCCATGCACGTGGCAGCCATGAAGCCCAAATCCTTGTCGACCGCCGATGTGCCGGCCGAGCTGATCGAAGTCGAACGCCGTGTGGCCGCCGAAAAGGCTGCCGAAAGTGGCAAGCCCGCCGAGATCGTGGCCAAGATGGTCGATGGGTCGGTGCAAAAGTTCTTGAAGGAAGTCAGCCTGCTGAACCAGGTCTTCGTCAAGGCCGCCGATGGCAAGCAGACCGTGGAGCAGATGCTGAAGGAAAAGTCGACCCAGGTGGCCGGCTTCACACTTTACGTGGTGGGCGAGGGCATCGAAAAGAAGGTGGACGACTTCGCTGCCGAAGTGGCGGCCCAGGTGGCAGCGGCCAAGGCCGGTTGAGCGACGGTAAATCCGCACCAGCCCCAAGGGCGCGGCGGTGCTGCGCCCCTTACACTGCCTGACCTGTTGACGGAGTCTCCTCTGATGCCGGCGTACAAACGCATTTTGCTCAAGTTGTCTGGCGAAGCCCTGATGGGGGACGATGCTTTTGGCATCAACCGCGCCACCATCGTGCGCATGGTGCGCGAGGTGCAGGACGTGACCCGTTTGGGCTGTGAAGTGGCTGTGGTCATTGGCGGCGGAAACATCTTTCGCGGTGTCGCTGGCGGAGCCGTCGGCATGGACCGCGCCACCGCCGACTACATGGGCATGCTGGCCACGGTGATGAACTCCTTGGCGTTGGCCGACACCATGCGCCAAGAAGGCATGACCGCGCGGGTCATGTCGGCGATCAGCATCGAGCAGGTCGTCGAGCCCTATGTGCGCCCCAAGGCCCTGCAATACCTGGAAGAAGGCAAGGTGGTGGTGTTCGCTGCGGGTACCGGCAACCCCTTCTTCACCACCGACACCGCAGCAGCGCTGCGCGGCGCTCAAATTGGCGCTGAAGTGGTGCTCAAGGCGACCAAGGTGGACGGCGTCTACTCGGCGGACCCCCACAAGGACCCCACCGCCACGCGTTATGCCCGCATCACGTTTGACGAAGCGATCGCCAAGAACCTGCAAGTCATGGACGCCACGGCGTTTGCCTTGTGTCGCGATCAAAAACTGCCCATCAAGGTGTTCAGCATCTTCAAGCCAGGCGCGTTGCAACGCGTGGTGCGCGGCGAAGACGAGGGCACCCTGGTGCACGTTTGAGGAGCCTGAACCACCATGAGCACTGCCGACATCAAGAAAACGGCTGAACAGAAGATGGCCAAGTCTGTTGAGGCCTTCAAGAACGAACTGCACAAGATTCGCACCGGTCGCGCCCACCCGGGCCTGCTGGACCAGGTGCAGGTCGACTATTACGGTTCGATGGTGCCGATCAGCCAGGTCGCCAACGTCAGCCTGATGGACGCCCGCACGATCAGTGTGCAGCCCTGGGAAAAGGGCATGGGCGCCAAAATCGAGCGGGCCATCCGCGAGTCCGATCTGGGTTTGAACCCGGCCGCGCAAGGTGACCTGTTGCGCGTGCCCATGCCGGCCCTGACCGAAGAACGGCGCAAAGAGCTGACCAAGGTGGTTCGCAACGCCGGTGAAGACGCCAAGATCGCCGTGCGCAGCATCCGGCGCGATGGCAACGAGCAACTCAAGAAGCTGCTCAAGGACAAGGAAATCGGTGAGGACGACGAGCGCCGGGCCCAAGACGAAGTGCAGCGCCTGACCGACCGCACCATCGCGGAAGTCGATCGCCTGGTCCAGGGCAAGGAAGCGGAGGTCATGGCGGTTTGACCGGCCATGCCCACAGCCACCTGATGCGCCTTGCTGGATGTCCGAGCAACTTGTTTCCGTGCCCCATCTGGTGACTGAGGTCACGTCGGGTCGCCTCGTTCCGCGCCATGTGGCGCTGGTGATGGACGGCAATGGCCGCTGGGCCCGCAAGCGCTTCATGCCGCGTTTTTTTGGCCACAAACAAGGTGTTGACGCCTTGGTCAAGGCGGTCAACACCTTTGCCGACCGCGGTGTCGAGTACCTCACCGTGTTCGCCTTTTCGTCCGAGAACTGGAAACGCCCGACCGAGGAGGTTTCGGGCCTGATGAGCCTGGTGCTGGTGGCGGTGTCAAAGTACCTGGGCAAGATGGCCGGGGACGGGGTGCGGATTCGCATCATCGGCGACCGCTCCGCAGTGTCGGAAAAACTGCGCAAGGCTTGGGAACACGCTGAAGCGATCACGCAGCACAACCAGAAAATCACGCTGGCGGTGGCGTTCAACTACGGTGGCCGCTGGGACGTGGTGCAGGCCTGCCGTGCGGCCATCCAGCAGGGTTTGAGCGCCGATCAGTTGGACGAAGGCTGGCTGTCCCGCCAAATGGCGTTGTCGTTTGCGCCCGACCCCGATCTGTTCATTCGAACGGGTGGCGAGATGCGCATCAGCAACTTCTTGCTCTGGCAGGCGGCGTACTCCGAGCTGTTCTTCACCGACTGCCTCTGGCCTGATTTTGGTGCCACGGAAATCGACGCTGCGCTGGCCGCCTTTGCGCAACGCGACCGTCGGTTTGGCGGCATCCAGCCACCCAGCCCGACCGGCTCTGGAGCCTAGCGCGATGTTGCGCCAGCGGATCGTGACCGCGCTTGTGTTGGTGGGCCTGCTGTTGGCAACGCTGACGATGGCGCAGGCCTGGCCTTTTGCGCTCTTGACCTTGGCCCTGATTGCGGCGGCAGGCTGGGAGTGGGGGCGCTTGAATCAGGCTGGAGGCACCTTGGCTTTGGCCATGGGCGCGGCTTTGGCGCTGGCGGGCGTGGGGGCCTTGTCCAGCGCTTGGCAGGCCCAGGCTCCTGCGGCCGTTTGGTGGAGCGCTGCGGGCTTGTGGCTGGTGGCGGGCACGGTGGCTTTGCGCAGCGGCCCCCGGCTGTGGCCGCAACTGCCTGTTGCAGCCCGCTGGGTGGTGGGCCTGGTGGCCCTCTGGCTGGCCTGGTTGGCGATTGCTCACGCGCGTGTCATTGGCATCAATTTTCTCTTGTCGGTGCTGTGCCTGGTCTGGATGGCCGACGTGGCGGCGTACTTTGGCGGCCGGGCGCTCGGGCGGCGAAAACTGGCCCCGTCGATCAGTCCCGGCAAGAGCTGGGAAGGGGTCTGGTCGGGCATGCTGGGGGTGCTGGTGTTGGCCGCGCTGTGGATGTGGATCGACACGCGCTTTGCCGTCGATGGCCCCAGCCTTTACACCCGGCTGTGGCAAGCCCACGGCTGGGTGCTTGGCATTCTGAGCCTGCTGGCCCTGTGCGGCTTGAGCGTGGTGGGTGACCTGGTGGAGTCGATGGTCAAGCGCGCCGCTGGCGCCAAAGACAGCAGTGGTCTGTTGCCCGGCCACGGCGGTGTGCTTGACCGCGTCGATGCCCTGGTGCCGGTGATGCCGGCCGCGATGGCGCTGGTCAGTTGGGGTGCGGCGACATGAAGCGTCAGCGGCTGGCCATCCTGGGTTCGACCGGGTCCGTGGGCACCAGTACCCTGGATGTGGTGGCTCGTCACCCCGAGCGCTTCGAGGTGTTCGGCCTGACCGCCTTTCAGCGCGTCGACCTGCTGTTTGAGCAGTGCAAACGCTTCCAACCCGAGGTGGTGGTTTTGCCCACCGAAAGCCGGGCCATAGAACTGCGGGCGCTGCTCGCCCAGGCTGGGCTGCGGACCCAGGTCAACGTCGGGGCTCACGCCTTGACCGAACTGGCCGCTGCGCCGGGGGTCGACAGCGTCATGGCCTCGATCGTCGGAGCGGCGGGTCTGCCGGCCTGCATGGCCGCAGCCCAGGCCGGCAAACGCCTGCTGCTGGCCAACAAGGAAGCCTTGGTGGTGGGTGGTGGCCTGTTCATGCAAGCGGTGGCCCAGGGTGGTGCCACCTTGCTGCCCATCGACAGCGAACACTCGGCCATTTTTCAGTGCCTGCCTGAGGACCGCAGCACCTGGGCGCAGCGCATCGACCACATCGTGCTCACGGCCAGTGGTGGCCCGTTTCGCGACCGCGCGCCAGACACGCTGCGCCAGGTGACACCTGAAGAAGCCGTGGCCCATCCCAACTGGGTGATGGGGCAAAAAATCTCGGTCGACTCGGCCACCATGATGAACAAGGCCCTCGAAGTGATCGAGGCCCGTTGGCTTTTTGACCTGGCGCCAGAGGACATTCGGGTGGTGATCCATCCGCAAAGCATCATCCACTCGATGGTGGTCTGCCGCGACGGCTCGGTGCTGGCCCAACTGGGCACACCCGACATGAAGGTGCCGATCGCCTACGGCCTGTCGTTTCCCGAACGCATCGAATCCGGCGCGCCGCGTCTGGACTTCCTGAACCTGGCGCCGCTGAACTTTCATGCCCCCGAGCGGGCCCGCTTTCCAGGCCTGTTCCTGGCCTGGGATGCGCTGCGTGCGCCGGCCGGCACCACGGCCATCCTCAACGCCGCCAATGAAGAAGCCGTGGCTGCGTTTTTGGCGGGAACCATTGGCTTCACCGCGATTCACAGTGTCAACGCCCGCACGCTGGACCGCCTGCAACCGCGTTTGGGCCCCAGCCACACGCTGGAGGATTTGCTGGAACTGGACCGCCAGGCCCGCCTCGAGGCGGCTCGGCTCATGAAGGACATGCAGGCATGACCACCGTATTGGCTTTCCTGCTCACGATCGGGATCCTGATCGTCATCCACGAATACGGCCACTACCGCGTGGCGGTGGCCTGCGGCGTCAAGGTGCTGCGCTTCTCGGTGGGCTTTGGAAAGGTCCTGCTGCGCCGCCAGAACGGACCGAATGGCACCGAGTTTGTTCTTTGCGCGTTGCCCTTGGGCGGTTATGTGCGCATGCTCGACGAACGTGAAGGCGCGGTGCCAGCGGCCGAGCTGAGCCAGGCCTTCAACCGGCAGCCCCTGCTCAAGCGGGCCGCCATCGTGGCGGCAGGCCCGCTGGCCAACCTGTTGTTGGCGGTGCTTTTGTATGCCGCGGCCCACTGGATCGGCATCGACGAAACCAAGGCCGTGTTGGCCCCTCCGGTGGCCGGCAGTGCAGCCGAAAGAGCCGGTTTGCGCGCTGGCGACTGGGTGCGCGCTGCCTCCGTCGACGGTGCGGAGTGGACGGACCTGCGTTCCATGTCCGATCTGCGCTGGCAGGTGACCCAAGGTGCCCTGTCGCAGCACAGCGTGCAGTTGCAGGTGACCGATCAAGGTGGCCGCTCGCAGCGCACCCTCTCGCTGGACCTCAGCGGTTTCAGCTCCAAAGACGTCGACGCCGGGTTCATCAAGAAGGTCGGTCTGGGTGGGGCTTTCAGCGAGCCGGTTCTGGGTGAAGTCAAGGCCGCCGGCCCGGCAGCCCAGGCCGGCCTGCTCAGCGGCGACCGCGTGCTCTCGGTCGACGGCGTGGCGCTGCAAGACGCGCAGACCTTGCGCGAACGCATCCGCGCCGGTCTGCGTGAAGGGCAGGGGGTCAGCCAACAGTGGACGGTTGAACGTGCAGGCCGCCGCGTCGACCTGACCGTCACGCCCCGGGTGGCCCGCGACGGCGAATTGAGCGTCGGTCGAATTGACGCCGTGGTGGGCCAGTTGCCCGCCATGGTCAAGGTGCGCCATGGTTTTGTCGAAGGGCTGAGCCAAGGGGTGGTGCGCACCTGGGAAATCTCGTCGCTGACCGTGCGCATGCTGGGTCGCATGCTCATTGGCGAGGCTTCGCTGAAGAACCTGAGTGGCCCCATCACCATCGCCGACTTCGCTGGCCAATCGGTGCAGCAAGGCTTGGCCTACTACCTGGGATTTCTGGCCTTGGTCAGCGTCAGTCTGGGCGTGCTGAATCTGCTGCCGCTGCCCATGCTCGATGGCGGTCACTTGATGTATTACATTTTCGAGGGCGTCACTGGGCGTCCGGTCTCCGACGCGTGGCTCATGCGGCTGCAGCGCGGAGGCATCGCGGTGCTGCTGATGATGATGTCGGTGGCGCTCTTCAACGACGTGGCCCGCCTGCTGGGCCTGCACTGAACCTTCATGCTTCCAGCCTCCCCGTTTGGTCCGCTGCGCCCTGCCGCCGCGTTTGTGTTGATGGTCGCAGCCCAAGCGGCGTGGTCACCGGCGCTTGCCGCCGAGCCCTTTGTCATCAAGGACATCCGGGTCGAAGGCCTGCAACGCACCGACCCCGGCACCGTCTTTGCGGCGCTGCCCTTTCGCATCGGTGACACCTACACCGATGACAAGGGCTCCACCGCGCTGCGCGCCCTGTTCGCCACCGGCCTGTTCAAGGACGTGCGCATCGAAGTCGACAAGCAGGTGGCGGTGGTCATCGTCGACGAACGCTCGATCATCGCGGCGGTCAGTTTTGTCGGCCTGAAGGAGTTCGACAAAGAGCCCCTGACCAAGTCGCTGCGTGACGCCGGCATCGGCGACGGCTTGCCTTTCGACCGCGCCCTGATCGACCGCGCCGAACAGGAAATCAAGCGCCAGTACCTGGGCCGCAGCCTGTATGGCGCCGAGGTCGTGACCACGGTGACGCCAATGGAGCGCAACCGCGTCAGTGTCACCTTCACGATGACGGAAGGCGACGCTGCGCGCATCAACGACGTGCGCATAGCCGGGGCCACCGTGTTCTCGGAAAAAACCTTGCTGGAGTTGTTTGAACTGACCCCCAGTGGCTGGTTCACCTGGTACAGCAAGTCAGACCGTTACTCGCGCACCAAACTCAACTCCGATCTGGAAAAGCTGCGCGCCTACTACGTCAACCGCGGCTACCTGGAGTTTTCGATCGAGTCGACCCAGGTCACGATCTCGCCCGACAAACAAACCATCTCTTTGGCAATTTCCATCAAGGAAGGCCAGCCCTACACCGTGACCAGCGTGCGCCTGGAAGGTGACTACCTGGGCAAGGAAGCCGAGTTTCGGGCGCTGGTGTTGCAGCGGCCCGGCCAGGCCTATCAAGGCGATGCCATCACGGTCACGGCCAAGCGCTTTCAGGATCTCTTCGGCCTGTACGGCTACGCGTTTGCGCGTGTCGAACCGCGGACTGACATCGACCGTGCCACGGGGCAGGTGGCGGTGGTCCTGGCTGCCGAACCGCAGCGGCGGGTTTACGTTCGACGCATCGACGTGGCAGGCAACACCCGCACCCGCGACGAAGTGATCCGCCGCGAATTCCGGCAGCTGGAATCGGCCTGGTACGACGGCGGACTGATCAAGTTGTCCAAAGAGCGGATCGAGCGCTTGGGCTACTTCAAAGAGATCGATGTCGAGACCAATGAAGTCCCCGGTGCGCCCGACCAGGTGGACTTGGTGGTCACGGTGACTGAAAAGCCCACCGGCAACCTGGCGGTGGGGGCGGGTTACTCCAATGCCGAGAAGCTGACCTTCAACGCGTCGATCAAACAAGACAACGCCTTTGGCTCGGGCAACAGCCTGGGCGTTGAAGTCAACACCAGCAAATACAACCGGACCTTGGTGATTGGCACGGTGGATCCGTATTGGTCGGTGGACGGTATCTCGTTGGCGGTCGACGCCTCCTACCGCACCGAACGCCCCATCAACTACCTGGGCGACTCCTACCAGCTGAAGCGGCCGGGTGTTTCGGCCCGCTTTGGCGTGCCATTTTCAGAGTACGACACGGTTTTTCTGGGTCTGGGTTGGGAGCGCACGGAACTGGGCACCACCGTGGGCCTGCCACTGGCCTGGTTGAACTACCAGGCGCTCTATGGCAACAAGACCAACGCGATCGCGGCCACCATCGGTTGGGCGCGCGACGGGCGCGACAGCGTGCTGACGCCATCGGCCGGCCGCTACCAACGCGCTTTCTTCGAGTGGAGTTTTGCGGGTGAGGTGAAGTACCTCAAGACCAATCTGCAGTACCAGGAATACTGGCAACTGCCCTTGCGCCTGACCCTGGGCATCAACACCGAGGTGGGCATCGGCAAGGGACTGGGTGGCAACCCCTACCCGGTCTTCAAGAACTTTTACGGTGGTGGTCTGGGCTCGGTGCGTGGCTTCGAGCAGAGTTCCTTGGGCGTGATCGACCCCACCGGCAGCTACATCGGCGGCGCGCGCCGGTTCAACTTCAACACTGAGCTTTACTTCCCGGTGCCGGGCACGGGCAACGACAAGTCCTTGCGCATCTTTGCGTTTGCCGATGCCGGCAACGTCTGGCGCGAAGACGAAAAGCTCACCTGGGACTCGGTGCGCAGCTCGGCCGGTTTTGGCTTGAGCTGGATTTCTCCGGTCGGCCCGTTGAAGCTGAGCTGGGGCTACCCGCTGAACGTTTTGCGCAACGATAGAATCCAACGCTTCCAATTCCAGATCGGGACTGCCTTCTGATGAAGACGTTCGCCAAACTCACCCTGGCCCCAGCGCTGCTGGCAACGGCTGCACTGCTCTGTGCCGTCGCGCCGGCCACAGCCCAAGAGCTGAAGATCGGCTATGTCAACAGCGAGCGGGTCCTGCGCGACTCCACGCCCGCCAAGGCCGCGCAAGCCAAGCTCGAAGCCGAGTTTGGCAAACGCGAGAAAGAGCTGACCGACGTCGGCACGCGCCTGAAGGCGGCGGCCGACAAGTTCGAGAAAGACTCGCCCACTTTGGCAGAAGCGGAAAAAGTCCGGCGTCAACGTGACCTGGTGGAACAAGACCGCGAACTGCAACGCAAGCGCCGTGAGTTCCAGGAAGACGTGAACCAGCGCCGCAATGAAGAGCTGCAGGCCCTCGTCGAGCGCGCCAACAAAGTCATCAAGCAGATTTTTGAGACCGAAAAGTACGACCTGATCATTCAGGAAGGCGTGTTTGCGTCCGCCCGGGTCGACATCACCGACAAGGTGATCCGCGGTTTGGCTGGCCCGGGCCCCGCGCCCACGGGCAGGTGATCCGCAACCCCCCACAGACCTGAAGATGTCGCCCATGCGCGTGCGCCTGGGCGACCTGGCCGAACTGCTGAAGGCCGAGCTGGTTGGCAACGCCGATCTGGAAGTCACGCGGATCGGCACCTTGGATGGCGCCGATGAATCGACCATCAGTTTCCTGGCCAACCCGCGCTACCAAGCCCAGCTGAGCACCACGCGGGCTGCGTGTGTGATCGTTGCTCCCGCCTTGCGCGAGCAGGCCGTGGCCCGTGGCGCAGCGCTGATCTGCGACGACCCCTATCTGGCCTTTGCGCGACTGACCCAGTTTTGGCGTGCGCGCCAACAGCGACCAGCCGTTGTGGGCATCCATCCGCAAGCCCTGGTCGAAGAGGGCGCCTTCATCCACCCCAGCGCCAGTGTCGGTGCGATGGCTTTTGTTGGCCGTGGCGCGCGTGTCGGCGCGGCAGCGGTCATCGGTGTGCAAAGCACGGTGGGCGAAGCCGCCGAAGTAGGCGAAGGCAGCTGGCTCAAAGCCCGTGTCGTGCTCAGCGAAGCTTGCCACCTCGGTGCGCGGGCCATCGTGCACAGTGGCGCGGTCATCGGAGCCGACGGCTTTGGCTTTGCGCCCCACCAGGGCCGTTGGGAAAAGATCGAACAGCTGGGGTCGGTGCTCATTGGCGACGACGTCGAGATCGGCGCCAACACCTGCATCGACCGCGGCGCGCTCGAAGACACCGTGCTTGAAGACGGCGTCAAGCTCGACAACCTGGTGCAGATTGGGCACAACGTGCGCATCGGCGCCCACACCGCCTTTGCAGGTTGTGTGGGTGTGGCCGGCAGTGCCCGCATCGGCCGGCACTGCACCGCGGGTGGCGGCGCCATCATCCTGGGCCACCTGGAGATCGTGGACCACGTGCACATCACGGCGGCCACCCTCATCACCCGCTCGATCCACAAGCCGGGCCAGTACAGCGGCGCGTTTCCCTTCGACGACAATGCGTCCTGGGAAAAGAACGCAGCCACCCTGCGGCAACTGCATGCGTTGCGCGACAGGCTGCGAGCGCTCGAAAGAAAGATCACCTGATGCTCGACATCCAACACATTCTTCGCAAACTGCCGCATCGCTATCCTTTTTTGCTGGTCGACCGGGTGATCGAGCTGGAAAAGTCGGTGCGCATCAAGGCGCTGAAGAACATCACCATCAACGAGCCGTTTTTTGGGGGGCACTTTCCAGCCCGGCCGGTGATGCCCGGTGTCTTGATGCTGGAAGCCTTGGCGCAGGCCTCGGCCCTGCTCTCGTTTGAGTCGATGGACAGCGAGCGCGACGAGGATACCGTGGTTTATTTTGTCGGCATCGACAAGACGCGCTTCAAACGGCCGGTGGGCCCGGGCGACCAGCTGATCCTGGAGTCCTGGATCGACCGTCACAAGGCCGGCATCTACCGCTACCGCACGCGTGGCAGCGTGGACGGCCAGACGGCGGTGGAAGCCGAGCTGATGTGCACCATGCGCAAGGTGATCTGAAGCGATGTCCTTGATCCACGCCACGGCCATCGTTGACGCCGGCGCCGATCTGGCTGCCGATGTGTCCGTGGGCCCCTACGCCGTGATTGGTGCGGGCGTGAAGGTGGGCAGCCGAACGCGCATCGGGGCTCACTGCGTGATCGAAGGGCCGACCACCATCGGCACCGACAACCACATCTATTCCCACGCCGCGCTGGGCGCGGCGCCGCAGGACAAAAAATATGCGGGCGAGCCAACCGAGCTGCACATCGGCCACCGCAACACCATCCGCGAGTTCTGCACCCTCAACCGCGGTACCGCGCAAGACAGCGGCGTGACCCGGGTGGGTGACGACAACTGGATCATGGCCTACGTGCACCTGGCGCACGACGTGCAGTTGGGCAGCCAGACCATCCTGGCCAACAACGCCACCCTGGCCGGCCACGTGAAGGTGGGCGACTGGGCCATCGTTGGCGGCCTGACCGGTGTGCATCAGTTCTGCAAGATCGGCGAGCACGCCATCACCGGTTTCCAGAGTCATGTCAACCAGGACGTGCCGCCCTACATGACCGTTGCCGGCAACCCGCTGGCGGTGCACGGCATCAACGCGGAAGGGCTGCGTCGGCGCGGCTTTTCGCGCGAGCGGCTGGCCCTGGTCAAACAGATGCACCGGCTGCTCTACCGCGACGGGCTGACGCTGGAAGCCGCCCGCAACGCCATGCAGCTGCTGTTGGGCACGGTTGAAGGTGGTGATGCCGATGTGCGCTTGTTGCTGGCCTTCTTGGCCGACAGCCAGCGCGGCATCGTTCGCTGAGGCGCCGGGCCATGCGCCTGGCCATGGTTGCCGGCGAGGCTTCGGGCGACCTGCTCGCCGGCCTTTTGCTCGACGGTTTGCAACGCCGCTGGCCGACCTTGCAGACCATGGGCATTGGTGGACCGCGCATGGTGGCCCATGGTTTTGACGCCTGGTGGCCGCACGACAAGCTGGCGGTGCGCGGCTATGTCGAGGTGCTCAAGCACTACCGCGAGATCTCGGCCATTCGCGACCGTCTGGCCCAGCGCTTGCTGCAGGAGCGCCCGCCGGCCTTCATCGGCGTCGATGCGCCCGACTTCAACCTGGGCCTGGAAAAGCGCCTCAAGCAGGCCGGCATCAAGACCATCCACTTTGTCTGCCCTTCGATCTGGGCCTGGCGCGGTGGGCGGGCCCAGAAGATGGCGGCCAGTGTCGACCACGTGCTCTGCCTCTTTCCCTTTGAGCCCGAACTGTTGCACCGCCATGGCGTTGCGGCCACGTTTGTCGGGCACCCGCTGGCCGACGCCATCGCGCTGCAGCCGCCGCACCAGGCCAGCCGCGCTGCGCTGGGCCTGGCGGATGGCGAGCGCGTGGTGGCCGTGCTGCCCGGCAGCCGCCGCAGTGAAATTCAGTACATCGCGCCGCGTTTTTTGCAGGCGGTGGCGCTGTTGCACCGCCAGCAACCCGCGCTGCGCTTCGTGCTGCCCGTAGCGCCCGGGTTGCGCGCCTTGCTGGAGCCCTTGGTGGCCCTGCACGCGCCGGCTGCACCGTTGCAATTGCTGGACGGGCAGTCGCACACCGCCTTGGCAGCTTGTGACGTGACGCTGATTGCCAGCGGCACCGCCACGCTCGAGGCGGCGCTCTTCAAACAACCGATGGTCATCGGCTACAACATGCATGCCCTGAGCTGGCAGCTGATGAAGCGCATGAAGTACCAGCCTTGGGTCGGCCTGCCCAACATCCTGTGCCGTGACTTCGTGGTGCCCGAACTGCTGCAGGAAGACTGCCAGCCAGCGCCCTTGGCGGCCGCCGTGACCCGCTGGCTGGACGACGCCGCAGCTCGCCAGCGTGTGGCGCTGCGTTTTACCGAACTTCACCACCTGCTGCGCCGCGACACGGCCAGCTGCGCCACCGATGCCATCGCGCAAATCATTCAAGCCTGAACAGCTGGGGCTGCACTTCGAAGTGCCGGGCTTGGTGGCCGGCGTGGACGAGGCTGGGCGTGGCCCCTTGGCCGGCCCGGTGGTGGCGGCGGCGGTGATCCTGGACGACCTCGCGCCTATCAAGGGCCTGGCCGACAGCAAGGTGCTCAGCGCGCGCCTGCGCGAACAGCTGTTTGACCAGATCCGGGCCCGCGCGCTGTGTTGCAGCATTGCCAGCGCCAGCGTCGAAGAGATCGACCGCCTCAACATCCTGCAGGCCACCTTGCTGGCCATGCGCAGGGCGGTGGAGGGCTTGCGCATCCTGCCGCACAGCGTGGTGGTCGATGGCAACCAGGTTCCGGTGCTGGGCATGCCGGTCAGCGCACTGGTCAAGGGCGACAGCAAGATGGCGGCGATTTCGGCGGCGTCGATCCTGGCCAAGGTGCAGCGCGACCGCTGGTGCGAAGAACTGCACCTGGCCTACCCCGCCTACGGTTTTTCCGGTCACAAGGGCTACCCCACGCCAGAACACCTGGCAGCCCTGAAGTTGCACGGCCCTTGTGCTGCGCACCGGCGCAGTTTTGCGCCCGTGCGCGCGGCCGGGGAGATCCGGTGAGCGCACCACTGCACATCACATCACGGGACAACGCCTTGCTGGTCGGCCTGCGCAAATTGGCGCATGACAGTTCGGGCTACCGGCGAGCCGGGCAGGTCTGGCTGGAAGGCGAACACCTGTGCTCGGCACTGAAGCTGCGTGGTGGTGTTGCGCTTCAGGCGGTCATCACGCCAGAGGCCTGGCAAGACCCTGCTTGCCGTGAGCTGGCTTCGTGGGCGCAGAAAGTGGCCATCGTGCCCAGGCCGCTGTTCAAGGCCATCAGCACGCTGGAGTCGCCGGCCGAGGTCGGTTTCATCATGGCGCTGGGTGATGCGCCCGCCATCGACCCGGTAGCGGCCACCGTGGTGCTCGACCGGATTCAAGACGCCGGCAACGTGGGCAGCATCCTGCGCAGCGCCGCGGCCTTTGGCTTTGCGCAAGTCCTGGCCGTCAAAGGCACGGCGGCGCTGTGGTCGCCCAAGGTGCTGCGCGCGGGCATGGGCGCGCACTTTGCGCTGCGCCTGGTCGAGGGCCTGGACCTGGCCGACCTGCACGCCTTGGCCGTGCCCCTGCTCGCCACCAGTTCACACGGCGGTGTTGAGCTGCACCAGGCTGCGTTGCCCAAGCCTTGTGCCTGGGTGCTGGGCCACGAAGGGCAGGGCGTTTCGCCGCAACTTTTGCAGCGCTGCGCCTTGCAGGTGCGCATTCCTCAGCCCGGCGGGGAAGAGTCGCTGAACGTCGCGGCTGCAGCGGCCGTTTGCCTGTACGAATCAGCCCGCGCTCAGTAGATCAGCCGGTCCGGGCGCAGGTCGCGCAAGATGGTGGTGGCGATCTCTTCAATCGACTTGTGGGTGGACGACAACCAGGCCACGCCTTCGCGCCGCATCATCGCTTCGGCTTCGTTGACTTCCATGCGGCAGTTCTCGAGCGACGCGTATTTGCTGCCGGGGCGGCGTTCGTGCCGAATCTGCGCCAGCCGTTCCGGGTCGATGGTCAGTCCAAAGCACTTGCGCTTGTGCGGGGTCAAGGCCCCCGGCATGCGCCCGCGATCGAAGTCCTCGGGGATCAAGGGATAGTTGGCGGCCTTGATGCCATGTTGCATGGCCAGGTACAGGCTGGTGGGTGTTTTGCCACTGCGGCTGACGCCCAGCAAGATCACGTCGGCCGAGTCCAGGTTGCGGCTGCTCTGGCCATCGTCGTGGGCCAGACTGAAGTTGATGGCTTCGATGCGGTCGGTGTATTCCTGACTCTTGCTCACATCCGAAAAGCGCCCCACGCGGTGGTTGCTCTTGACGCCAAACTCAATTTCCAGCGGCTCGACGAAGGTGCGAAACATGTCCAGGACCAAACCCTTGCAGCCGTCGCCGGTGAGGATGGCGCGCACGTCGTCGTTGACCAGCGTGATGAAGACGATCGGCCGCTTGCCTTCACGCACCGCGGTCTCGTTGATCTCGCCCAGCACGACGTGAGCCTTGTCCATGGTGTCGATGAAGGGCCTGCGAACATGGCGTGGCTTGGCCGGAAACTGGTTCAGGATGGAGTTGCCAAAGGTCTCGGCGGTGATGCCGGTGCCGTCCGAGACAAAGAACACGGTTCTTTCAGGCATGGTGCTGGGTGGGCTTGGGGTGATGCCGCGAAGCGCGGTTTGCTCAGCCCATCATAAGGAAGAACTCCCTAGAATCGGCCGCAACATGTCTGCCACGCCGCCCTGAAGTGAACCCCACTGGACCCGAATTCCAAGAACAACGCGCCAGCGTTGGGGTTGAGGCTGCTTTTGCGGACGCACCGGTTTCCTCACATCACGGAGTTTTCCCATGTCTGAAACCACCGCAGTGGCCCCCGTGGGGGCCTTGTCGACCGCTCTTGTAGCGCCGTTTGAACATTTGAGGATGACGGACGTCGAGTCCGTCGGTGGCAAGAACGCCTCGCTGGGCGAGATGATCAGCCAGTTGGCCAGCGCCGGCGTGCGCGTGCCAGGTGGCTTTGCCACCACGGCCCATGCCTTCCGGGTGTTCTTGCAGCACGGTGGGCTGGACCAACGCATCAAAGCCAAGCTGTCCAGCCTGGACGTGGACGACGTGCGCGCCTTGGCCGAGGCCGGGGCGCAAATCCGCCAATGGATCGTCGACACGCCGATGCCGGCCGACCTGGAAGCGGCCATTCGGGCCGAGTTCGCACGCCTGACCGCCGACACCCCGGCCGGTGCGCAGGCCAGCTTTGCGGTGCGCTCTTCGGCCACGGCCGAGGACATGCCCGATGCGTCCTTTGCCGGTCAGCAAGAGACCTTTCTCAACGTCACCGGCATCGATGACGTGTTGCACCGCATGAAGGAGGTCTTTGCTTCGCTCTACAACGACCGCGCCATCAGCTACCGCGTGCACAAGGGTTACGCCGATGCCGACGTGGCCTTGTCGGCCGGCGTTCAGCGCATGGTGCGCTCGGACCTGGGCGCGGCAGGCGTCCTGTTCACCATCGACACCGAGTCCGGATTTGCCGATGTGGTGTTCATCACGTCGAGCTACGGCCTGGGCGAACTGGTGGTGCAGGGTGCGGTCAACCCGGACGAGTTCTACGTGCACAAGCCCACGCTCAACCGCGGCAAGTTCCCGGTCATCCGCCGGGTGCTGGGCTCCAAGCTGCAGCGCATGGAATTTGCCTCGCCCGAAGAAAAGGTGCAGAGCGGCCGCTTGGTGAAAACGCTGGACACGCCGCCCGAGCAGCGCAACCGCTACTCGCTGGGCGACGAAGACGTGATCGAGCTGGCCCGCTACGCGCTGATCATCGAAAAGCACTATGGCCGCGCAATGGACATCGAGTGGGGCAAGGACGGTGTAGACGGCAAGATCTACATCCTGCAGGCCCGGCCCGAGACCGTGAAGAGCCAGGCCGGCGGCAAGGCCGAGCAGCGCTTCAAGCTCAAGGGCGACCGCAGCAAGAACGTGGTGCTGGCCGAAGGCCGTGCCATCGGCCAGAAGGTGGGCACCGGCCCCGTGCGCCTGGTGCGCAGCCCGGCCGAGATGGACCGCGTGCAACCCGGCGACATCCTGGTCACCGAGATGACCGACCCCAATTGGGAGCCGGTGATGAAACGGGCTTCGGCCATCGTCACCAACCGCGGTGGACGCACCTGCCACGCGGCCATCATCGCGCGTGAGCTGGGCATCCCGGCGGTGGTGGGCTGTGGCGACGCCACCGAACATCTGTTTGAAGGCAACCTGGTCACGGTGTCGTGCGCCGAGGGCGACACCGGCTACGTCTACGAAGGTCTGCTGGAAACCGAGATCAGCGATGTGGTGCGCGGCGAA
>JANMHH010000524.1:0-5545 GCA_031375065.1 Rubrivivax sp. | reverse complement strand
TTTCGGATGGCGGGCATGGTTAGACTGACGTTGACGTAAACGTAAATTCAAAGCGCGAATATACAAACCATGGCCGAGCCCCGCCTTTTGCCTGCAGCCGATCCCAAACCAGCGCCGCCCCCGCGCCCCGTGCAAGCCGTGCACCCCGTGCCCACGGCACAGGAAGCCGCCCTGCACTACCCGCTGGGTGACACGCTGCCCGAGCCCGGTTGCAGCATCGAAGTGGCCCCCGGCGTGCGCTGGCTGCGCATGCAACTGCCCTTTGCGCTGAACCACATCAACCTGTGGCTGCTGCGCGATGTGCAAGACAGTGTGCAGGGCTGGTCCATCGTCGACTGCGGCATCAGCAACGACGCTACGCGCGCCCACTGGGAGCAGCTGTTTGCGACCGAGCTGCAAGGCCTGCCCGTGCTGCGCGTCATCGTCACCCACATGCACCCCGACCACATGGGTCTGGCGCACTGGCTGTGCCAACGTTGGTCAACGCGCGAACGCGCTTGCCGCTTGTGGATCAGCAGCACCGACTGGAACGCTGCGCGCGTGGCCTGCCAAGCCGACGGGGCCTTTGGCGGCGACAGTGCGGCGCGCTTCTTTGCGCTGCATGGCCTGACCGACCCCCAAGCCCTGGCCCAGGTGCAGGGCCGCAACAACTACTACGCCAGTATGGTGCCGCAAGTGCCAGCCGAGTACCGGCGGCTGATGGACGGCATGGTGCTCACCATCAACGGCCTGCCCTGGCGCTGCATCGTGGGCTATGGCCATGCGCCTGAGCACATGGCGTTGTTTTGCCCTGATCTGCGCGGCGTGGGGCAGGCAGCGGGCGACGAAACAGGCGAACAAGCCAAGCGCGGTGGCGGGGTGCTGATTTCGGGCGACATGGTGCTGCCGCGCATTTCCACCAACGTCAGCGTCATCAACCTGGAACCCGAGGCCAGCCCGCTGCCGCTGTTCTTGAACTCCATCGCCAAAATGAAGGACCTGCCGGCCAACACCCTGGTGCTGCCATCCCATGGCAAACCCTTCACCGGGCTGCACACGCGCATCGATCAGCTGCTGCACCACCACCAGGAGCGTTATGCGGACGTGCTGGCGGCCTGCCGGCAGCAGCCGGGCAGTGCGTTCGAGATGCTGCCGGTGCTGTTCAAACGCAGCCTGGACTTGCACCAGACCACCTTTGCCATGGGCGAATCGATCGCGCACTTGCACGGCCTGCTCGAAACCGGGCGCATGCGCAAAATCCTGGGGGCCGATGGTGTGCTGCGGTTTCAAACCACAGACTGAAGCAGCACGGAAAGAACGTGGTGCCTTCCAGCGCCACGGACAGCTTCACAGCCAGCGCCACAAACAGCGCCACGACCAGCGCGCAGCCTTACTCCAGCACCGGCAACAGCTCGTGCCGAAGCACGCCCCGCGCTTGCTCGTAGTCGGGCAAGGCTTGCCGCACCACGTCCCAAAAGGCCGGGCCGTGGTTCATCTCGCGCAGGTGGGCCAGTTCATGCGTGACCACATAGTCGATCACCGGCAAACCAAAGTGCACCAGACGCCAGTTGAGGCGAATCGAGCCGTCGGCGCTGGCGCTGCCCCAGCGGGTGGACGCTGAGCTCAGCGACAGGCGGGTCATGCGCACGCCCAGGGTCTGCGCAAACAAGGCGCAGCGTTCTTCAAAAATGCGTTTGGCCTGGCGCTGCAACCCGCTTGGCACGGCGTCGCGACTCTGCTCGGGTTCGGCGCTTTGCGGCAGGCCCAGGTGCAGCGTCAGGCGCGGCACGCCGGGCAGGGTGTCGCTGGCGGTCTGCAGTTGGGCGCCGGTGGTGCGCGGGTCGAGCACCAGGATGACGGTCTCGCCCAGAAAGGGCACCGTGCCACCTTCGCGCCATTCCACACGCGCTGCGTCCAGGCGGGCCGCCCGTTCGCGTTGCTCTTGCAGCTTGCGCAAGATCCAGGCGGCCTTTTCACGCAATGCGGCTTCGATCTCGGCCAGACCCACCCAGCGCGGTGCGCTGACGCTCAGGCCTTCAACCGCCACCACAAAGCCGATGCTGCGCCGACGCGAGCGGCGCAACTCGTAGCCCACGCGATGCCCGCCCAGCAGCAATTCACGGTGGGTGCGGGGATGGTGAAAGGCCAGCCGTTCGGCCGCTGGCGGCGGCGTTGCAGCGGCGGCTGGCTGCAACGGCACCACCACGGCTGCGCCCACTTCGCGGGCAGGCTGCAACGGAAGTGCAGCCACGGTCGCTGCCGAAGACGGCTCATCAAACAGCGACAGCTGCTCGGCAAGCTCGGCAATTCGGCTCTTGGGCATGGACCGTGATTCTAGGCGGCGCGGCATGCGCCATGCTGGCCGTGTTGGCCGTGTTGGTCGTGTTGGCCGCGCCGGCCCGCGGCCTTTGCGGCCTTTGCGGCCTTTGCTGTCCTGGCTGTCCTGGCGGACATTTCCCGAATGGACCGGCGGCTTGCAACCGTTCATCATGTGGCGACCCGTTGAACAGTGCGGGGCTCTGCGTCACATCGGCTCTCCATGCAACCTGCGCCACAGCTTTCTCCGCACCGTCCTCCGCCCCTTTCACGGCACCGCACCTGCGGGTTCGACTCAGCACCCATGGCCGCCACCCTCCAATTTCCCGCCGCCTTGCAGGACGCCGGCGCTACGGTGCTGCTGCAGGCCTTGTTGTCACGGGCGGGCGTGGCATGACATCCGGGCCGCGCTTGGAGATGAACTCAGGACCGAACCTGGGTCTGGGCGCGGAGCTGGAACTGGGGCTGCAACAGGCCTCAACGCAGGCACCGCCGCTGACGGCGCAACCGGCTTCACAACCGGTGCCGCAACCGGATTTGTGGCACCTGCAGGCGCAAACCATCACGTCCGAAAACTTCGCAGCCTACGGCTGGGTGGCGCAGGCAGAAGGCCAGAGCGGCAGGCCCATCAACGGCGGCAACAGCCTGCGGGTGGACGCTGTGGACAGCGTGGGCACGCTGGCCTTAACGGCCGAAGGCGGCGCCCCCTGCTTGGCGGTCTTTCGGGCCCAGGCCCGCAACCCGTGCGGCCCCTGGACACAGCTGGAACGCCACCGACTGGGCACCCAAACCTTTGTGCCTTTAGGCGGCGCACGCTACCTGATGCTGGTGGCGCTGGGCGACCCCGCGCCTCGGGTCGACACGCTGGCCGCCTTTTGGGTGGCCGGCCACCAGGCCGTGACCTTGCGCGCCGGCACCTGGCACCACGGGCTCATCGCACCCGAGGGCGGCGACTTCGTGGTGATTGAAAGAGCTGCTGCAGCCATTGACTGCGACACCGTCGAACTGAGCCCCGCCGTGCGGGTGGCGGCCGCCGGCTGATCAGCCCGTGGCGTCGGTGCGCAGGCAACGCGCGCCGTGCCCCGGCGTCAGTTGCACCACGTCGGGCTGGGTGTTGCGGCAAGCCGCCTGGGCCCAGGTGCAGCGGTCGGCAAAAGCACAGCCCGGTGGCAAGGCGCTCAGGTCGGGCGGCGCCCCGGCGATGGTTTCCAGCCGGCTGCCCTTGGCCAGCGCGCCGTGGGCGCGGCTTTTCAGCAAGGCCAGCGTGTAGGGGTGACGCGGCGCCCGAATCAGCGTGCGGGCGGGGCCCACTTCAACGATGCGCCCGGCGTACATCACCGCAATGCGGTCGGCCACTTCGGTGGCCGCACCGATGTCGTGGGTGACGAAGATGACCGACAGGCCCATCTCGCGTTGCAGTTCGCGCAGCAGCAGCAGGATCTGAATCTGCACCGTGGCGTCCAGCGCGGTGGTTGGCTCGTCGGCCAACAGCAACTGCGGCCTGCAGGCCAGGGCCAACGCAATCATCGCGCGCTGGCGCATGCCACCGCTCATCTCGTGCGGGTAGGCGTCCAGCCGGCGCTCGGGGCTGGGGATGCGCACGCGCTCGAACAACCGCAGCGCGCGCTGGCGGGCTTCTGACGCGCTGACGGCTTCATGGCAGCGGATGCTTTCGACGATCTGCGCGCCCAGCGTGTACACCGGGTCCAGCGCCAGCAGCGGCTCCTGGAAGATCATCGACGCGGTCTTGCCGCGAAATTGCGCTAATGCGCTGGGCGACAGCGCCAGCACGTCCTGGCCACCGACCAGCATCTGGCCACTGATCTGCGTGCGGCGCGGCGCATGCAGACGCAACAGCGAACGCAGCGTGACGCTCTTGCCCGAGCCCGACTCACCGATCAACGCCACCACTTCGCCACGCTGCACCTGCAAGTCCACGCCGCCCACGGCCCGCACTGGCTTGCGGCCACCGGTGAAGGTGACCTGCAGGTTGCGGATGTCGACGTAGGGTGCCGTTGAGGCTGTTGCCGCTGCCGCTGTGGCTTCCGTGACGTTGCTCATGACGTGGCCCCAGCAACCTGCGCCTGGGCGGGCGCAGCGCTGTGGCCGCTGCCCGGCTCCCACATCAAGCAGGCCACCGGGTGCGCGCCGCTGCCCGCTGTCAACACCGGCACACGCTGGCTGCACACCGGCTGCACAAAGGCGCAACGCGGGTGAAAGCGGCAGCCAGCGGGCGGGTTGATGGGATTGGGCGGGTCACCGGCCAGCGGCGGCTCTTCGGTGCGGTGGTCGGGGTCCATGCTGGGGATGCTGGACAGCAGCGCCTGCGTGTAGGGGTGACGCGGCGCTTCGAACAGGGCTTCGCTGGCGCCGATTTCGACCACCTGGCCCAGGTACATCACCATCACGCGGTCGCTGATGAAGCGCACCACGTTGAGGTCGTGGCTGATGAAGATGTAGGTCAGGCCGAATTCATCCTTCAAGTCCAGCAACAGATTCAGCACCTGCGCTTCAACCGACTTGTCCAGCGCCGACACCGCTTCGTCCAGGATGATCAGCCGCGGCTGCAAGGCCAGCGCGCGCGCGATGTTGATCCGCTGGCGCTGGCCACCCGACAGCTCGTGCGGATAACGCTCGGCAAAACGACGCGGCTCCAGGCCCACGCGAGCCAGCAGGTCACGTGCGCGCGCCACCGCGGCGGCGCGCGGCAGGCCGTGCACCTGCGGGCCAAAGGCGATGCTGTCCTCAATGGTCAAGCGCGGGTTCAGGCTGGCGTAGCTGTCCTGAAACACCATCTGGGTCTGGCGGCGAAAGTCCTTCAGGCTCAGCTCGGGGCCGCCCACCACCTGGCCGTCAAAAACAATCTCGCCCGCGTTGGGGTTGATCAGCTGCATCAAGAGCCGCGCCGTGGTGCTTTTGCCGCAGCCGCTTTCGCCGACCACGCCCAGGATTTCACCGGCGGTGACGTTGAAGCTGACGCCGTCAACCGCGCGCACGACCCCGCCGCCCTTGCCAAAGACATCCTTCTTCAGCGGAAAGTGCTTGACCAGGTTGCTGACAGCCAGCAGCGGCGAAGGCGTCGAAACCAAGGTCACTGCTTGATCTCCATCGCCGAGCGCAAGCCGTCGGACAACAGGTTGAAGGCGATCGACGTGAAGAAGATCATCACCCCCGGCAGCGCCGCGATCCAGGGCTGCACGTAGATCGCCGTGCGCAGCGTGTTCAGCATCAGGCCCCATTCCGGCTCGGG
>JANMHH010000517.1:0-3650 GCA_031375065.1 Rubrivivax sp. | reverse complement strand
CAGGATGTGTTCGGCCACCAGGTCATCGACGGCGCGGCGCAAGGTGCCCACCGAGACGCCGAACTCGGCGGCCAGTTCGGTTTCGCTGGGCAGCGCGTCGCCCGGCGCCACGGTGCCCAGCTCGATGCTCTTGAGCAAGGCGCGTTTGACCGCCCGGTACAGCGGCATGCCGGCGCTGTCTGGCGAGATGGCCTGCATGGCCGCACGGGGCGACTGCAGGCCGGTTCGCCGGGGTAAGGCCGCGCGGCCAGGTGGAACGGACGTTGAACGGCGCATGGTCGGATTAGAGCGCAGCCGAGCCATTCATTCAAGTCATATATATGACCTGTTTGACGCAGGCCATCAGCCCCCAGATACTGCGCTTTCCGGTTTGCAAACGGGTCTGCCAGCGGCCGGCCCAACAGGAGCACAAGGATGATTCATTTCGTGTTGCACGACGCCCACGACAGCGTGGCCGTGGTGGTGGTGGAAGGCGTGAAGGCCGGCATGGCCCTCAACGGCTGGATCATGGACGAAGACAAGATGATGGCCGTCACGGCCCTGCAGGACATCCCCATCGGCCACAAGGTGGCACTGCGGGACCTGTCGGTGGGCGACACCGTCATCAAGTACGGCATCAGCATGGGCAAGGTGGTGGCGCCCGTGAAGGCCGGCCAGCACGCCCACGTGCACAACATCAAAACCAAACGCTGGTAAGCAAAGGAAGCACCATGTCCGTCATCTCCAAAGACACCACCTTCCTGGGCTACCGCCGCGAAAACGGCCGGGTCGGCATCCGCAACCACGTCATCATCCTGCCGCTGGACGACCTGAGCAACGCCGCCGCTGAAGCCGTGGCTCACAACATCAAGGGCGCGATGGCCATTCCGCACCCTTACGGCCGCCTGCAATTTGGCGCCGACCTGGAACTGCACTTCCGCACCCTGATCGGTGCCGGCTGCAACCCCAACGTGGCCGCCGTGGTCGTGATCGGCATTGAAGACGGCTGGACGCAGAAGGTGGTTGAAGGGATCAAGACCACCGGCAAGCCCGTGGTGGGTTTTGGCATCGAGGGCCATGGCGACCACGACACCATCATGCGCGCCAGCAAGGCCGCGCGTGAATACGTGCAGTGGGCCAGCGAGAAGCAGCGCGAGGTCTGCCCGATCCACGAACTGTGGGTCAGCACCAAATGCGGCGAGAGCGACACCACCAGCGGCTGCGGCGCCAACCCCACCGTGGGTGATGCGTTCGACAAGCTGCATGCGCTGGGCAGCACGCTGTGCTTCGGCGAAACCACCGAACTGACCGGCGGCGAACAGATCGTGGCCGCGCGCTGCGCCAACGACAAGGTGCGCGAACAGTTCATGTTCATGTTCAACCGCTACCAGGACGTCATCAACCGCCACAAGACCAGCGACCTGTCGGACAGCCAGCCCACCAAGGGCAACATCGCCGGCGGCCTGACCACCATCGAAGAAAAGGCGCTGGGCAACATCCAGAAAATCGGCAAGAAGTGCACCGTCGACGGTGTCATCGACAAGGCCGAGATGCCCACCCACCCGGGCCTGTGGTTCATGGATTCGTCTTCAGCCGCCGCCGAGATGGTGACGCTGTGCGCGGCCTCGGGTTATGCCGTGCACTTCTTCCCCACCGGCCAGGGCAACGTCATCGGCAACGCCATCGTGCCGGTCATCAAGATCTGCGCCAACCCGCGCACGGTGCGCTTGATGAGCGAACACGTCGACGTCGACAGCTCGGGCCTGCTGCAGCGCGAGATCACGCTCGACCAGGCCGGTGACAAGCTGCTGGAGTGCATGCTGCGCACCGCCAATGGGCGCTTCACCGCGGCCGAGGCCCTGGGCCACCGCGAATTCGTGATGACCCGCCTGTACGAGTCGGCCTGACCCCACAGACCAGAAAGAAGCCCATGGCGCGCATCGTCATCACCGAATTCATGGACGAGCGCGCTGTGGCTCAGCTGCGGGCCAGGCACGATGTTTTGTACGACCCCAAGCTGGTCGACGACGCACCGCGTTTGGCGCAAGAGGCCGCAGGTGCCGATGTGATCGTGGTGCGCAACCGCACCCAGGTGCGCGGCGCGCTGTTGGCGGCGTTGCAGCGCTGCAAGGTGGTGGGGCGGTTGGGCGTGGGGCTGGACAACATCGACGTGGCGGGCTGCGAACAGCGCGGCATGCAGGTGATACCGGCCACCGGCGCCAACGCGCTGAGCGTGGCCGAATATGTGGTCGGCACCGCCATGCTGCTGCTGCGCGGCGCCTACCAATCAACCATGTCGGTGGCTGACGGTGGGTGGCCACGCAACGCGCTGTCCAACGGCCGCGAAATCGCCGGCAAGACGTTGGGGCTGGTGGGCTTCGGTTCCATCGGCCAACTCACGGCCAAATTGGGACAAGGCCTGGGCATGCAGATTGTGGCGTTTGACGCCATGATGGACAGCGACCACCCGGTCTTTGCCAGCAGCGGCGTGCGCTGCGGCGCTCTGGACGAAGTCATCGCGATGAGCGATGTGGTCAGCCTGCACGTGCCGCTGGTGGACAGCACGCGCGGGCTTTTCAGCGCCAGCCGCATCGCGTCGATGAAAAAGGGTGCTGTGTTGATCAACACTGCGCGCGGCGGCATCGTCGATGAAGCGGCGCTGGCCGCGTCGCTGAGGGCTGGCCACTTGGGTGGCGCGGCCATCGACGTGTTCGATGTCGAGCCGGTGCCGGTGGCGCCGCACTTTCAAGGCTGCCCCAACCTGGTCCTGACGCCGCACATTGCCGGCGTATCGGCCGAGTCCAACGAACGCGTCAGCTTTCTCATTGCCGCCAAGGTGCTGGAGGCTCTGAAGTGAAGCTGCCCACCCACGAAGTCCAGCAGTTGGTGTCGCGCGCCTTGCAGGCGGCCGGCGCCAACCGCAACATGGCCGAGAGCACCGCGCGCGCGTTGGTGATGGCCGAAGCCCAGGGCCAGGCCGGCCACGGCCTGAGCCGTGTGGCGCAATACAGCACCCACCTGCGCAACGGGCGCGCCGTGGGCTCGGCGGTGGCCGCCGTTCGCCACCGCAAAGGCAGCGCACTGCTGATCGACGCCGGAGAAGGTTTGGCTTTTCCGGCCTGCGATCTGGCCATCCGGGAGGCCATCCTCACCGCCCGCGAACAAGGCGTGGCAGTGGCCGGCGTGGTGCGCAGCCACCACTGCGGCGTGGTGGTGGACCACCTGCGCGCCGTGGCCGAAGCCGGCATGGTGGGCCTGGGCTTTGCCAACTCACCCGCCGCCATGCCGGCCGCCGGCGGCAAGCACCCCATCTTCGGCACCAACCCAGTGGCCGCCGTTTTCCCGCGGCGCAACGCTTCGCCCTTGATGATCGACCTGTCCTTGAGCGAAGCGGCGCGTGGCAAGCTGATGGTGGCGGCCAAGGAAGGCCGGGCCATCCCTGCGGGCTGGGCACTGGACGCCAAAGGGCAACCCACCACCGACGCAGCAGCCGGCCTGGCCGGGTCGATGCTGCCGGTGGGCGCTGCCTCGTCCACCAAAGGTGCCATGTTGGCGCTGGTGGTGGAACTGCTGGTCACCGCCGTCATCGGGGCGAACTACGGGTTTGAAGCCTCCAGCTTCTTTGTCGACGAAGGCAACCGGCCCGGCATCGGGCAGGCTTTCATCGTGAT
>JANMHH010000470.1:0-3087 GCA_031375065.1 Rubrivivax sp. | reverse complement strand
CAGCCGTCATGGACCTGAGCGAACGCAGCCAACGTTATGACGCGCTGAACATCGTCGGTGATCCGGTCTGGATCTTCGACATCGACCAGCGCCGCGTGCACTGGGCCAACCGGGCCGCTTTGAAGATCTGGGGCGCTTCATCGGTGCTCGAACTGTGCGCGCGCGACATGGGCCAGGACATGTCGGAGTCGGTCGCCCGCCGTCTTGCTCAGTACCAAAGCGACTTCATATCGCATGGCGCCGCTTTCAACGAGCAGTGGACCTTGTATCCCGACGGCAAGCCGGTGTCATTGAATGTCCGCTTCAGTGCCCATCGTTTGCCCGACGACCGCATGGCCATGTTGTGCGAAGCCCGCGCCGCAGCTGTCGAGGAGCCGGAGTCGCTGCGTTCCGTCGAGGCCTTGCTGCACACCGCCGCCATGGTTTCGCTGTACGGCGAAGACGGTGCGCCGCTGTACCGCAACCCGGCCGCCCGGGCCTCGGTACGCGACCTGCAGGACCGGCTGGAAGACCGCATCGCAGACCGCCAGGCGTTGGACTCACTGACCGCGGCGCTGGCTGCAGCGGGTGTGGCCAACCAGACCTTGGCGGTGCGCACGGCGCAAGGCGACCGCTGGCACGAGATCTCGGCCCGGCACTGCAAAGACGCCGTCACGGGGCAGGACGCCCTGCTGGTCAGCGAGGTCGATGTCAGCGCCATCAAGCGCACCGAGGCCCAGGCCCAGTTCCTGGCCTTGCACGACCCATTGACGGGTCTGCCCAACCGCAACCACGTGATGCAGCGCTTCACCGCGGCCGTGCAGCAGATCAGTGCCCTGGGGCTGAAGGCTGCGCTGATGTTCATCGACCTGGATCATTTCAAGGATATCAACGACAGCCTGGGCCACGCAGCGGGCGACGCGCTGTTGATCGAGGTCTCTCACCGATTGCGCCGAGCCGTTCGTGGCAGCGACCTGGTGGCGCGCCTGGGCGGTGACGAATTCATCATCCTCTTGGTGTCGCCTGAGATCCGCCTGGAAGTGGACCGTGTGCGTCAGCGCCTGATGCAGGCGGTGGCCGAGCCGGTGCCGGTGTTGGTCCAGGGCCAGACCCAGCTGGTGCGGGTGACCTCCAGCATGGGCGTCAGCCTCTACCCCGACGACGGTGCCGACATCGAGACCCTGCTGCGCAACGCCGACCTGGCGATGTACACCGCCAAGGAGCGCGGCCGCAACGACCTGGCCTTCTACGACGTGGCCATGTCCGACCAACTGCGCAGCCGCACCGTGCTGGAAGCCGACCTGCGCCTGGCCTTCGAGCAGCAGCAGTTTGAAGTGTTCTACCAGCCCATCATCGACGTGGCCAGCGGCTGCATCGTGGGCGCCGAGGCCTTGGCCCGCTGGCGTCACCCGGTGCGCGGCCTGGTGCCGCCCGATGTGTTCATACCGGTGTGCGAAAGCACAGGCCTGATTCGTCAATTGGGCGCGCTGGTGTTTGCCGCCGCAGCACACCAGCAGGTGGCGTGGTGCCGTTTGGGGCACGACCTTCGCATCTCGGTCAACCTGTCGGCGCGCGAGCTTTTGCAGGCCGAGCTGGTGTCCGACCTGAAAAAAGCGCTCGAACGCGCCGGCACCGACCCCAGCCGCATGCAGCTGGAACTGACCGAGTCGATGCTGCTGGGCCGCGACGAGAGGTTGTTGCAGCTGCTCAAGGACATCGAAGCCACGGGCATCAGCATGGCGCTGGATGACTTTGGCACCGGTTACTCCAACCTGGCCTATCTGCAGCGCTTTCCGATCAAGACACTGAAAATCGACAAGACCTTCATCCAGAGCATCGACGCCAACCGCCCCTTGGCCGAGTTGATCGTCGCGATGTGCCGTTTGATGAAGCTGTCGGTGGTGGCAGAGGGCGTGGAAACCGCCGAACAACTGGCCTGGGTGCGTACCCACCAGATCGAGCAGTGCCAAGGCTTCCTGTTCTCCAAGCCCGTGCCGCCCAAAGAGTTTGTGCGATTGCTCAGCGCGCAGGCTCAAGGGACGCCAGAAAACGCTTGAGCTCCGCCGAACGCTGCAGACTGTGACCGGCTGCCTGGCGCAACAAACTGCGGTCAACTTCAGAGATCCGAAACTCGGTTGGAATGGCCAGCACCTTGGCGCGCAGGCCGGCATCGTCCAGATCCGTCAGCCTGACCTCAATCGAAAAGATGTCGGCCTGTGATTCGGCAGCCCAACGGGGATCAGAACGCAGTTCTTTGCGCCACTGCTCGACCGCGTCGCTCAACACCAGCGAAGTCTCCTTGGAAAAGCGCCCGAGGCCGCCAAAGATCATCGCGCCCAGCGCGTCCACCGTACCCGGCACCGCGCCGCTGTGGTCGATGGGCAGACCATCATTGCTCTCCGAGTTCACCGAGATCAAGACGATGCGCCTGGGTACCGGGGTCGATGGCGACTGTCCCAGTCCGAGCATGGACATCACGGCGGCTATGCCCCCGGCTTTGGCCACATAGTCGGTGAGTCGTCGCGTCCCCAAGTTGTCCGACAGACCGCCGTCGACCAGGTGAATGAAGGGGCGCCGCCCGCCGGCCATCGATTCGGACTCGCCCTTGACAAGCCGCACCCGCGCCGAGTCTGCGGCTGCCGCGCTGCCGCCTGGCCCCTTTCGCGGTCGCTGGGCGCAGCCCTCGCTGTGGTTCTGCAGCGTGAGCGGACTCAAGAGCACGGGCACGGCGCTCGACGAGGCGACCGCGACTGCCAGCGGCACATGGTCAATCGATGAACACAGCAGCGCCAAACGATCGGACGTGAAGTTGAACTCGGCGCCGGTGGACAGGTCGGTGGCGCCGATGATCAAGTAGGGCCGGCCCTTGAATTGCGATAGCTGCCCGAACGTGGTGGCCTTGAACAGCGTGTCAGCCAGTTCGTCGGCCAGCTCGTGCCCCCGCCCATACCAGGGCGAGCTCAAGCGTTACAGGTTGCGTGGCGACAGCGCGGCAGTCACCAGACGACTCTGGAAGTCGACTTCCAGAAAGTCGGCCGGAAATCGTCTCAGGTGCTCGCCTGCGCCGTGCAGCGCCAGATGGGCCGCCGCCACGCTGCCGCCGGAGAC
>JANMHH010000438.1:0-4044 GCA_031375065.1 Rubrivivax sp. | reverse complement strand
GGCGTGTAGAAGTTGATCTGGGTTTCGGAGAAATCGGCCTTGGGCGTGAACTCCTTGCCCACCGCGCCCAGCAGCACGATGGCCAGCGCAAAGGTGGCCAGTGCCACCAGCACGGTCTTGAGCTTGTGCACCAGCGACCAGGCCAGCAAGCTTTGGTAGCCGCCGGACAGTCTTTCAGTCAAGGTGTCAAACCACCCGGTGACCCGGCCCAGCGTCTTGTCGTACAGCGTCACCGGCGGCCCTGTGCGCCGGCCGTGGGACTGGGGGTCGTGCCAGATGCTGGACAGCATGGGGTCGAGCGTGAAGCTGACGAACATGCTGATCAACACCGCGGCCACGATGGTGATGCCGAACTCGTGGAAGAACTTGCCCACGATGCCGCCCATGAAGCCGATCGGCAAAAACACCGCCACGATGGACAGCGTGGTGGCCAGCACCGCCAGGCCGATTTCGTTGGTGCCTTCCAGCGCCGCGTCGTGCGCGCTCTTGCCCATCTGCACATGGCGCACGATGTTTTCTCGCACGACGATGGCGTCGTCGATCAGCAGGCCCACACACAGGCTCAATGCCATCAACGTGATGGTGTTGATGGTGAAGCCAAACAGGTACATGAACAAGAAGGTGCCTATCAGGGCGATGGGCAATGTCAAGCCGGTGATGACCGTGCTGCGCCACGAATTCAAGAACAGGAAGACGATCAACACCGTAAGCAGCGCGCCTTCGATCAAGGTGCGCTGCACATTGGCCACGCCGATGCGAATGGCGCGCGAATTGTCGCGGTTGACTTCGGTGCGGATGTGCGGTGGGGTCAGCACCTTGGCTTCGTCGAGCGCGCGGCGCAGGCCGTCGACCACCGCGATGGTGTTTTCGCCCTGGCTTTTTTGCACGCTGAGCAGCACCGTACGCTGGCCGTTGTAGAGGGCCAGGCTTTCCTGCTCTTGAGGACCGTCGGACACGTCGGCCACCTGCCACAGCTTGACCACCGAGCCGCCAGCTTTGCGGGCCACCACGATGTCGCGAAAGTCACGTGGCGTTTTCAGGCGGGCGTTGATCTGTACCACCCGGTCCTGTTCGGCAGAACGCAGGTTGCCCAGCGGCAGTTCCTGGTTTTCGCTGCGCAGCGCGGCCGCCACCTGTTCGGTGCTGATGCCCAGCGCTTCCATCGCCACGGGCTTCAGGTTAATGGCGACCTGGCGCTGCACCCCGCCCACCACGCTGACCGCGCCCACGCCGCGCACGTTTTCCAGCTTCTTTTGCAGCACCTGTGTGGCCCAGGTGGTGAGTTCTTGCGGGCTGGTGGGGCTGGTGCCCTGGGACAGCACCGCGACGTTGAAGATGGGTTGGGCTGCGGGGTCAAAGCGCGAGATGCGGGCGTCCTTGACCTCTTCGCGCAGCAAAGGCTTGATCAGCGAGACCTTCTCGCGCACGTCGTCGGCGGCTTTGCGTCCGTCCACATCCAGGTTGAATTCGACGATGACCACCGCCACGCCTTCGTACGAACGCGACGACAGGGCGCTGATACCGGCAATGGTGTTGACGGCTTCTTCGATTTTCTTGGTGACCTCGGACTCGACGATCTCAGGGCTGGCGCCGGGGTAGTCCATCGACACCACCACGGTGGGGAAGTCGACGTTGGGAAACTGGTCCAGGCTCAGGCGCTGGTAGCTGAACAGGCCCAGCACCACGAAGGCCAGCATGACCATGACGGCCATCACGGGGTTGGCGATGGAAACACGCGTGAACCACATGGGTCAGGCTTTCAGCGGCCAGGCGCTGACGCGGCCGTCAGGTTGAGACCCGGCAACTTCAGGCGTGTGCCTTCACGCAGCGCGCCCACCGTGCCGCGCAGCACCGTGGCACCGGCTTCCAGGCCGCTGGTGATCTCCAGCACGCTCTCGGGGGCGCCGCTGAGCGCCACGCTGCCGGCGGCGCCCACGGTGACGGGCCGGACCACGGCTTTGCCGTCCACCACCGTCAGCACGTAGGGCTTGGCCTGGTCGTAGCGCACGGCATTGCTGGGCACCACCAGCGCGCGTTTGCGCAGCAGCTCGATCTGCCCGCGCCCAAAAAGACCCTGGCGCAGGCCCGCGGCTTGCGCCGAGGCGGGCAATTCCAGATAAGCCAGCACCGAGCGGGTACCCGCCTGGGCGCTGGGGTTGATGCGCACCAGGCGCGCCGGCATGGGCTGCGGCAGGCCGTCCACCTGCACCAGCGCCGTCTGGCCCAGGCGCAGCTGAACCACGTCTTCGGGCGCCACCGCGGTTTCCAGTTCCAGGCGGCTGAGGTCCACCACCTCCACGATGCGCGCGTCCACGCTGACGCGTTCGCCGGGCTGAGCCAACCGCTGCGCCACCAGGCCTGCAATCGGCGAGCGGATCTGGCTGTCGCCCACGGCCTTGCGGGCCAGTTCGGCACCGGCACGCGCAGCTTGCAGCGACGCCGTGGCACCGGCCGCGCTGCTGACCGAGTTGTCCAGCGCGTTGCGCGAGATGAAGCCCTGGTTGACCAGCGCCTTGTTGTTGTCGAGCGCCTTTTGGGCGATGTCGAGCTGGGACTGCGCGGCCTGGGCCTGGTCTTCGGCCTGGCGCAAGCGCCATTGGTATTCGATGGCGTCAATCTGCCCCAGCAGCTGGCCGGCTGTGACCCGGTCGCCTTCGCGCACGGTCAGGCGCTTGAGTTCACCGGCCACGCGGGCCTTGACGAAGGCGCTCTGGATGGCCTTGACGCTGCCGGTGACGGCCAGCGAGGTGCCCAGGTCGGAAACGCTGGCCACCGTGAAGTCACCCGGGGTCAGCTCCAGGGCCTGTGCGGCGCTGCTCGCCGACGGCGCTGTGGCCGGCGCTGAGGTGGCCACAGCGGCAGCCGTGGCCTTGCGAGCCGACAGCGCACGCGCGCCCCAAACGGCTGCAGCCACCAAGGCCAGGGCCGTCAAACCGATCCAGATTTTTTTGCGGCTCATCTTGCAGGGTTGCTTCTGACTTCAAGGCCACGCAGCACGAGTTCAAGGTGCACGTTGAGCACGGTGCTGGGGTCAACCTCGACGCCCTGTACAGGGCAGCAGCCGAAGGAATGGCGGTGTATGGCCATGAAGATCACCGGCGCCATCAGCGCCAACGCCACTTCATGCAAAGGCATGGGCCGGAATTCGCCACGGTCGATGCCACGTTGCACACACATGCCAAACAGCCGGTCGGCCGGAATCAGCACCTCGTCGGTATAAAACTGGGCCAGCTCGGGGAAGTTGCGAACTTCCGACAGCACGATCTTGTGAATGCCGGCGGCGGGTGTGTTGCCCACGCGGTCCCACCAGGTGTGCAACAGGAAGGACAGCAACTCGCTGCTGCTGCCTTCAAACTGGGCCGCCGCCTCTTCACCCTCGGCGATCAGTGACGACAGGTTGTGCCGCACCACCGCCTTGAAGAGCTCTTCCTTGCTGGGGTAGTAGAGGTAGAGCGTGCCCTTGGACACACCCGCCCTTTGCGCCACCTCTTCGGCCCGCGAGCCGGCAAACCCTTTTTCGACGAACAACGCCAGCGCCGCGTCCAGCAGCTCCTGCGGACGCGCCTCTTTGCGCCGCTGTCGGGGGCCGGTTTCGGTGGCGGAGGGGTCGCTGTGCATGTTAATGACTGACTGGTCAGTAATGTTACTGGGGCTGCCATGCCGGGTCAAGCTGAATGCCCGGCCGCCAAGAGAAGGGGCCGACGCCTGTCCCGACCCAGCTGATTCGTCAACGGCACCGCGCGAAAAGACGGGCGATTCAGCGTGGTGATTCGGCCAGATCGTTCTGAGAAGTCGAAAACTCAACGTGCCGAATGGGCGCCGAAGTGGCCGGCATCCACAAACCAAGTTGCAAACGGCCCATGCGCCGCTCAATTGGGTGGATCGAGCACGACTGGGCCGGAGGACACCACGGTCCCTGTGACCCGCCCCGATGCTGATGTCGATGGCGGCTCCGCGGCGTTGGCCGGCGTTCGCGGCCGGTCGACGGCCGTGCCTTGACGGCCACAAGCCGTCCTTCCCGGATCGCTCGAAAATCTCGCCTCA
>JANMHH010000418.1:0-2534 GCA_031375065.1 Rubrivivax sp. | reverse complement strand
GAGGCGGCATGCAGGCCGAAAACGCCGATCACGATCATGCCGGCACTGGCCAGTTTCAGCGCCGTGGCTGGCTCCTTGAAGTACAGCGCGCCGATCAGCATGGTCAGCACCGTGCCCACGCCCGACCACACGGCATAGGTCACACCCATGCCCAGTACCCGCACGACCATGGCGTTGAGCACAAAGGACACGCCGTAGAAGGCGAAGATCAGCACCGACGGCGTCAGCCGCGACAGACCCTCGGACAATCGCAGGCAGGTCGTGCCGGCGACCTCGAACACGATGGCCACCGCCAGCACGCCCCAGGCCTGGGAATAGTTCAGCTGCGGCAGCATGCGGGGCAGTCTCCGGGGCGCCATCTCATCGGGTCATCAGCCGACGGCTGCCGTAGCTGAGCAGGTCGACCAGGGCCACCAGCAGCAGCATGGCGCCCAGGATGGTGGCCGTCTTGCCCATGTGGAACAGCCCCATGTGGAAAGACAACAGCTGGCCCAGCCCGCCGGCCCCCACCACGCCCAGCACGGCCGCGGCGCGGATGTTGTTTTCCCAGCGGTACAGCGTGTAGCTCATCAGTTGCGGCAGCACCTGCGGCAAGGTGGCGTAAAGAAACACCGCGGTGTTGCCCACGCCCTGCGCACGCAGCGCGTCGGCCGGGCCGGTGGGTGCGTTTTCAACCGCTTCGGCGAACAGGCGCCCCAGCACACCGCTGGTGTGCATGGCCAGCGCCAGCGTGCCCGCAAAGGGCCCCAGGCCGGCAGCGATGAGCAAAAGACCGGCCCAGACCAGTTCCGGGATCGAGCGCAGCGCGTTGAGCAGCAGCCGGGTGGGCGCGCGCGCGCGGGCCGGGTCTTCGGCGTGCATCCGGCTGGCCGGCAGCGCCAGCAGCAAGCCTGCGACGGCGGCCAGCAAAGTGCCCAGAGCCGACATGGCCAGTGTTTCCCAGGTTCCCAAGGCCACCTTGCGCAAGAACTCGGGGCTGGTGTCGGGCGGGAAAAATTCGGCCACGAAGCGGCCCATGCTGCGCATGGCTTCGAGTGACAGGAACTGACCCCACTGCAGGTTGAGCGAAGCAAAACTGGCCACCACCAACAGCAGCAGCGCGGCGCTGAACCAGCAGGCGTTGCACCGGGCGTTGAAGAGCGGCGGCGGCAGGCGAAAGGGCGCATTCGCGGCGTTGGCCGCAGCAATCGCCGAACCGATGGCCGAACCGTTGGCCACGTCGTTTTCTCTGGGATCGGTGGGTGGCGTCGCCATGCCGCTAACCCAAAGCCCGGCGCAGGCCCGAGCTGACCCGGTCGGCCAGCGCCACCAGGGCCATGAAGACGGCCAGCATGGTCAGCACCTCGCCACCGTTGAACATCTTCATGCTGTTGTCCATTTGCTGGCCCAGGCCGCCGGCGCCCACGAACCCCAGCACCACCGAACTGCGAATGGCGCACTCCCAGCGGTAGACGGTGTAGCTGGTCAGCTCGGCCGCGTTTTGCGGCAGCAGGCCGTAGAAAAAGGCCTGCAGGCGGGAACTGCCATTGCGCAACAACGATTCGGTGGCGTGGGCTTCACCGCTTTCCAGGATCTCGCCGTAGACCTTGCCCAGCATGCCGCCATAGGTGAGCATGATGGCCAGCACGCCCGCTGTCGGCCCCAGACCCACCACGCGCACGAAGACCAGCGCCCAGACCAGTTCGGGCACGCTGCGCAACACGATCAGCAGCCAGCGCAGGCCCTGGCGCAACACAAAAGGGCCGCGCGCCATGCGGCCTGACAGGGCCGACACCGACAGCGCGCGCGTCGACAGCAGCGTCAGCGGCACCGCCAGCAGCCAGGCCAGGGTCATGCCGGCAGTGGCGATGGCCACCGTGCGCCACGACTCCTGGAGCACCAGCCACAAAAACTCAGGGCCGATGGCCGGCGGCAAAAAGCTGCGCAGGAACTGCCCCGTGACCTTGAGGTTGTCGCGCTCCAGAAAGATCCAGGGTCTGAACTCGCTGGCCACCATCAGCGGCCACAGCAACGCCAGACCGGCGCTGAGCCAGAACACGCGGCCCAGCCAGGCCGGGTCGCGCTGCGGGCGCGGCAGGGTCAGGTGGCTGGACACGGGCTGGGGCTGCGCTGCAAGGGCGCGCTCAACGGCAGTTGGCGGCCATGGGAACAGCCGGCGCATGGGCTGCAGGGGCTGCGTCTGCGGCCTCAGATGGTGCTGCATCGCCACTGCTGCGCAACTCGTTTTCGTGTTGCGCGTACAGGCGCTCCAGGCGTTCGGCGGTGACTTCGCCGGTTGGCAGGTCAAACTGCAGCTGGCCGTCCCGCAGGCCCACGATGCGCGGAAAGTGGGCCAGCGCCATGTCGACCTGGTGCAAGGTGGCCACCAGGGTCACGCCGCGCGCTGCGGCCTGGTTGACCAAGGCGGCGGTGGCTTGGCGGGCCCGCGTGGGGTCCAGCGCCGACAGCGGTTCGTCCACCAGCCACAGCTGCGCCGGCGCCAGCAACGCACGCGCCAGGCCCACGCGCTGGCGTTCGCCGCCCGAGAGCCGGTC
>JANMHH010000412.1:0-8020 GCA_031375065.1 Rubrivivax sp. | reverse complement strand
GCCGCACCCGAGGTCACGCTGGAACAAGACCTGGCCCGGCGCGACCTCACCATCAACGCCATGGCGCAGGCCAGCGACGGTACCCTGATCGACCCCTACGGCGGCCAGGCCGACCTGCAACAACGCGTGCTGCGCCACGTCTCCGACGCCTTTGCCGAGGACCCGGTGCGCCTGCTGCGCCTGGCCCGCCTGGCGGCCCGCTTTCCCGACTTCAGCGTCGCTTCTGAAACCCTGACGTTGCTGCGGCACATGGTCGACAACGGCGAGGTCGACGCGCTGGTGGCCGAACGGGTGTGGCAGGAACTGTCGCGCGGCTTGATGTGCGCCCAGCCCAGCCGCATGTTCGAGGTGTTGCGCTCGTGTGGTGCACTGCGCCGCCTGATGCCCGAGGTGGACCGCCTGTGGGGCGTGCCACAGCCGCCCGCTCATCACCCCGAGGTCGACACCGGCGTGCACCTGATGCTGGTGCTCGACATGGCCGCGCGCCTGAACGCAGGCCTGCCCGTGCGCTGGGCCTGCCTGACCCACGACCTGGGCAAAGGCAGCACACCGCCCGATCAATGGCCACGCCACCTGGGCCACGAAGCGCGAAGCGCCAAGCTGGCGCAGGCCTTGGGCGAGCGCTGGCGCGTCAACAGCGACTGCCGCGAACTGGCCGATGTGGTGGCCCGCGAGCACGGTCACATCCACGCCAGTGCCAACCTGGGCGCGGCAGCCCTGCTGCGCCTGTTCGAGCGCTGCGACGCCATCCGCCGACCCGAACGATTCACCGCGGTGCTGCAGGCTTGTGAGTGCGACGCCCGCGGTCGCACGGGGCTGCAAGAACAGCCCTACCTGCCGGCCCAGCGCCTGCCGCCGTTGCTGCGCACGGCCTTGCAGGTCGACACCGCCCAGGTGGCCGAGCAGGCGGCGCAAGCTGGTCGGCGCGGCCCCGACATTGGCGCCGCGATCCATGCCGCGCGGGTGGCGCAGATAGGCCATCATCTGGAACGGGATTCCAGCAAACAGGGGCGCGCATGAAGTTGGCCGACGGCATCCGCAAGCATGGCTTTCGCAAGTGGTACGAACGTGAGCTGTTGCAAAGCCACGCCCACATGGTGCTGCTGTTTTTTTGTGTGATCGGGCTGTTCGCCGCTTTTGAAGCCGCGTCCAAGTTCCCCAGCTTTGCCGACCAACTGACCGACCTGGTGGCCGCCGTTCTGTGCGCCGCCGTTGGCTTGTGGGCCCTGCGGCGTTACTTGCGGCTGCTGAGCTCAGCCGAAGCCGTGGCCCACCAGGCCGACTGCCCGCACTGCAAGACCTATGGGCGCCTGGAACTGATGCTGCCCGAAGGCCAGGACGATGAAGTCCACGTGCGCTGCCGCCATTGTGGGCATGCCTGGCACATCATCGTTTAAGGCCAGGGCCGGCGGGCTCAACCCAAGTGGCCGATGACAGCCAACGTCACAACCTGGCCAGCAGCTGGCTGACCGCGCCAGCCAACGTGCCGCTGGCTTTGGAGGCGCCCAGTTCCTTGTGCAGGGCTTGCAGGTCAGGCCGCGCTTTTTGGCCCTGGCCGGCGTTGAACAGCAGCAGTGCGTGCGTCAGCCGCCACTGCGGTGTGTTGGACGTTTCAGTGCGCTCCTTGGGAAACAACCACAGGAAAGTCTGCAAGCCTTCGTTTGGCGGCAATGCACGCAGCAGCTGCGCCGCCACGTCTTCCCGGTAGGCGCCACCGTACAGGCGCGACCAGATGCGCGGCAGCCGGTCCGGCTCCAGCCGCTCCTGGCCCAGCCGCATCTGGTTGAGCACACGAATGGCTTCTGCCCCCAGGTCGTCGCTGGTGACCAGGCTGCCGAGTTGCAGCGCGCGCACAAAGGCCCGGTGGCGCCCGCTCTTTTGGGCCTGCTCGAAGTGCTGCAGCGCCAGAGCCGATTGCCCAGGTTGACGCGCCAGCAACCAGAACGCCCACATGGCGTGGGCGTAAACGTTGTCGGCGTCCAGCGCCAGCGCCTGCCGAAAGTGCGGCGTGGGGTCGATGCTGGGGTCTTTGTCGTCGATCCACAGCAGCCGGTCGGCCCAGCCCAGGTGGGCGCGCAGGTCGGCCGCGCGCTGGCCGCTGGCACCCGCCACCAGCGCCTGCGCCAGCACCGGGCGCAGTGGCGCCACCAGCTGCGCAAAGCTGGTCTCGCCGGGGTTGCGGCGGCCCCAGCGCAACCAAGCCATGGCGCAGTCTTCGCGCGCGATGTTCAGGGCTGCCGCGGCCTCGCCCGTTGCCGTTGAACCCGCTGCCGCTCGCGTGGCCAGCGCACCCAACTGAGCAAAGCCGTCGGCATAACCGCCGTCCAGGCACAGGCGAGCGGCCACCGACACCTCTTGGTTCAGCGCCGCCAGTTGGCGTGCCTGCTCGGCGGCCGCCTCGCGCTGTGTCTGCAGATGGCGATATCCGAAGACCGCCCATGACCCCACCACCACGACAACCGCAACGGCCGCCCAGATGCGCGCATCCAGCAGAGCACGGCGCAAGCCACGCGCCGACAGCCGGGCCACCGTCGCCAAGGTTTCCGCCACCACTTCACCTTGCGGCTCCAGCAAGGTCACCGCCAACAGGTAGGGCGGCATGCTGGACTTGGGCGTGGCTGCCACCACCACCGGCAAGACACGGCCCGAAGGCTGCGGCCAAACCGACTCCGCCATTTCCAGCTCAGCCAGCGTGTAGCTGCCCGGCGCCACCGACTCTGGCGAGACCAGGAAGAGCATCAAGTCGGCCTGCTCCACCGCTTCGCGGATGGCCTGCTGGTAGGCCTCGCCAGCGCCCAGGTCGTCGCGGTCGAAGAACACCTCGTGCTGCTCGGCTTCCAGCGCCAGTTTCAGGCGCACGGCGATGTCGCGACGGGCCGATGAGTAGGACAGAAAGATGTTCACCGGCTCTCTCCCCCGCGTCAGAAAAGCAGGCCAATCAGCATGGCCAGCACGCTCAGCACCACCGAGCTGGCCAACGGCACATGCCACTGCCGACCGCGCAGCATGAAGCTGAAGTCACCCGGCAACTTGCCCAGGCCGATCTTGGTCAGCCAGCCGTGCAGGCTGTTGAAGACCAGGCAGGCCAGCACGAAGACGATCAGCCACCGCATCGAGTCAGCCCTGAACGACTGGCCATGTTCATCACAGCGTGTGCAAGCGATCGCCGACCCCAAAGCCCAGCGGCTCCAGCGTCACGCCGCGGCCCAGCGCGAGCACCTTGAACAGTTCACCCATCTCGTGTTCAGTGATGAGCTTTTGCGCCTGGACGGTGCTGCGCACATCGGCACCTTGCAGCAGATCGGTCAAGCCGCAGTTGATCAGAAAGCGGGCCTGCGAGGTGTAGCCCAGCACGTCCATGCCGGCGTCCTGCGCGGTCAGGGCCATGGCGCTGAAGTTGACGTGGGCGGTGATGTCCTTTTCACCCAACATGACCAGCGGGTTGGTGTCGGTCAAATGCGCCTGGTGGCACATCAAGGTGCCCATGCTGCGCTGTGGGTGGTAGTACTCGGCTTCGGGAAAGCCGTAGTCGATGAAGATCGCCACGCCGCGCGTCAGCCGTTCAGCCAGGGTGTTGATGAAGGCTTGGGCCTGGGCGTGGATCTCGGTCACGGTGCCCGGTGGGTAGGGGCCCGGCGCGGGCGGCCGCAGGTCGGTGGGGCGGTCAGCCCAGGTCAGTACGTCCCTGTCCAGAGCCACACCGCGTTCAAACCACTGCGCGCCATCCCAATGCAGCAACTGCACCGGCATCGCGTCCAGCACCTCGTTGCCCACCACCACGCCCTGAAACTGATCGGGCAGGCTGTCGAGCCAGCGCACCTGGTGCGCATGCGCTGCCAGGGTCAGGCTTTGTTGCTGACGCAGCGAGCCCGACAGGTCGATGATCGTGTAGCGCTGGACCTGGCTGCCCAGCGCCTGCAACAGCTGCAGTGCCAGTGCGCCGGACCCGGCGCCAAACTCGAACACCTCGCCGGCCTGGGCGGCGCTCAGCGCCTGCGCCACCTGGCGCGCCAGCGTCTGGCCAAACAGCGCTGAGAGCTCGGGGGCCGTCACAAAATCGCTGCCCGACGCCGGCATCGAACCAAACACCCGCCGCCCACTGTTGTAGTAGCCCAGACCCGGTTCGTAGAGCACCATGGCCATGTAACGGTCAAAGCCCATCCAGCCGCCATTCTGGGCAATGCCCGCCACAACGCGCTGGTGAAGTCGCGCCGATAAACTCAGCGTCTCGGGATGTGACATTCGGCCCATTGTGTCAAAGCCCTCCACCGCAACCGCCGACGGCCGCTGGCCCCTTGTTGGCAGCCACCGTTCAACCCAAACCGCATGGATCCCAAGCCCGTTGTCCTGATCACCGGCGCCGCCCAGCGCATCGGTCGCGAGATCGCCCTGGACCTGGCCAACCACGGTTGGCAGGTCGCGGTGCATTACCGCAGTTCGGCTGCGGCGGCAGCGCAAACGGTGGCCGCCGTGCGCGCCGGCGGCGGCCAGGCCATGTCGTTTGCCGCCGACCTGGCCCTGGAAGCCGACTGCGAAGGCCTGGTACCCGCCGTGGTTCAAGGTTTTGGTCGCATCGACGCGGTGGTCAACAACGCGTCGCTTTTTGAGTACGACGACCTGGCCAGCTTCAGCTTTGCCACGATGGACCGGGCCTGGCGCGCCAACACCGCGCCGGCCGTGCTTTTGGCGCGCGCCTTGCACGCCTGGGTCAAGCCCCATGGCAACGCAAGCGCGGGTGGCGCGGCGGTGATCAACGTGTTGGACCAGAAGCTCTGGAACCCCAACCCCGACTACTTCAGCTACACGCTGAGCAAGGCCGCCCTGGAAGCCGCCAACACCCTGCTGGCACAGGCGCTGGCGCCACAGGTGCGGGTGTGCGGCGTGGCGCCCGGTGTCACCTTGTTGTCGGGCGAGATGAGCGGCACCGAATTCCAGGCCTCCCACCAGATGACACCGCTTGCCCGCAGCAGCACCCCACAAGACATCGCACGCGCCGTGCGCTTCCTGCTTGAATCACCGGCCATCACCGGCACCACCTTGCTGGTCGACGGCGGCCAGCACCTGCAGTCGCAGCCACGCGACGTGATGTTCCTGGCCCGCGACAACAACCCTTCGAAAGCACCTTGATGCAAAGCCTGCTCAACCACCCCCAGCTGATGGACTGCCGCCGGCTGTTCCTGCGCGACTACGAGGTCTGGATCAACATCGGCGTGCACGACTTCGAAAAGAAGGCCGAGCAGCGCGTGCGCTTCAACGTCGACCTGTACGTTCCGCTGGCCCTGTCCACGCCCCAGGCTGACAAACTGGACGAAGTGCTGGACTACGACTTCATCCGCCGCGAGATCATGGCCCGGGTGGCGCAGGGCCACATTCACCTGCAAGAAACGCTGGCCGACGACATCCTGAAGCGCCTGCTGCAACACCCCAAGGTGCGCGCCGCCCGTGTGACCACCGAAAAGCCCGACGTCTACCCCGACTGCGACGCCGTGGGTTGCGAAGTTTTTGGCCTGAAAAGCGAAACGAAATGAACGCCCCTGCTGACGCCCAAGCGGTGAAAAAAGCCGCCTTTGAAGCCAACAAGCTGAGCAAGAAGCTGCACCGGCAGGTCGGCCAGGCGATCAGCGACTTCAACATGATCGAAGCCGGCGACAAGGTCATGGTCTGCCTGAGCGGCGGCAAGGACAGCTACGCCTTGCTCGACGTGCTGATCAACCTGCGCCAGCGCGCGCCGATCCACTTCGACATCGTGGCTGTCAACCTGGACCAGAAGCAGCCGGGCTTCCCGGAAGACGTGCTGCCCAACTACCTGAAAAGCCGTGAGGTGCCGTTCCACATTGAAGAGCAGGACACCTACTCGATCGTCAAGCGCCTGGTGCCCGAAGGCAAAACCATGTGCAGCCTGTGCTCGCGGCTGCGGCGCGGCATCCTGTACCGCGTGGCCGGCGAACTGGGGGCCACCAAGATCGCGCTGGGCCACCACCGTGACGACATGGTGGTGACGCTGTTGATGAACATGTTCTTTGGCAGCCGCCTGAAGGGTATGCCGGCCAAGCTGGTGTCCGACGACGGCAAGAACGTGGTCATCCGCCCGCTGGCCTACGTGGCCGAAACTGACCTGGAACGCTGGGCCGAGCACCGCCAGTTCCCCATCATCCCGTGCACTTTGTGCGGCAGCCAGACCACGCTGCAGCGCGTGGTGGTGAAAAAGATGATCCGCGACTGGGAACGCCAGTACCCGGGCCGCATCGACAACATGCTGACCGCCATGAGCTCGGTCGTGCCCAGTCACCTGATGGACAGGAAACTCTTTCCCTTCACCACGCTCCAAGCCACGGGCGTGCCGGTACCTGAAGGCGACATCGCCTTCGACGACGAACCCTGTGCAACACCCGCCGCGGCTTCCATTCAGCTGCACCGGCACCCATCCACCGAATTGGAGGACTGAAGCATGCAAACCCAGTTTTCAAGGCCCCGGGGCCTGGCCATGGTCGTGGTTCTGGCGGCCAGCTTGGGCCTGAGCGGTTGCGCCGCGCTGCACAGTGTCAGCAGCGACGTCTCCAGTTTTGGCGAGTGGCCGGCTGCGCGCAAGCCCAGCAGCTATGCCTTCGAGCGACTGCCTTCGCAACAGGCCCGCGCCAGTGAAACCGAGGCGCTGGAAACGGCCGCCAAAGGCGCCCTGAAGAAGGCCGGGTTCGAGCCTGTCGCCGCTGGCCAGGAGCCTGATGTCGTGGTCCAGGTGGGCTTGCGTGTCGGTCGAAACGAAGGCCCCTGGGTCGACAACCTGTGGTGGCGCGGTGGCTTCGGCACCTACCGCAACGGGCCTTGGATCTCGCCCCGCTGGGGCATTGGGCTGCAGTTCGATCCCACCCGCTATGAACGCGAAGTGGCTTTGCTGATCCGCGACCGCGCCACGGGCAAGCCGCTGTTCGAGGCCCGCGCCAGCCATGAGAGCAGCGGGTCCTTTGCCGGACCCACCACCTTGGCGGCCCTGTTTGAAGCCGCGCTGATGGACTTCCCCAAGCTGGGCGTCAACCCGCGCCGCGTCGTGGTGCAACTGCCGCCCTGAGTGGTCCGCTCGTCAGACGCTGGGGGTCAGCAGTGAGCGCAAATCGGCTTCCCAGCCCTTGAGGTTGTCGCGCGCCTTGGCGCGTTGCGCTGGCGTGGTGGCGTTGTGCAGTTGCGCGGCCAGGCCGCAGTTGTATTCGGTCAGCTTGACCTGGTACGCACGGTACTCCGCGTTGGGCGACTTTTCTGTGCGCTGCACCAGGGCGCGCAGCGCAGCCACCCGCTGATCCTTGTCGGGCCGCTCGGACACCAGCCGGCGCAGGGTCTGCAAGGTGTCGCGCTGGCGGCGTTGGCGCTCGGCCAACCACAGCTCGGGATTGAACGGTGAGGTGGCAATGCCGGCCGCGACCAGGCGGCTCTGGTTGTCGTCGAGCCGGCCGTAAACACGTTCAGCCCGCTCCAAGGTGCGTTTGAGCGATTCGCGCTGGCGCTCGGCTGCATCGGTTTGCAGGTAGTCGGCACGCATGTCGTCGTTGACCTTCAGGTAGTGCCGCTCCAGGTGCTTGAGCTGGGCATCGCCCAGGCCCGGCACCACATCGGCAAAGTCAGCCAACGCGCGGCCCACTGCGGGCTCAAACTGATCCCGAATGCGCTCTTGCCAACGGCAGACCAGGGCCGGGCTGACGGGTTCCATCACCTGCTGGCCGGCGGCTCCCAACAAGGCCGTCACGCCCGTCAACTGGGTGGAGCGGTGCCACTCGAACCAGTCGTCCAGCGCTTGGCGCACCTGCGGCGAATGTTGGCGGCTGAAATCAAAGTAGCCGTCCAGCCACCACCAGCTCAGTTGCGAGCCGTTGGCATAAGCGAGGCGCAATGCACTGCAGCCCGTCAAGGCCGGGCCCAGCAGCAGCAGTGCCAACCCGATAATGAAGGTTTTGATCCGAGACACTTGCATGGCACTCAACGTCGTGATCATGGCCGCGGGCAAGGGCACCCGCATGAAGTCGGCCACCCC
>JANMHH010000411.1:0-3669 GCA_031375065.1 Rubrivivax sp. | reverse complement strand
GCCCGCCAATCTACGGGCAAAGCGCCGCACCTGGGCAGCGGCGGCTTCGCCCTGGGCGTACAGCACGGCAGCGATGATCACCGTGATCAAGAACTGAAACAGCAAGATGCCGATGCTCCCCACCTCGGAGACAAACCAGCGCGTCAGGTCACCCGCATAGGGCGACAGGCGCGGCGCCAGGTCACGCAGGCCCAGGTCGGCGGCCTGCTGCCAGAGGCGTTCTGCCAGGCCGCCGACCATCGGCAGGTCCACCAGCCAGGTGGGCGGGGCGTCGGGCAGGCGGTAGCTGGCGGCGTACTTGGCCCAGTCGACCAAACGGTCGGCGTTGCCGACGATGGTGACGATGGCCAGCACCAAGGGCACCACGAACAAGAGCAGCAAGGCCAGGGTCATGACCGTCACCGCCAGGCCGCGCTGGCCCCACAGCAGGCGCTGCACCCGCAGCATCAGCGGCCAGCTGGCCACCACCACCATGGTGGCCCAGATCAACGGGCCCAGAAAAGGCCGCAGGATCCACAGCGCCGCTGCCAGCAGCAGGCCGATGAACAGCACACCAAAGGTCACCCTTGCCAGGTCGCTGGCGCCAGGGGGACCGCTGCGGCCGGACATCAGGGCTTGGTCTCGCTGTAGGGCACGACGCTGACCGACTCGATGCGGTAGCTGGCGGCGCCCATGTAGGAGTCGGTGCGGCCGGTGGTCAGGGTGCCGGTGATCCAGACCGCGTCCATCGACCGAAAGCCCTTGGCCGGTGACTTGGGCAGCACGTGCACGATCTGGTTGGCCGGTGGCGGTGGGCTGTGCACACAGGCGCCGAAATAAGGCACCAGCAGGAATTCCTTGAGGCCTTCCTTGCTGTCTTCCAGCGGCACGATGAAGCCGGGGATGCGCACCGTCTGGCCGACAATGGCGCTGTTGACCGGCGCGTTGTCCCAGACCTCGCGCATCTTCTTCATCATGGCCGCAGCGCGCGGGTCGCCGTCGTCCAGGGTCTGGAAGTTCAGGTCCTTGAAGTCCTTGAAAGGGTCCCAACCAGCTGGCACCAGCGCGTCCCAGGTGATGGTGCGGGGTGCGCCGGGCGCGGTGGCGGCGGCCGGCTTGGCGGGCGCGGCCAGCGGCGGCTTCATCAGCGGCACGCCGTCTTTTTGGGCCAGGGCCATGCCCGGAAGCAGCGCCAAACCCAGGGCCAGACCCAGGACCCGAGCCAAGGCCGGAGCCGGCGCCAACATCGACCCGCGTACCGGCCGGACTTTGATCAGCAGTTTCATGTTCGTGGACTCAAACCATCGGCCAGCGACAGGCGATAGGCCCGCCATCCCGGCACCAGGCTGGCAAGCATACCCGCCAGCAGCACGGCCCCGAACAGGCCCCACTGCTGCCAGGTGGGTGCAGAAGGCGACAGCGTGATGCCAAACTGTTGCTGCAGCCAGGGCCCGGCCAGCACCACGGCCGCACCGGCGGCCAGCGCGCCCAGCAAGGCACCGGCCAGCGTCACCAGCGCACCTTCCAGCGCCAGCAGCCACAGCACATGGCGCGGCCCCGCGCCCACCGAGCGCAGCACGGCCAATTCGCGGCGCCGCTCGTTCAAGCCCGCCAGCACCACCGCCACCAGGGACGCCAGGCTGACCAGCGCCACCAGCGCGCTGATGGCCAACAGAGCCTGTTCACCCGGGCCCACCACCGACCACAGCTCGTCCAGCGCCACCCCGGGCAGCACCGCAAGCAGCGCTTCTCCTTCATAAGCGGCCACAAACCGCTGCACGTTGAACACGGCCACGCGATTCTTCAGGCCCACCAGGGCTGCGGTCACCTGCTTGGGTTGCAGGTCAAACTTGCGCGCAAATTCAGGCGCGATTTTCATGCCCGGCAGCGGCGCGCCGCCGGCCCAGTCCAGGTGGATGGCCTCGATGGCCTGCAGGCTGACGTGCACCGTGCGGTCCACCGGCGTGCCGGTGCGGGCCAGCACGCCCACCACGGTGAAGGGCTTGTCGGCGTGTTCCTGCGCCAAGACCTCGGCGCTGCCGTGCGACAGGGTGATTTTTTGACCCAGGCGGTAACCCAGGGACTGCGCCAACTCGGCGCCGATCACCGCTTCAAACAGACCGTCCAGCGTGCCGGCAAAAGCCCGGCCTTGATTCAGCACCAGCTTTTGCTGGTCGCCATAAGCAAAGCGCTCGAAGTAGTCGGGCGTGGTGCCCAGCACCGGCCGGCCGCGGTGCGAATCACCCAGGGACAAGGGCACCACCCAAGCCACCGCACGGTGCTGCGCCAGCGCCTGCAGGCTTTCCATGCGGATGTTGTTGCTGGCCCCGCCCACCCGAAACACCGCGTACAGCATCAGCTGGACCGGGCTGGTGCGCGCGCCCACCACCAGGTCGGTGCCGCTGACGGACTGGCCAAAGCTGCTGCGGATGTCGGTGCGCAGCCGCTCCAGGCTGAGCAGCAAGGCGGTGGCCAGCGCAATGCTCAGCATCACCAGCATCAGCGTGCCGCGGCGGTTGAGTGCGCTGCGCAGCGCGACGTGCAGCAAGGCCCTCATGTGGCGCTCGCGCTCGACAGGACGGCCCGGTTCAGATCGGGCAGGCTCAGCCGCTGGTCAAAGCGCTCGGCCAGGCGCTCGTCGTGGCTGACGAACACCAGCGTGCTGCCGCTGGCGCTGCACTCGCTCATCAACAGCGCCATGAAGTCGTCGCGCAACGCAGCGTCCAACGCCGAGGTGGGCTCGTCGGCAATCACCAGTTCGGGTTGGCCCAGCAAGGCCCGCGCCGCGGCCACGCGCTGTTGCTGGCCCACAGACAGCGCGTCGGCGCGCCGTTGCCACAGGTCAGCGGGCAAGCCCATGCGTTGCAGCAACGACTGGGCAGCGGCTTGCGGGTCGGGTTGGCAGCGCCGGGCCCGCAGGTTCGAGAAGCGGCACGGCAACAGCACGTTGTCCAGCACCGTCAGGTAGGGCAGCAGGTTGAACTGTTGAAAGATCACCCCCACGTGGTCGGCGCGGCGGGCGTCGCGGCGCCCAGCGGGCAGCGCAGCCCAAGACTGGCCCAGCAGCGACACGCTGCCGCTGGTGGCCTGCAACACGCCGGCCATCAGGCCCAGCAAGGTGCTCTTGCCGCAGCCGCTGGGGCCGTGCAAGAACACGGTGCGACCTGCGGGCAGGTCCATCGACTCGATGGCCAGGCAAGCCTCTGCGCCGGGCCAAGCAAAGCGCAACTGGCGAATTTCTAGCACGGTGGGTTGGCAGGAGTGGCTGAGGTTCGCGGTGGATCGCTGCAGGTCGCGATAGCTGGAGGCAAGCGTGGAGGCCAGCGCGGGCAGCAGCTCTCAGGCCCTGGGGACCGTCAGCGCGCCAACACCACGCGCGACGACGGCCGCCGCAGCGTGGCCTTGAGCTGGCCCTTGGGGGTGGCCACCTGCAGGTCGATGCGTTTGAGGCCGGCAAAGGCCTCGAACAAACCCACCTCGACAAAGCCGGCCTTGGCGGCAGCCTTGCAGGTGAAGGTGTAGACAGCGTTCAGGTCAGCGTGGTCAGCACTGGTGGGGGCGGGCGGCCCCAGCAACAGCGGAGCCGAGCGCACCTCCACCTTGTCCAGCGAGCAGCCGGCTGCCGCGTCGATGCGGAACAGGGTTTCGCCCGCGCGCAGCTTGGCAACGGCGGCGTTGGCCTTTTCGCGC
>JANMHH010000384.1:0-4036 GCA_031375065.1 Rubrivivax sp. | reverse complement strand
CATGTCGAACTTGACGAAGTGGGCCGGTACATCGCCCAGCTCGTTGAGCCGCGCCTGGCCCGCGCCAAAGTCGTCATAAGCAAACCGCACCCCGATTTCCTGCAGGCGCGCGGCCAGGTCTTTCATGCGCGCGATTTCCATGACGGCGGTTTCGTGCACCTCGACCACCAGATCGGGCGCGCCGGCCTGGGCGCGCAGGTGGGCCAGCGCGCTGAAAAAGTCTTCCGAAAAAGTCTCGCGCGGGTGTGAGTTGACGAACAGCGCGGTGCCGTGCAGCCGCGGCGCCACCGCCTGGATGCCGTAGTTGCGAAAGGCTGCGCTGAGCTCGGCTTCGCGGTCGAGCATGGCCGCCAGATGGAACAGGTGTGTGGGTGAAGCCGGCAGCTCAGGGTGCGTGCAACGGCCCAGCAGCTCGTAGGCAAACAGCTGGTTGTCATGGGCTTGCACGATGGGCTGCACCGCGGCCGACAAGCCCTGGCCGCGCAACAGCTCCATGAACTGGCGCTCGTGGCGCACGAAGTTTTCCGACAACGTGCTGCCCGCTGGCGCGATCAGCGTGCGTCCGCCGTCGTCGATCGGTCGGGCCATCTGGGTGGCCGACTCCACGCCCAGCCGGTACTCGGCATTGCCAAAGTGGATGACGTCGTTTTCATCGACCAGGCGCGAGCCCCGAATGCGCTCGCGGTTGACGAAGGTGCCGTTGGTGCTGTCGAGATCGACCAGGCGCAGTTGCCCCGTCGGGTCGGCCTGGAACTCGGCGTGCGCACGCGACAGGCCGCGGGCGTCCACCGTCAGGTCACTGCCCGGGTCGCGACCGACCCGAAAGGGCAGCTTGCGAATGGCATGCGTCAGCCGCGAGCCATCGGTCGCCACGCTTTCCATGAACCAGGTTTTGTCCACACACCCCACCATCGCTGTTGCCCGGCCCCAAGCGCCCCGGGTGGAACCAATGTAAACCGATTCGGTGTCTGGATGTTTCTTCGCAACCCCCCGCATGTGGGGTCGGTGCAGGGCAGAATTCAATGTCATGCCAGCCCAGATCAGCCATAACCCGGCTCAGCAGCGTTTTGAAGCGCGGCTGGTGCCGCCATCCGGTCTGGCCGACGCCGTGGCGGTGTGCGAGTACCGGCGGCAAGGAAGGCTGCTGGTGCTGCACCACACGGAAGTGCCCGCCGAACTGCAGGGCCAGGGCGTGGCGGCCGAACTCGTGGCGGCGGCGCTGGACTGGGCCCGCGCCCAAGGTTTCCAGGTGCGGCCCAGCTGCAGTTATGTGGCGCAGTACATGCAGCGCCACCCTGCCACGCTGGACCTGTTGGCGGGTGGACCGCCGGCGCCCTGAGTGAGCCCACCGTGCAACCCCAAGACGTGTTGGACTTCTGGTTTGGGCCGCCACCGCTGGTGCAGGCCCGGGCTGAGTGGTTTCGCAAGGACCCGGTCTTTGACGGCGTCATCCAAGAGCGCTTTTCCAGCGCCATCGAGATGGCGCTGAGCCAACAGCTGGGACCTTGGCAAGCCACCTTGTCGGGCCAACTGGCACTGATCCTGGTGTTGGACCAGTTCACCCGCAACACCCGTCGCAACACCCCGGGGGCCTTTGCTGGCGACGCACTGGCGCTGCGGGTGGCCCAGCAGTTGGTGGCGTCGGGTGATGACCAGGCACTGCCGGTCTGGCAACGCTGGTTTGCTTACCTGCCTTTTGAGCATTCCGAAAGCCGGGCGGTGCAGGTGCAGTCCCTGCAGCTGTTTGCGCGCATGGCACAACAGGATCCCGCGATGGCGGACGCCCACGAGTGGGCCGTCAAGCATGCCCAGGTGGTGCAGCGCTTTGGCCGTTATCCGCACCGCAACCTGGTTCTGGGCCGAGTGTCGACGGCCGAGGAGTTGATCTTCCTGTCTCAGCCGGGGTCGGCTTTTTGATGGGTTCTTGATCGGTTGTTGATCGGTTCGCAGCGCTCAGTTTCACGATTGGCAGCCGGTAGCGGATGGTGCCCGTGTTGGCGTCCACTCCCGCGTCGTAGAAGGTCTTTACCCACCTGGGGTTGCTGGCGCGCGCACCGCCCCGCGTGCCAGCCCATGGCCAGGCGCTGCAAGCGGCCCGACGCTGCCCAATCGCGACAGATCAGGCGACTTGGCGACCAGGGCCGCTGGGGTCGGCTGCGTTCAACGGCTCTCTAAAACGACGCTTTTCGGCCGGACTGGCTCCACCGTCCACCCCAACCGATCTCAGCCTGGGTTCAACGACAGGCTCAAGACTCCACTCGAGCGATCTGCGGTCGGGTCGGTGTCCCAAGTCGGTTATGAGCGATGCAACTGGGGCCTGTACGGACGTCTTGGCCGCACGCATGGCCGGCCGGGTGGTGGTAAACGAGGATGCGTCATCCCCCTACTCACGCTCAAGATTGACGAGCCTTCGGGCAGGATGAAGATGCCATTGAATGGAACCAGGGGAGCCGGCATGTTTTCTGGCCTTTACAAGAGCGCTTGGCTGGGCGCCGTGATGGGCGTGTTGGCACTGCCGTGCCACGCCGCCGACGTGGGTGGCTGGTATGCCGACCAGCAAAAGGCCGCCGCAATGGCGGCCACCAAGGCCCGGGACGATGGCTGCCCGCAGCTGATCGCACGCGCTGCAAGCGACGACTCTTCGCTTGCCGCCTACCGCGCCGCGCTGTGTTATTTGCAGGCCGAGACACCCGACGTGGTGGCTGCCAAAGCCTGGCTCGGGCGCTCGGCCGACGCCGGCTTCATGCCCGCGCACCGCGTGCTGCGTGCGCTGCTCTTCGTCGAAGCCGGCGCACACGGCGCGGTGCCGCACTGCCACCCACTTGGCGAAGGCCAGCAGATCTGCCATGGCGGCACGACGCGCGTACCGCTGGCCGCGACGTCGGCTGCGGCCACCGCCACCCAGAAGTAGTGCAAGTTCGCCAATGTCCTTTCGCCACAACAACCAGGAGACGACGATGATGAAATTCAAGCTGTGGGCCGCATTGATGGTGTCGGCGCTGCTGAGCAGCGCCGCCTTGGCGCAGGAATGCTCCGACAAGAACTGGAAGGCCTGCAAGGGCAAGCCCTGGGTCATCGGCAACTCGATGGACACCCCTTTGGGCGACAAATGGTGGCCGAACAAGCTGTGGGGCGCCAATGACGAAGCCGGTTCGACCAACTGGTACAAAAAGCCCGAGGTCGTGCAGCGCGCGCTGGCCGAAGCCAAGACCGGCAAGGTCTATCGCCTGGGGCGTGAATACACGGCCAGCATGCCGACCTTCGGCGACCGCAAGTTCGTGCTGCGCATCCCGGGCGGCCCGACCGGCGGGCCTTTCGGCGCCAACGTCCTGGTCTACAACGACGAGTTCCTGGCCACCGAGATCGGCCAGGTCGGCACCCAGTTCGACGGCCTGGCGCACATCGGCATCGCCGTCAACGGCCCGGCCGACAAGAACGAGATCCGCTACTACAACGGCATCACCCAGTTGCAGATGGAAGGCGCCACCGGGCTCAAGCGGCTTGGCATCGAGAAGCTGCACCCAATCAACGCGCGCGGCATCCTGATCGACGTGGCGGGGCTGAAGGGCGTGGACGCCATGGAGGCGGGCTACGAAATCACGCTGGCCGACGTCAACGCTGCGCTGGAAAAGCAGGGCATGAAGGACTTCAAGTTCATGCCGGGTGACGGCGTGTTCTTCCGCACCGGCTGGGGCAAGCACTGGATCAAGGACAACGCCAAGTACAACGGCGGCGAGCCCGGCATCGGCATGGAGGTGGCCAAATGGCTGTCCGACGTGGTGCAGGCCGGCGTGGTCGGGGCCGACACCTGGGCCACCGAAGTCATCCCCAACAAGGAGCCGGGCTGCGCCTTCTGCGTGCACTCGCACCTGCTCACGCGCCATGGCATCGTGAACCAGGAGAACATGCACCTGGACGAACTGGCGGCCGACAAGGTGTACCGCTTCATGTACGTCTACAGCCCGGTGCCGATCGTCGGCGCCACCGGCTCGATCGGTGCGCCGCTGGCGATACGTTGAAGGGTTGGGCCGGTTCA
>JANMHH010000339.1:0-4958 GCA_031375065.1 Rubrivivax sp. | reverse complement strand
AGCCGCTGACGCACTTCCTGCGCGACGCTTGCAACCTCTGCGTTGCGGGTCATCTGCATCACCGCCACCGGGTCCATGAAGCCGACGACCAGGCGGCCATCGGTCTCCTCGCGCACAACCACGTTGCACGGCAGCAGCAGGCCGATGTCTGGCTCTGCCTGCAGCGCGCGGTGGGCCAGCGGCGGATTGCAGGCGCCCAGGATCCGGTAGGGCCGCCCATCGATGCCGAGCTTGGCCTTCATCGTGGCCTGAACGTCGATCTCGGTCAGGATGCCGAAGCCCTCGGCCTTCAGCGCGTCGGTCACGAGCGCAACACCCTGCGTGAAAGTCTGCGGCTGCAGGACGCAGTGAAAGCCGTAGTTCGACGCTGGCGGCGCGTTGTCCTTGGGGGCGTTCATGCCATCCCCCTTCACGGCTTGGCCGGTGTCTGTGGAAGACGATCGACCATCATCTCCATCATGGTCTGCATCATGTCCATGCGCTGCTCCATCATGCTCTGGCGCTCGGTCATGCTGGCTGGCATGCTCTTGGAGCCTGTCATGCCGCCCATGCCGCCCATGCCGCCCATGCCTTTCATCATGGCCATGCCTTCCTGCATGGTCTTCATGTGCTCAGCCATCAAGGCATTGCGGTCCTCGGGGGTCTTGGCAGCCATCATCTTGTCGTGCATCTGCTGCATGGCCCCCATGTGGTTGGCCATTCGAGCCATCTCCGGCGTGGTCTTGCCGGGCATCGATTTCGCAGCGGTGGCAGAAGCCGAACCCGCAGGGTGATGCCCCTTGTGCAGGTCGTGTTGCGCGGCCCAGCTGGGCGCCGCAAGGGTCAACAGAGCATAGGCAAGAGAGAGAGGTCGAATGAGCTTCATGGGGGGACTCCTGGTTCAGGTGGAAAGAGGTCAAGGAAGACAGACATGAGATCGGTACGGAGCACCGGACGCGGGCAGCGCGCTGAAAGGGTCCGTATGCCGTGCGCGGGCACGGATCCAAGCCGCACGAACAGCGGACGCACAGCGGACGCAGACCGCGGCGCGCAACGGCTCCGGACCAGGCGTCCCAGGCGCTAAAGCGCCAGTCGCGAGTAGCGAAGCCGCAAAGGCGGTCCAACGATGGGTACCGCCGATTCATCCACTCGGCGGGGCGTCGAGACGACCTGCAGCGATCCGGTCCACAGGGTCGTGACCAGCGGCGCTGGGCCAGGGTCGTTGTGGTCGACGCCCGAGTAGGCCTTGGGCAAGGTGTGCGTCCCGTCGCTGCAGACCTTCAGGCACGACTCTTTGCTGCTGTCCGAGACGTCGTGGTGACCGGCATTGCTGCCGAGCTGAGCAAGTACCTCGGCGGGCGCGTGGACCGTTGGTGGCGCCGACTTCTTAGCAGCCAGGGAGCTCGGTTCATGCGTTTCAAGGAAGCATGCATTCGCGACCGACGAAGCCAGCGCGAACAGCCACACCAGCAACACCACGAATGCAGTGTGGCGCTTGTTGCGGGTGTTGGCGAAGAACTTCATGTCGTTGCGGGTGGCTTGTGGTTCATGCTAGGTGGACGCATCAACAAACCCATTGATCTTCGTCAAACAAGACCAGACAACGCATTGCAACCTGACCCTGTGCTTTACAGAATGCGCCTGCTGAAGGAAGACGTCTGTTCGTTGCCGTACGCCGTGTTCCACCGCCTCTTTGGTTTTGCCGACCGGCTCAGCGGATCACATCGGGTTCACGACCGAGTTGTCCAGCGAACAGACCGTGAAGGGAGCGACTGCTACCCTGTCAAGATTAATAGGCGTGTTGATTGCCGCACCCGCATTGCCCGACTCCCTGTTCAACAAACAACCGTGAACGCAGTTTTGCCAACACCGCAACTTGAGGTGCCCCGCAGCACCATCGACACGCTGAACAGCGCTTGCTTTTGCTTCAGCCTTGACGCGATGGCACTGGCCCGTGCGCTTGATTCGGAACTGGGCAAGCCCGGCCTTTCAGAGATGGTTCGCCAGCGCTGCCCATACCTGTTTGCGGCTCTGCCCGTGTTTGTGGCAGCACCGCAGTTGCATCGCATGGCGCAGGTGATGCAAGCCGTCGAATCGGTGGTGGCGCTGCCGGCCTATCGTGAGCAGGTGCTGGGCGCCGCGCCAGCCATCGCACGGCTGGGAACCCGCGGTCCACTGGGTGTTTTTTTCGGCTATGACTTTCACCTGAGTGACGGCCATCTCGGGCTGATCGAAATCAACACCAACGCTGGCGGCGCGATGCTCAACGCCGTGCTGGCCAGGGCGCAGCACGCGTGCTGCAAAGCGGTGGCTTCCATGGTGCCCACGCTGGCCAGCGTGGTGAACTTCGAGCAGCAGATCGTCGCCATGTTCCGGCACGAATGGCAATTGGCGGGTGCAACGGCGGCTCTGACGGCCGGCATTGGCGGAAACACAAGAGCGCTGGCCAGTATCGCCATCGTCGACGTGGCGCCCGAGGATCAATACCTCTACCCCGAGTTCCTGCTGTTCCAGCAGTTGTTCGAGCGGCAGGGTCTGCGCGCGGTGATCGCCGATCCGTCCGCGCTGGAATGGCGCGACGGCGTGCTGTGGCACGGCGACCTGGCGATCGATCTGGTCTACAACCGCTTGACCGACTTCTACCTGGAGCAGCCGGGCAGCGCCGCGCTGCGTGAAGCCTACCTGCAGCAAGCCGTGGTGCTGACACCGCATCCGCAGGCCCACGCGCTGTACGCCAACAAGCGGCACTTGGCGCTGTTCAGCGATGCCGCTCGGCTGCAGGCGCTGGGCGTGCCGCAAGCCACGCAAGACATCTTGCTGGCGCATGTGCCGCGCACCGAGGTGGTTGATGCCGCCGACGCACAGCGCCTGTGGGACGCGCGCCGCGGCTTGTTCTTCAAGCCCGTCGCGGGTTACGGCAGCCGCGCGGCCTACCGTGGCGACAAGCTGACGAAGCGGGTCTGGCAGGACATCCTGGCTGGCGACTATGTCGCCCAAGCCATCGTGGCGCCTGGGCAGCGGGTGATCGACAACGCGGACGAGATGCCGGCAGAAACGACCACCAAGGCCATGAAATTCGACCTGCGCGCCTACACCTATGACGGCGCGGTGCAGTGGGTGGCGGCTCGTTTGTATCAAGGGCAGACCACCAACTTCCGCACGCCGGGTGGCGGCTTTGCGCCGGTGTACAGCGCGCCCGAGGTGTCGGGCCGCAGCCTCGAGGACTGCACCGGCGACAGCGAGGCGCCCACGGGCAGCACTGCAGTGGCTTGCTCGAACAAGTCGCCCGGCAGCAGCGAGTCGACGTGTCGATGATCGGCACAACCGTCTTCAGCCAGACGTCGCGCAGGTGGCCATGTGCGGCATTTGCGGTGAACTGAGGTTCGACGGCGCAGCGCCCGACATGCGGGCGGTCGAGCGCATGTCCGAACAACTGGCCCGCCGCGGGCCTGACCATGCGGGCACGTTCGCCGACGGGCCGCTGGCTCTCGGCCACCGGCGCCTGGCCATCATCGACCTGTCGCCAAGTGCCGACCAACCGATGGTGGACTCGGCACTGCAACTGGCCCTGGTCTTCAACGGCACCATCTACAACTACCGGGAACTGCGCACCGAGCTGATGGCCATAGGCTACAGCTTCTTCTCCGAAGGCGACAGCGAAGTGATCCTGAAGGCGTATCACGCCTGGGGCGAAGCCTGCGTGCAACGCTTCTACGGCATGTTCGCCTTCGCCATCTGGGACATGCGAGAGGCACACGACCCGCAGCGCGCCCGCCTGTTCCTGGCGCGCGACCGGTTCGGCATCAAGCCGCTCTACTTGGCCCAGGATGCCCAGCGGCTGCGCTTCGCGTCGAGCTTGCCGGCGCTGCTGGCGGGCGGCGGCGTGGACACACGCATCGACGCCGTCGCCCTGCACCATCACTTCACGCTGCACACCGTGGTGCCGGCACCGCGCACGGTGCTGCGCGGCGTGCGCAAACTGCCGCCCGCAACGACGATGACGGTGCGCAGGGACGGGTCGGTCACGCACAAGGTGTACTGGACGCTGGACGCCACCCGGCCAGCGTTGCCGCTGACCGAAACCGAGTGGCTGGACGCGACCCGCAAGGTGCTGGTGCGCGCCCTTGAACGCCATCGCCTTGCCGCCGACGTGCCGGTGGGCGTGCTGCTGTCGGGCGGTCTCGATTCGAGCCTGCTGGTCGGCTTGCTGGCCGGTCACGTGGACGACCTGCTGACGTTTTCGATCGGCTTCGAGGGCATCCCTGGCGTCAGTGTCGGCGCGGAGAAGGCCGACGAGTTCGAGTTTTCGGACCTGATCGCGGCGCAGTTCAAGACCCATCACCGGAAGTTCCTGATCCCCGACAGCGAGGTGCTGGCGCGTCTGCCCGAAGCGGTGGCTTTGATGACAGAGCCGATGATGAGCCACGACGTGATCGCGTTCTACCTGCTCAGCGAGCGGGTGTCGAAAGAGGTGAAGGTCGTCTTGGCGGGCCAAGGCGCCGACGAGGTTTTCGGTGGCTACTTCTGGTACCCCCTGATGGATGCTGAAACCGGCCCGGCGGTCGAGCGCTTCAGCCGGCACTACTTCGACCGCGACCACGCCGAGTACCTGGAGATGATCGCGCCTGCGTGGCAGGTGACCGACGTGACCACCGAGCTGGTCGCGCACGAACTGGCCAAGCCGCAAGCCGACACCTTTCTCGATGAGGTCTGGCGCTTCGACGCCACCACCCTGATCGTCGACGATCCCGTCAAGCGCGTGGACAACATGCCGATGGCCTGGGGCCTGGAGGTGCGGGTGCCCTTTCTCGACCATGAACTGGTGGAGCTTGCGGCCAGGATGCCGCCCGAACTGAAGCTCAAGGAAGGTGGCAAGTACCCGCTCAAAGCCATCTCGCGGGGCGTGATACCGGACGCGGTGATCGACCGGCCGAAAGGCTACTTCCCGGTGCCCGCCTTGAAGCACGTGCGCGGCCCGT
>JANMHH010000334.1:0-9927 GCA_031375065.1 Rubrivivax sp. | reverse complement strand
TTGGTACTCGCGGCTGGATGCGCGTTCCCACCTGATCGCCAGAACCGTGCTGCAACGCGACAACGGCATCGAGGCGCGAAGGCTGGCCGTCGATTCACTGGACGAGGTCTTCACGATCGATCCCAACACGCTGGCACAGCGGTTTCTGACGCATGCGCCGGCCCTTGCCGCGCAGGCTGGGCTGCGTGCTTTGCAGCGCGCCGGATTGACCGCGTTGCAAATGGACGCGGTGGTGGTGAGCACCTGCACGGGCTACCTCTGCCCCGGGCTTTCGGGCCATGTGGTCGAACGGCTTGGCCTGCGCTCCGATGTGCTGGCGTTTGACCTGGTCGGGCAAGGTTGTGCAGCGGCCTTGCCCAATCTGATGCTCGGCCAAGCCTTGTTGGCCAGCGGCGCCAGCCAGCACGTGCTGTCGATCTGCGTTGAAATCAGCAGTGCCGCGATGTACCTGGACAACGACCCCGGTGTCCTGATCAGTGCCTGCCTTTTTGGTGATGGTGCGGGTGCGGCGGTGTTGTCGCGCCAAGCGGGGGCAGCGGGGGCTGCCGGTGTGAGCGGCCGCAGCATCCGGTGGCGCGACAGCGCGTCCTTCATCGAGCCGCGCCGGCGCCAGGCCCTGATGTTCGAGCAGCGCGATGGCCTGCTGCGAAACATCCTGACCCGCGCCGTTCCTGCACTGGCCGCCGAGCACGCGCAGGGCGTGTTGGCCACGGTGTTGCAACGCTGCGGCCTGCAGGCTTCGGACATCAACACCTGGATCATGCATGCGGGTGGACGAGATGTGCTGCTGGCCCTGCAGGCACGGCTTGAACTGCAGCCGCGCGACCTGCGCTACAGCGCTGCCATGCTGCGCGAGTACGGCAACCTGTCCAGCGCTTTTGTCTACTTCGTGCTGCAAGCCGCCATCGACGACGCCGCTTCGCCAGGCTGGTGGTGGCTGTCCTCCTTTGGCGCCGGCTTCAGTTGCCACGGCGCGTTGCTGGAGGTGCAGTGATGCGCAACCGCATCGTCGAAGCCGAGACACTGGACCACCTGGCGCCCGACGCGCCACAGGCCAGGCGGTCGCGGCGCGATCTGGTGCGCGTGCACCGGGTGATGGGCACACGCCGCGTCATGGCTCACGCCTGGCAGGCGCTGGTGTCGCCACAGCGCGCCGCTGCGCCTTTGCGGGTGCTGGAGCTGGGTGCTGGCGACGGCAGCTTGCTGCTTGGGCTGGCTCGGTCATGGCTGCCCAGCTGGAGGCAGGTGCACCTGTGTCTGATGGACCGCCAAGACCTCGTCACGCCCCGCACGCTGGCCGCGTTTGCCAAAGCCGGTTGGTCGGCTCAGGTGCAGGTGGCCGATGTCCTGACCTGGGCGGCTGCGGGCGACCAGGCGACGCCGGGCCAGCCCGGCCCCGGTTGGGACTTGATCACGACCAGCCTGTTCCTGCACCACTTTGAAGGGCCCGAGCTGGACCTGCTGCTGGCTGCGGCGGCCGTGCGTTGCGACCGCTTCTTTGCCTGCGAGCCACGCCGTTCGTGGCTGGCCCTGGCGGGCAGCCACCTGGTTGGCGCCATCGGCGCCAATGCCGTGACGCGGCGCGACGCCGTGCTCAGCGTGCGCGCCGGTTTTCGCGACCAGGAACTCACGGCCCGCTGGGCGCAGCTTGGCGGCGCCTGGCAGACACGCGAGTTTTCAGCCGGTCTCTTCAGCCACTGCTTCAGCGCCCGGCGCAGCGCCACCACGCCATGACAACCGCCAGACGCACCTCGTTCGACGCGCTCATCGTCGGTGCAGGGCTGGCCGGCTCGGCCGCCGCCATCCAGTTGGCGCGGGCCGGTTGGGCCGTGGCGCTGATCGAGCGCCAGCAGTTTCCGCGGCGCAAGGTGTGCGGCGAATGTCTGGCCGGCAGCAACCTGCCCTGGCTGCAATGGCTGGGGGTCGGTGACGCCTTTCAGGCCCACGCGGGCCCCGAGTTGCGCCAAGTGACCTTGTGCCATGGCGATACCAGCGTCACCGCCAGGCTGCCGCCCGCCGAACACGGGAACGAAGCCTTGGCCTGGGGCCGGGCTCTGGGCCGCGAAACGCTGGACGGCTTGCTGCTGGAACAGGCCCGGGCGGCCGGCGCCACGGTGTTTCAGCCCTGGGCCGTGCAGGCCATCCTGGGCGTTCCCGGTGCCTGGCACTGCGAGCTTCGTGCCATCGAGGCCCGGGCCCTGCTGCGGCTGCGCGCAACGCTGGTCATCGACGCGCACGGGTCGTGGGAAGACCTGCCGACAGACCGGCCCAGGCGCCGCCTTTCCCGCGGCGCTGGCGACCTGTTGGCCTTCAAGGCCAACTTCACGGGCTCGACGTTGCCCGAGGGCGCGATTCAGGTGCTGTCGCTCAACGGTGGCTACGGCGGCATGGTGGTGGCCGACGGTGGCATCAGCACGCTGGCCTGCTGCATCCGGCGCGACCGGCTGAGCGCATTGCGGCTGGCGGCGCCGGGTTTGCGGGCGGGTGACGCCGTCGAGGCCTGGCTGCAGCGCGAGTGCAGCGGCGTGCAGCGGGCGCTGCAAGGGGCCTTGCGCGACGGCCCCTGGATGACCGCCGGGCCGCTGCAGCCGGGTGTGCACCTGCGAGCCGATGACGGCATCTTCAGGATCGGCAATGCGGCAGGCGAAGCCCATCCGATCCTGGGCGAAGGCATGAGCATGGCCCTGCAGTCTGCCGCCGTGCTGGGATCGGTGTTGCTGGGCCCAACGGGCGCGGCGCCGGTGCCGGGTGCGATCCAGCAAGCCGAGTTGCAGCAGCGCTATGTGGCGGCCTGGCGCCAGGCGTTTGTGCCGCGCCTGCGCGTGGCGTCCGCCTTTGCCCACCTGGCGATGCGGCCGCTGGGCGCCCTGGTGCTGGTCAAGCTGGTCCGGCTGTGGCCGGGTCTGCTCACACAAGGGGCGCGTTGGGGTGGCAAACACCGCTTCGCCCATGCCCAGGGTTTGCCGCTCAGCCGAGCTGCGGCCGAATCTCGGCCCGTTGCCAAGCTGTCTGCGGCCTTGGCCTTCGTGCCGCCCACCCCACCGCCCACTTGAGGAGCCGACATGAGCACCACCTTTGAACGCCTTTGCACCATCCTGGAACGAGAGCACAAGCTGTCGCCGGATCGGTTGAAGCTGGACACCGAACTGGCCAGCCTGGGCATCGACTCGCTGGGTACCGTTGAATTGCTCTGGAGCGCGGAAGACGCCTTCCAGATCAAGCTGCCGACGCAGCCGGTGGAACTGACGACCCTGGGTGACGTGGTGAACTTCATCGATGAACTGCTGGACCGCCAGCGCGGCGCGGCGCCAGCAGGCGCGCCCGTGGTGCCTGTGCTGCACACGCCGTGAGGCGCGTCGCGGTCAGCGGCATCGGTGTGATCTCGCCGCTGGGCAATGGCGCGGCGGCCGTGCTGGCCAGTGCCCGCGCCGGCCGCTCAGGCGTTCGCCGGCTGGAGATGAGCTTTGCCAGCCGCCTGGCGGCCCCCATCGCAGCCACGGCCTCGATCGACGATGCGCACGAGCTGGAAGGCAGCAAGTTGCGCTTGCTTGACCGCTTCAGCCTGCTCGCGCTGCTGGCCGCCAACCAGGCCGTGCAAGGGTCCTGTGACGCCCTGGCTGGCCTCAACCGCGCCCGCGGCGGCGTTTTCATCGGCACCGGCATGGGCGGCACGCAGACGATGGACAGCAACTATCAGACGCTGTACGGCGAAAACTCAGACCGCATCAAGCCCTACACCGTGCTGATGGGCATGTACAACGCGGCCGCTGCATGGATTGGAATAGAACACCAGCTGCGCGGCCCGAACATGACCTACACCACGGCCTGCTCGTCGTCGGCGGTGGCCATTGGTGAGGCCTGGATGCGGGTGGCCACGGGGCAGCTGGATGTGGCGATCGCGGGAGGTGCCGAAGCACCGCTGTCACCCGGCCCCTTGAAGGCCTGGGAGGCCTTGCGCACGGTGGCGACGATGGACCTGGACGACCCGTCGGCGTCCTGCAGGCCATTTTCCAGGAACCGCAGCGGCATGGTGCTGGGCGAGGGCGCGGCCATGCTGGTCATCGAGCCCTGGGACCGCGCCGTGGCGCGTGGCGCCTGCATCCTGGGCGAGATCCTGGGCTACGGGCAGTCCAACGACGCCAGTCACATCACGCGGCCCAGCATGGAGGGGCAGGCCGCGGCCATGGTCTCGGCCATGTTGGCAGCCGGTGTCCAGCCGCAAGAGGTGGATGCCATCAACGCCCACGGCACCGGGACACGCGCCAACGACCAAACCGAAACAGCCGCCATTCGCGACGTCTTTGGCGCGCATGCCGAGCACGTCCCCATCAGCGCCACCAAGGCCATCCACGGCCACTTGCTGGGCGCCGGGGGTGCCTTGGAATGCGTGCTTTCTTTGCTGGCCATGCAGAACCAGGTGGCCTTGCCGACCATGCACCTGCAGCAGTCCGACCCGGACTGCGACCTGGACTACGTGCCCAACGCGGCGCGCGAGGGCGTGGCAGCGCAGGTGATGCTGTCCAATTCGTTCGCTTTTGGCGGCACCAACGCCGTGCTGGTGCTGCGGCGAGCCCACCAAGCCAGTCATTCGGTTTGATGGGTTCAAGGGTGGTTGGGCCACCGGGACCGTGCCCGCGCCCAGGAGCGCGGGCCGACCCGCAACCGCTGCGTCGCGCGGGCGCGCCGCGTCAGGCCGCGCCCGCGAACACCGAACCTAACGCTTGCTGGCGTCCTTGACGACTTCGCTGACGTCGCCAACGGCTTTCTGGGCCTGTCCCTCGACTTGCTTCTTGATGCCCTTGAGACGCTGTTCGTTGCTGCCGATCACCTTGCCGGTGGCTTCTTGCACCTTGCCGGCGGCGTCTTTGATCGTGCCCTTGACTTGATTCTTGTTCATGCTGTTACCTGCGGTTGAGTTGGAGTGGTTGGCGATGCGGTGGCGTGGCGCCGGGTTTCAGGGCGCGGTGTAAGGCGTGCCGTAGAACTGGTGCACGCCCTTGGCCCAGGTCGGGTCCGACATCGCGGGCCAGCGGTCCTGATCGAAGCCCGGCGCGTCTTGCAGCGCGGTCTTCAGCACATCCAGCGTGAAGCGCTTGTTCACGGTGTCCAGCGTCAAGGCCGACCAGGGCACAGCAAACAGCTTGTCGCCCATGCCCAGCAGGCCACCAAACGACAAGACCGCGTAGGCCACCTTGCCGGAGCGCATGTCGATCATGAATTCCTTGATGTCACCCAGGTCTTCACCGTCCCTGTTGTAGACGTCGTTGCCCAGCAGCGTATCGGCGCCCATCAGCTCAGGGCCGGGACCGGAGTCGTCTGTGGCGTACATGCCGAAGTTGTCGCGTGTCACGTAGTTGGTTTCCATGGTCGTTCCTTGAAAGAGGGGCGGGTGGTGGGGTCTGCGACCGTCCAGCCAAAGGGGCAGGGCGGCAACAGGCTCCGATCAGATGACCTTGCGGCCCACGAGGCTGCGAGTTCGAAGCCGAAGATAGGCGCCGCCTGGCGGGTGGTCTGTGCGCGAGCGAACTCATGTGATGTGCCGCTCGTTTCCAGAGCAGCGCGCGCAGCAGGCGCCACGTATGCAGGCGCCATGTGTGCAGGCGCCACGTGTGCAAGCGCACATACACACGCCGCAAGCGGTGGGAAGCTGCGCTGCACTTCCACCAAAGGCCCCTTCATGCGCACCGATGCTTACCCGATGACACCAGCCCCGACCGGCTTGCTGGGCACGCTGCGCTCGTGGTTTGCAGCCGAAGCCCGCGAGGTGTGGCCACCGGCCCTGGAGCCCGCACGCTGCGCCCCAAGGCCGCCACCGCATTCTTATGGCGCGGTTCGCGTGCTGGTGGCCGACGACAACCCCGCGAACCTGATGGTGATCGCGGCGATGCTCGAGTCACGCGGGCTGTCTCCGCTGCTGGCGGCCGATGGAGCCGAAGCCGTGGCGCTGGCCTGCGAAATGCCGTTCGACCTGATCCTGATGGACCTGCAGATGCCGATCCTCGACGGCCTGAGCGCGACCGCTGCCATCCGGCGTTTTGAGCGCGCCGCCGGGCGACCTGCTGTGCCCGTGGTGGCCTACTCCAGCGCGTTGCCAGCAGCAGCTGTTCTGGCGGCTTACGGCATCAACGGCAGCCTGTTCAAGCCCTGCGAGGACCAGGACCTCGAAGACTGCCTGGTTCTTTGGTGCCCTGAATACCGCGCCGCACCACCCGTCGACGGCTGCGGCTGGGCCAGAACCGAGCCCAGCATGGCTCTGGGTGGACGCATGTCATCTGGCCTTTGAAACCTTGCAGTTGGCAGGTGTTTCAATCAAGGTACAAAAACGAACGAAGGCAGGGCGCTGAACACCAGCGCCGCCGTGGCAATGGCCGAAGCGCCCCGCGCCAAGCGGTAGCTCCAGCCCAGCAAGTCGCCCAGCGCATGGCGGGCATGCAAGCGCAGGTGGTGCACACCCATCACCAGCAGCGCCATGGCGGTGATTGACCAAGCCATCGCGTTGGCCGTCCACTGGTGAGGCCAGATCTCACCCGCCGCCCAGATCGCCATGAAATGCAGGAACCAGATGGCGAAGGGCGTGACGATCGGGCGCCCACCCGACGGTGAACATGGCGGTGAAGTCGACGGCGCGTTCGACGGTGCGCTCGACTCCCCACTGGAACTTCCGCCTGACCGTGGGTGCGCAGGCCTGAGCGCCTTCACACCCAGGCCAGGCCCGCTGGTACGCCCAGCAGCAGCAGGCCGGGAGCCAGCGCGCCGCGCGGCGGGGCGGCCTTCCACCAGTCGGGATGCGCGCCGTACAGGTATCTGTACGTCGGCTTGGGCTCCAACAGCAACATCGGCGAACGCGGCATGGCGGTGGAGGAGAACCGCGCTGTGGTCTGGCAGATTGACGCCAGCCATGGCGCCGTACGCACGTTTGCAAGCGGCCTGCGCAACCCCACGGCGCTGGCCTTCGAGCCCGCAAGCAAGCAGCTCTGGGCGGTGGTGAACGAACGCGACGAGCTCGGCCCTGATCTGGTGCCGGACTACCTGACGTCGGTGCGAGAAGGGGCGTTCTATGGCTGGCCCTGTGCCTACTGGGGTTCCAATGTCGACCGCCGCGTGCAGCCTCAGAACGAAAAACAAGTGCAGGCTTCGGTGCGTCCGGACTTTGCACTGCAGTCACATTCCGCGCCACTCGGGCTGTCGTTTGTCCGGCCGGGGCTCACCGGTCCATTTGCACGAGGCGCCTTCATAGGTCTGCACCTTAGTCTGATGCGGGTGTTGCACTTCGAGATTGAGCCAGCCGACCCGTCTAACGCTGCAGTGGTGGATTCAAGGGCGCGGTGGCGGGGGCTCTACAGGCCCAGCGCCGGCGCTCCCGTCAAAAGCCAATGTCAGGAATCGGCTTTCCCACTGGTCGGCCTGGCTGCTGGAAGGTCGCAGATCGATGGCCCGCAACAGCCAGCGCCCGGCAGGCAGCGCCGGGACGCGAAATTGGCCTTGTCCATTGGTTCGATACCAGGTGCCAGCGGCCGGCACGGCGCTGCGCAGCTCCGCTGCCAGGCCGGGCACGGGCTGGCCGTCACGCAGCACGGTGAAGGTCAACATGCCGTCTTTGCGCTGCAGCGTGGCGTCCATATCCATGGTCTTGAGGCCGCTCACGGCCTGCAGCTCGGCAACGGGCGCGCTGGCGCCGCCTGGCACCAGTTCGATGCGTGCATGTTTGGTGTAGCGCTCCTGCCAGCGTACGCCGCGCACCTGCATGGCAGCCCATGTGGCGCGAAGTTCAGCGCTGGCATTCATTTCGTCCAGGTAGGGTGCCACTTTGTCAGCGGGCAATTCAATGTCCAGTGGCGTCAGCTGAACCCAGCAGCTGGTGGCCAGGGCCGGAGCGCGCAGCAGCAGCGCTGATGGGGTGTAGCGCACAGCGGTCAGGCCCAGCCCACCGGCCGCGCCTTGGCAACCCTGGCGTACCAGGTACTCGGCGCCGATGGCGGTTTCTCGCACGGGAAACTGGTTGCCGGTGCCCAACTGCAGCAAGGGCTGGGCGGCGCCGCCGGGCAAGCGCTCAAACCAGCTGTCGTGGGCTTGTGCAGGGCAGGCCAGGGCGGCCAGCAGCACACCCGCGCCCAGCCTCAAGGCGAAACAGTGAGTCATCAACAATCGCATCCCCGGTTCTACGCAGCCAACGGCCCGCTGGATCACAGCTTAGCCGCAGCGTTGCAGAAGATGGGTCCGCCCCGCCAGGACTCGACCAGCGTGGCCGGCACCGGACAACAGAAGGAGCGCCGACGTACAGACAGCGGTTGCCGCCGGATTCAAGCTTCGCGGCGCAGCGGCACGATGCCAAGGTGCTCAACTTCCATGGCACCGTTGTCGCCCTGCAACTTCATCGCGCCGATCACTGCGGGCCCCAATGAAACCATGCAAAGGTGCCATCAAGCCTTTGAACGCGCAGCAGTTCCTGCTGCAGGCCCAGGCGGATGCGACCGCAGGGCGAGACAAGATCCGCGAGAACGTGCCTGTGCATGCACCTCGTCAACCAAAACGTCCCGTGGAGACATCGAGCCAGGGCCGCTCGGGAGCCTGATCGCCGCAGCGACGCTCAACAGTGCAACGCCGCGGAAAGCAGAAGTGCGGGCCGAAGCCTGTCGTCAGCATCGGTCACCAGCAAAAGGTTGATGGTCTTGCCTGCGACAGCAGCCGCGATGCCTTCTACCTTGCAGTTCAGTGACAGGCGTTGCAGCATTCGGATCGTGCCGCCCGCATCGACAAGCCCGATCGCTGACCCTGCACAGCGTCCATCGTTGTAGGTGTCCGAGGTGTCCTCGGCGGCGGCGCTGAACAACCAATCGCCGCCCGGCAGTGCTGCGCCATCGGTGAATGACAGGGCCACCCCGTCGATGGCGCCGAGCTCAAAGCGCGTGGTCGAAACAGGCTTGGGCGCCGGGCCGACCCCGGCCAGCCAACGTTGCACACCGTTCCAGCTGAAGTCAATGCGTGCATTGATGGCCGAAGCACCGTTGCCGCGCTGGAGCAAGGAAAAATTCTCGCCGCAGACAAACGCCCCCTCGATGTTGAGATCGGGAATCAGGTTGAGCAGCGGGGCCAGCAGCGGGGCAAGGTCAACGGTGCGTGCTGGCTCGTGAATTTCGCCTGCGCCGTCAACGGCCAACAGGACGCCTCGCTGCCGGGAAGGCCGCGAGCCCGACCCCATGGCCATCAGCGCGCCCTGCGGATAGCCGGCGAACGCGGGCAGAACCAACAAGGCCTCGCAGTCTGGCTTGGCCGCCTTGCGCGCCTGGTGGTGCACAGGCAGCTCGCCGCCAAAGATGGCCACCAGACGACCTGGTTCGCGGTTGCACAGGTCAAACATCGCCAAGTGGTGTTCGTCGTCGGCGACCACATAGAGTCGCTGCCCCAACCGCACCAAACCGCTGGCAGCGCTCAGGTGAGCGTGTCCTGCGAGGCCTGCAGCGTCGTCAACAAGCAGTTCTCTGATGATTCGAGTTTCCAGCATGGGCACGTGAGGATGGCTCAAGCCAGCGCGGCTGCCGAAATTCAGGGCACAAATTCGGCACACCAAAGACAAACAGGTTAGCAACTTGCGTCGCTAACCTGTTGCTTTATATGGCTCCTCGACCTGGGCTCGAACCAGGGACCTACGGATTAACAGTCCGGCGCTCTACCGACTGAGCTATCGAGGAATACAGCCTTGGAGTATAGCGGTCTTTTGTTGGCTCTCAGGCCCTACAGCGTGACGTTCAGCGCAAGTCGCCAGGTGCGCGCGGCCATGGGGTAGAGGTAGGCGTGGCCAAACTGGTAGGGTGATTCTTTCCATGCACGCGCATCGGTGGCGTTGTCAACACCTGCCCGCCAAACCCACTTGGCCCCGGCCGCTGCGTGGGCGAACCGCAGGCCCAGGTCCAGCCGCGTCCAGCCCTG
>JANMHH010000240.1:0-1768 GCA_031375065.1 Rubrivivax sp. | reverse complement strand
TGACCAGGGGGAGCGACGGCGCCGCGGCGGGCGCGGCAACAGCAGGCGTGAGAACGGAGGGACTCGGCACGATGGCGCAAGTCTGGAATCGACAGCCCCCGGGCGATCGCCGGAGAACGGGGCGAATGGGGGGCCAATTGGGTTCAGCGGCCGGCACAGCCGCACCCGGGCCGCCGGCTGCGGCCGTTAGGCCGCGGGGCTGCGGCGGCGCGTTGGGGCCCCAGCGGCTATTCCTGCACCCCGCCAAGGCCATTGCGCGCGGCCAACAATGGCCGCATGAAACGACGGACTCTGATCTTTGCGGTGGTGTTGGGCTTGGGCGGCCCATCAGGGGCGATGGCTGCGGACGACTGGCGCGCGCTGCAGCCTGGCACCGCCGTGCTGTTCCGCCACGCGCTGGCACCGGGCGTGGGTGACCCGCCAGGCTTTCAGTTGGACAACTGCAGCACCCAGCGCAACCTCAGCGACGAGGGTCGTGCGCAGGCCCGGCGCCTGGGGCAGTCTTTCAAGGACCGCAGCATTGCAGTGGGCGCGGTGTGGTCGTCGCAGTGGTGCCGCACCCGCGAAACGGCCGACCTCGCCTTCCCGCAACGCCGCCAGGACCAGCCAGCCTTCAATTCCTTTTTTGCCCAGAATGACAAGGCAGCCGAGCAAACCCGCGCGGCGCAGGCCTTGTTGGCCAGCTGGCGCGGCCCGGGGGTGCTGGTGGTGGTGACACACCAGGTCAACATCACCGCGCTGACGGGCGTGGGGGCGGCCTCGGGTGACGGTGTGGTGGTTCGTTCGACGCCGCAGGGCCTGCAGGTGCTGGGGCGGGTCAGCCCTTGAGGCGATCTTGACGTGTCAGCCCCGCACGGCTGACAGCCCCGCCAAGGTTCAGACCTGCTCGGCGGCGTCGAAGTCCAGTTCCACCTTGGCACCGTTGGGATCCAGGCTGAACAACTGCCAGGTGCCCGAGCCAGCCTGTTGGCGCAAGTCGTACTTCAGGCCTGCGGCATCGAACCGCGCCTTCACCGCTTTCAGGTTGTGGGCGGTGAAGGCCATGTGGTCGATCACCCCCGTGCGCCCCACGGGCATCGGGCGGTCCCAGTAGATGTGCAACACCGCCTGCGGGTTGCCCGGCGCGTAAAGCCAGGCGCCTGGAAAGCCCAGGTCGGGCCGCGGCCCTTGCGCCAAGCCCAACAAGCCAACGTAAAAGCCCAGCGTGGCATCGCGGTCTTCGGCCGTGATGGTGAAGTGGTTCATGCCCTGGATCATGGGATTCCTTGCGGGAGAAGTCAGCGATTGAACTTCAAGACACCAGCTTCACGCCACCAAAACCAGCGAGCCCACCGACTGACGTGATTCGAGCCGGGCGTGGGCTTGGTTGGCTGCGTCCAGCGCGTAGCGTTCGATCTGCGGCGGCTGGATGCTGCCATCGGCCAGCGCCGCCCACAGCCGCGTTGTCCGTTCCAGCATCTGAGCGGGAGATGTCAGCCAGGAGAAGACCACCGGCCGCGAGAAGGTCAGCGACTTTTGCACCAGCCAGTTCGGGTCCAGCGGCTGCAAGGGCCCGCTGGCCTGACCCAGGCTGATCCAGTGGCCGCAGGGCGCCAGGGCCTTGAAGTTTTCTTCACGGGCCGCGTCGCCCAGGCCGTCGATGACCACGTCGGCACCGCCGCAAAAGCCGTGTACCGCTTCGGCGAAATGGTAGTCCGCGGTCACCACCACGTGCTGGCAGCCGTGTTCACGCGCCAGCCGCGCCTTGTCTTCACTGCTGGTGGTGCCG